>CBFCWN010000023.1:0-44738 GCA_965601515.1 uncultured Myxococcales bacterium | reverse complement strand
GGACCACGATCAATCGTGAAGCCGCTGCCGCAAGGCCGCGGCGATTTCCTCTGTGGCCTCTCGTGCCCGCGGCACCACCGTAAACGTGATGAAGTCGTGCGGGAGGTCGACGACCTCTTGGTGAACGACCGGGACCCCTGCTTCGCGAAGTCTGCCCGCGTACTCGATGCCCTCCTGGCCAAGCAGGTCGAACGGTGTCGTGATCACGATGGCGGGCGGCAGACCCTCGAACGACTCGAGGTTGAGCGGCGCGGCCAACGGGCTCTCCCAGTTTCCGTCGGGCACGTATTGGTCGCTGAACCATCGCAGAAGATCAGCGTCGAGGATGTAGCCGGTTTGGAGCTCCGGCTTGGCCCGGCCGGGATGGTTGGGTTCTCCCACGCCTGGGTAAATCAGTAGCTGAACGCATGGAAGATGCTCGCCGCGGTCGCGCGCGAGGAACGAGACCACGGCAGACAGGTTCCCCCCCGCACTGTCGCCCCCAACGCCGATTCGGTCGCTTCGAATTCCGAGTGCGTCTGCGTTCTCACACACCCAGCGATACGCGTCGTCCGAGTCCTCGACCGCAGCTGGAAATGGATGCTCCGGCGCGAGCCGGTAGTCGACGGAGATGACCATGCAGTGGGCGCCTGCGCACAGATACCGGCACACGCTGTTGTAGGTATCGAGGTCACCGATCGTGTGACCGCCTCCGTGAAAATAGACGAGCGCAGGCAACGCTCCGACCGAACCCGAAGGAACATACACTCGCCCGGGCCGATCGCCCGACCGCGTCGGTATCGCGATGTCTTCGACACGGTCGACTTCCGGCGCATCCTCCGCGGTTGAACGCTTCACTCGCGCGACATATTTGCGCGCCGCGACCGGTGTCATGGACTGGACAGAACGCTGCGCGATGTGCGCGACCCTCAAGAGCAACTGCATTCGACGATCGAGTGCGTGCCCGTCGACCTCCGAGCGTGGTTCGGTCCATCGCAGAACACGCGCATCCGATGCGCCAACGACACGTCGGACGATGCCCGACTCCAGCCGCTCCAGAAGGCTGCTCACGAGCACCACTCGATCGATTCGACATCCATGATGCGTGCGCTTAGCTTTACTTTCCCGTGCGTTCAAGAACAGCTCCGAAGCACTACGACGTGATCATCGCGGGCGCAGGTCTCTCAGGCATTGCGGCCGGCTACCATCTTCAAAAGAACTGCCCCGAGAAGTCCTTCGCCCTACTCGAGGGCCGTGACGTCATCGGCGGCACCTGGGATCTCTTCCGCTTCCCCGGCATTCGCTCGGACTCCGACATGTACACGCTCGGCTTTTCGTTTCGGCCGTGGTCCAAGGAGGACCGTATCGGCGAAGGCGAAGACATTCGGCAGTACATTCAAGACACCGCCGACGAAATCGGAATCACCGACAAGATTCGGTTCAGCACACGAATCGAACGAGCGAGCTTTTCGTCGGCGGAGGCTCGTTGGACGGTACACGTCCGAAACACGAAGACCGGAGAGCCTTACACACTGACCTGCAACTTCTTCTGGTCGTGCATGGGCTACTACCGGCACGACGAGGGATACACGCCAGAGTTCGAAAGCACGGAGGATTTCGCCGGTCCGATCGTGCATCCGCAGCATTGGGACGAAACGATCGACTACACCGGAAAACGCGTCCTCATCATCGGGAGCGGCGCGACCGCGATGACCATGCTCCCCGTGCTCGCCCGACAGGCCGACAAGGTCACGATGGTCCAGCGGTCTCCGACGTATGTCATCGCATGGCCTCGACGCGACCGACTGGCGATCTGGTTGCGCAAGCTTCTCGGACCAGAGCGGGCGCACCCGATCATCCGGCGGAAGAACATCAGCCTGATGGCCTTGATGTACGGCTTTCTCAGACGATTTCCCCGCTTGGGGAGCTGGCTTCTCATCCGACGTGCGCGGAAACGGCTGGGACCCGACTTCGACGTCGATACGCACTTCACGCCCGACTACGCTCCGTGGGACCAGCGCCTTTGCCTCGTCCCTGACGGCGATCTCTTCGATGCCATCGAGGCGGGCAAGGCCGAAGTGGCAACCGGACACATCGACCGGTTCACCGAGCGCGGCCTGCGGCTTCAGTCGGGACAAGAGCTCGACGCCGACGTCATCGTGACCGCAACCGGGTTTTCGCTTCAATGGCTCGGCGGGATTCCCATCGACGTCGACGGAGCCCCGATCAAACCCGAACAGGAGATGGTCTACAAAGGCTGCATGCTGAGCCGGATTCCAAACTGCGCGTTCGTGTTCGGCTACATCAACTCGTCTTGGACGCTTCGAGCCGAGCTGGTCTGCGAATACGTCTGCCGTCTACTCCAGTACATGGACGACCACGGCTACGCCGAGTGCCACCCGACCCCAGACCCGGACGTAGAGCGCCTTCCGCTGCTCGACCTGAACGCGGGCTACGTCAAGCGAGGGGAAAGCGACGTTCCTTGCCAGGGAGATCGCGATCCCTGGCGCTTCAATCAGAACTACGCGCTCGACGTCGCCCTACTCCAAGGTCAGCCGATCGACGACGGCACCCTGCGGTTCGAGCGCGAGCGGACCATCGATGCGGACGATGTCTCGACGACCGCGCCTCTCGCTAGCCACGCCTGACGCCTATTGGCGCGCGAACACGAACGGGAACGTGAAGCTCAGGGCTTTGCCCTTGCGGCGGCTCGGGAACTGAATGTCGCTGACCACCCGCGCCACGCAGCGCTCGACGCCCTGGTGTCCCGTCGTGTTCTCGAGGACCTTCACGGATGCCACAACGCCGCTGCGGACGATCGCGAAGCGCACCTTGACCTTCCCTGAGAGGTCGGGCTCGCGTCGCAGCGCCGATTCGTAGCATCGGTTGATCTTGGGCAGATCCCGCCGAATCTGCTTGCGAACGACGCTCGCGTCGACCTTTCCGTAGGTGGCCGAGGCGATGGTCGACGGCGCAACGACCCCGAGTGCGGCCGCCAACACGAACGCCGCGATTCTCGCTACGGGACGTCTCATGACCCGAAGAGTCGGCCAGCGGCGCGCTGTCTGCAAAAAAACGGTCGGTTCATGCACGCTCGCCCGCGAAGACGCGCGCTCCGCGCGGTCCGTGATAAGTTCCCTAGCCATGTCCCCCAAACGCTCCGATCTGTCTTTCATTCGCCGAACGCGCAACACGTTTCGTCGGGCGACCAATACGGCGATTGGCAGCGGGCTCATCGGGACCGCAGCGCGACTCGCCCGCCTTCACCCCAGGGCGAACCCGTCAAAGCACGGCGTCGATGTCATCCGAAATGTCGAATACCGAAACAGTGGAAACCCACGGCACCGTCTCGACATCTATCGCCCGCAGAAACGCTCCGGTCCGCTGCCTATCGTGGTCTACATCCACGGGGGCGCGTTCCACATCCTCTCCAAGGACACGCACTGGCTCATGGGGCTCGCGTTCGCGCGCGCCGGCTATGTCGCGTTCAACATCGACTACCGACTCGCGCCGCAGTACCCCTTCCCAAACGCCGTCTCGGACGTCTGCGCAGCACTCGAGTGGATCGCGGACCACGCGGAAGCTTACGGCGGCGATCTAAGTCGCGTCGTGTTCGCGGGCGAATCGGCTGGGGGTAATCTCGCCACCGCGCTCACGATATGCTGCTGCTACCGGCGCCCCGAGGAGTTCGCCCAGCGCGCTTTTTCGACCGGCGTGGTTCCAACCGCAGTCATCCCCGCCTGTGCGCCACTCCAGGTCAGCAACCCGGGACGCTACAACCGAAAACGAAAGCTCCCCCGCTGGGTCCACGGCGTCCTCAGGGGGATGAAGGACACCTACATCGGGCAGCTTCGCAACCCGACCCCGGGCGAGCTCGACCTCGCCGACCCGCTTCACGTGTTCGAGCGGAAGGAGCGACCCGACCGCGCCCTTCCCGCGTTTTTCGTCCCGATAGGCACCCGCGATCCCCTTCTCGACGATACGCGCCGCCTCGACCGAGCGCTCCGCGCCATGAAGGTCGAGTGCGAGGCCCGGTACTACGAGGGCGAGCTGCACGCGTTTCATGCGCTCGTCTGGCGTCGTCAGGCGAAGCGTTGTTGGCGTGAGCAGCTGGCCTTCTTGAAGCGCGCGCTTCAGCACCCGCGTGAGCCTCGCCACGAGTTCGTGATTCAGGCTTAGGCGCCCGCCTCGGCAGTGAGCTGGGCGCGGGACGCTCGAAAGGTTCGTCGTCGTGCGGTGCGCAGCTCTCGTGCGAAGTGGCTGAGGAACGCGGACCATGCCCCGAGTGGAACGTTCGGATCGCGACCTTCGCTCATCTCGATGATCTGACGATAGAAGAACGCGACCTCCGCGCCGCCGCTCAGCGTGCGAACCGAGCGAATCGGGCTGCCTCGCCCGAGGATGCCAGGGCCAAGCCTGAGATCCTTTTCGGGCGTTGGAAGCGCCTCATCCGAGCCTTGGAGAAGCCGGTTGGCGAGATCCGGCTCGACGCAGAACGGTCGGCCAATACCGACCACGTCGACCTCGCCCGCTGCCACGACCTCACGCATCAGCGAAGGCGTTCGGAAGCCGCCGGTCACCATCAACGGGGTGCGCTCGAGCGCGGCTCGCATGTCACGGGCGTAGTCGAGGAAGTAGGCTTCGCGGCGACGCGTGCTCTGCGCCTTGCCCTCGTCCGCGTCGCCCTTGTCGCCAAAAAGCGCCATTTGTTCATAGGTTCCGCCCGAAATCTCCAGCAGGTCGAGTCCCAGCTCGCACAGCCATGCCGCCACCTCGACCGACTCCTCCTTGCTGAAGCCTCCCTTCTGGAAGTCCGCCGAGTTGAGCTTCACCGCAATGGGGAAGTCGGGGCCGACGGCCTCGCGGACCCCTTTGAAGACCTCCAGCAGAAAACGCGCCCGGTTTTCGAGAGAGCCGCCCCACTCGTCCGTACGCCGATTGACGCGCGGCGAAAGGAACTGACTCGCGAGGTAACCGTGCGCGCCATGGATCTCGACGCCGGTGAAGCCGGTCTCCTTCGCCATCCGAGCGACAAACGCGAAGCGACGAATGATGTCGTGGATCTCGGAAACCTCGAGGGCTCTCGGCGGCGCAGCCAGCCCCATCATCCCCTCGAGCTTCACCGCCGACGGGGCGACGGGGTGGCTGCTCGACATCCGCGTGCACTGCCGCCCAGGGTGACTGATCTGCATCCAAAGGTGATTGCCGTTGCGCGTGCCCGCGGCCGCCCAGGCGCGCAGAGCGCCCTCCCCGCTGTGGTCTTCGAGCACGACGTTTCCGGGTCGCTCGAGGAAGCGTCGATCCACCATCACGTTGCCGGTCAGCAACATACCGGCCCCGCCGTCGGACCAGCGACCGTAAAGCTCGACGTGACGTTCGGTCGCGTTGTCGTCCGGGTCCGCGAGCCCCTCGGTCATCGCGCCCTTGGCAATACGGTTCGGAAGCACAGCTCCACACGGGAGCAGCAGCGGCTCGGACAGAGGATCCATGGCTGCAACTCTAGGGCGAAAACCGAGAAGCGCTCATCGCTTGCTCGGGCCGCCTAAAAGGATGCCGAGAAGGGGCGTTCCATCGACCTTGGCTTCATTGATCAGCGTGTCGAGCAGGGTCTTCCCCACTCGAGCCAAATCGAGAAGCTCGCGCACTTTGGCTGTCTGAAGCTCCGCGCGTTCCTGGCTCTGGGGGTCTTTGGCCTTCTCTTTCAAGAAGTCGATCGCTTCTTCCATGATGTCGATGGCATCGAGCACCTCGACGCGTTCGCGTTCTTGGAAGACGCGCGAGATCATCTTCCAGAAGTTGCCTTCGGCTTCGTAGTGGTCCCGCCGCTCACCTTGGATCCAGACCTTCTTCACGACTCCCCAGCGCATCAGCTCGTTCAGCGTCATCGAGACCGCGCCCGCGCTCAGCTGCAACTTCGACTGGATTTCCGGCGCGCTGTGCGGGCGGTCGGCAAGGTACAGGATCGCCCAGAGCCGCCCCATGTTTCGCTTGAAGCCCCAGAACTCGATCAGACGACCGATCGAGTCGCTGATCATGACTTCACTTTCCCAGAGCTCGCCCTCGCTCTCGCCCTCGGCCACCCTGCGACGTACCGCGAACGCTGACGCTTGACCAGCCGCCCGCTCCCCACAAAGCTCCGCCTCATGGAACGACCCACGTTCGAGGCCATGCTCGAAGCAGCCGCAGGGATCGACCGCGACGGTGACCTGTACAACGTCACAGACGGCTACGGCTTGTCGGTGTACATCGGCGAACCCGGGCAGGCGATGGAGGTGTCCGAGGTCGAAGCGCTTCGCCTCACCGACGGTTTCATCGAGGCCCACTCGCGCGAGCACCATCAGGTGTACTACCTGGAATACAGCAGCCTACACGGGCTCCGCGTCCGGCCGCCCAGCGACGGTGGGGCACGCCGCGCGGGCTTCGGCTAGGCCGAGCTCAGCCGCAACTCTCGTGGCCCGCTCGAGGATTTCGCGTAGGATGACAGCGGGGGTTTCGAGACGTGTCCGCACGTATTTTGGTTTGTGACGACGAAGCCAGTCTTCGCGAAATGCTGCAGATCCTTCTTCGGCGCGAAGGCTACCGCGTCGACGTCGTCGAGGGCGTGCACGCGGCGCGCGACCAGCTCGGAAGCGCCGACCCGTACGACGCCGTCATCACCGACCTCGTCATGCCAGACGGCACCGGCATGGACGTGCTCGACGCGGTGAGCGCTCGCTCCAACGAAACGCAGACGCTCATGATCACCGCCTACGCGACCACGGAACAGGCGGTCGAGGCGATGCGTCGCGGCGCCTACGACTACGTTCAAAAGCCGTTCAAAAATCACGAGCTGCTGGCGACGCTGGAAAAAGCCCTCGAGAAACGGGCTATCGTCGCGGAGAACGCCACGCTTCGCCAGCAGGTCAAATCGCGTTGGACCGAGGGTCAGCTCATCGGAAAGAGCGCCGCGATGGAGCGACTTCGCGACATGGTGAAGCGTGTCGCCGGGGCGACCACCAGCGTGCTCATCACGGGCGAAAGCGGCACTGGCAAGGAGATGGTGGCTCGCGCACTTCACTTCCAGAGCCCTCGAGCGGAGGAGCCGTTCGTGGTGCTCAACTGCGGAGCGGTGCCCGAGAACCTGATCGAGAGTGAGCTGTTTGGGCACATGAAGGGTGCGTTCACCGGGGCGACGTCCGCCAAGGAGGGCCTGTTCCGCGCGGCCAATGGGGGAACGCTGTTCCTCGACGAGGTGGGTGAGCTTCCTCTCGGCCTGCAGGTGAAGCTCCTTCGTGTCTTGCAGGACCGAAAGGTTCGCCCCGTGGGTGGGAGCAGCGAGGTGGAGGTCGACGTGCGGGTGCTCGCCGCTACCAACCGCGACGTCGAAGCCGAAGTGAAGGCTGGCACGTTTCGCGAGGACCTCTTCTACCGGCTCAACGTGATCCGCATCGAAGTCCCCCCGCTTCGCGATAGGCCCGAGGACATCCCGGTGCTCGCCGGCTACTTCCTCGACAAGCACGCCGCTCTCCAAGGGCGCCCGCTTTCGTTTTCCGAAGAGGCGGTGCGGTGGCTCGCGAGGCAAACGTACGCCGGCAACGTTCGTGAGCTAGAAAACATCGTCGAGCGTGGCGTCACCCTCGCGCGCGGAAACACGGTCGAGCGCGAAGACCTGGGCGACAGCCACCCCGCCGCCAAAGAACGCACGATTTCAGAGATCCCAGAGGCAAACTTCGATCTCGATGGCTACCTCGGGCAGGTCGAACGCGAGCTTCTGTTCCGTGCCCTCGACCAGGCGGGCGGGGTCCGGAAAAAGGCCGCAGAGCTCCTCGGGATGAGCTTTCGGCAGTTTCGCTACCGGCTTGCCAAGTACACGGACGGCGAAGTGGGCGACCCTCCGGGCGATTGATATAGTTAGACGATGGAGGAGCTTTCTTTGTGGCGTCACCGATCGAGCGCAGGCTTTACGCTCATCGAGCTGATGATCGGGGTCGCGATCGTCGGGATTCTTGCGACACTCGCGATTCCATCGTTCAAAAGCTACGTCTACAAGGGCCGCGTCAGTGAAGCGATCACGGTCCTCAACGAGATCAAGACGAGGCAGGAATCGTACCGTGCTCGTCATGGGCGGTACGCCGCCGTAAGCGGCAACGGCGAGTGGTCGGCGGCGACCTTCACGCCCGCCGGCGCTCCAAGCGAAGTCCAGATCGGCTGGGAGTCGAACGACGAGTGGGAAGAGCTCGGAATTCGGCCGCCGAACGTCGTTCGCTTCCGATACGCGACCGTCGCGGGTCCTCCTGGGGGCACTCCCCCCGCGTCGTCCAACATCCCGAACGACGACTTCTGGTTCGCCGCGCAGGCGCTCGGCGACCTCGATGGCGACGGCGATCAGTTCCAGATGGAGGTCTATTCGAACTCTCGCATCGTCTACAACAGCGCAGCAGGCCAGGGGGGCTGGCAATGAAACGCAACGCAGGATTCACCATCACCGAGCTGATGATCGCCGTGGTGATCATCGGCGTCCTCGCGACACTCGCGATTCCAGGATTTACGTCCTACATCTACAAGGCGCGGGTGACCGAAGCGACCAACTTCCTCGGCAAGATCAAACAGCGCCAGGAGTCGTACCGAAACGAGTTTGGCCAGTACTGCAACGTCAGCACGGATTTGGACGACACGGTCCCTGCGGCCGCCCCGGGCATCGACCCCATCGGTTGGGACCCGACGAACGAATGGAACCAGCTCGGCGCTGCACCGGACGGTCCGGTTCGCTTTCGCTATGCGACCATCGCCGGCTTCCCAGGGACGCCAGGCCCGGGCGACGCCATCGAGATCAACGACGACGATCACTGGTTCATCGCCCGAGCGATCGGGGACCTCGACGAAGATGCGACGACGTTCAACGTCGAAGTGTCGTCCCAGAGCGACCGGGTCTACAACGGCGCGGCAGCCGCCGGCGGCTGGGAGTGACAATTTTTGGCACCTTCGGGTGACCAAAACCGTCCTCGCGGCCGTAACGCGTCACGCTTGAAGTCAGATTCATCAATAATTTCAGCCGCGCGGCGATCACCCGCACCATTGGCACGACTACTGCACTGTTACAGCAGCATCGATACGAATTTTTGCGGGCTGCGGCCCGGGGGAAGGTAAAACAATGAACAAGCTAATCTCGAAGAAAGAGGGTTTCACCCTCATCGAGCTGATGATCGTCGTGGCTATCATCGGCATTCTCGCCGCGATCGCCATTCCGGCGTTCGTCAACTACGTCAAGCGTTCGAAGACCTCGGAAGCTGGGTCTAACCTGAAGGCGATGTTCCAGGGTGCCGCTGCGTACTACGAGCAGGAGAACTGGGACGGCACGCTGACCGCGCCGGGCGCTGCCGCCGCTGCGGCCACCCACTGCAACGTCGGCGACATCCTAACGTCTGCCGCGTGGACCGCGGGCGACCAGAAGTTCGTCGTGGACTGGGACGCCGAAGATGCTGGGTACGCGGCGCTCAACTTTGCTCCGGCCGATCCGCTCTACTACGAGTACGAAGTCGACGCGCTCGGAGTGAGCTCCTGCGGCAACCTTGCGGCCACCGACATCTACTCCTTCTACGCCATCGGCGACCTCGATGGAGACGGCACGCTTTCGCAGTTCATGCTCGTGGCCGGTACGAACAACGACAACGCGCTCTACCGCGCGCCTGGCATCAACGCCTCCAACCCCCTCGAGTAATCGACACGGGTCGGAAAACGACGGCAAAGGCCGCGGCAGTCGCCGCGGCCTTTTGCTTTTAAGGTCGCACGGAGCGATTTCGCTATACTCGTGCGCGTCATGTGGGGGACACGCCTCGTCGCCATCGCGCTGCTCGTCGCCGCACTCAGCGGCGTCTGGACGCTGCGCGATACGTCGATGGGCCACTACCTCGACACGCAGACCTACGAGGACATCTACTATCTGCCTCCACCCGACTGGCTCGAAGTCATGAGCCTAGGCTACCGCAGGGCGCTGGCCGACCTGATCTGGCTGAGAGCGCTGATCTACTTTGGCGACGAATTCATCAACTCGGGCGAAGTGAAGCACGTCCACAACTACGGCGAATCGATGCTCACGCTCGACCCGGACTTCAAACGAGTCTATCGCTGGGTCGGAGTTGCGGGCGTCTACACGCCGAAGGGAAGCCCGCCAAAGTTCGTGGAGCGCGCGATCGACGTGCTGCGACGCGGCATGGCGCGGTTCCCGAACGACGGAGATCTGGCCTGGGACACCGGCGCCACCATTCTCTACGAGCTGCTTCCGAACCTGCCGCCGGACGACCCCGAGCGCGACCGCCTCGAACGCGAAGGTCAGGACCACATGATGGCCGCGGCTCGGCTCGGCGCTGGACCCGACTGGCTCGTGATTACCAACGCAACCGCATTGCGCGAGCTCGGCGAAAAAGAACAGGAGCTCCGACATCTCGAGGAGATGTACGCTCTCGTCAAAGACCCGCACGTGAAGGCGCAAATCGAAATACGACTCTCGCAGCTCAGGAGCGAGGCCTACTCCGAGGCCTTCCGACGGGTCAACGAGGAGTTCGAAGAGCGACGCCAACGCGAGTTCCCCTACCTCCCGCCGACGTTCTACTTCTTCGTGGCTGACCCGATCGACGTCACCGAAGGCCTCGAGGACGCAGGCTGAGTCTTGGCCCGCAGCAGTCCACGCCTGACGCTTCTCGAAGGCGCTCTCATCGCCTCGTTGTTGGCGATCGTACTCGCGATTTTCGTGCCGACCTTCGCGCGACGGCTCCGTCTCAATAAACTCGACGAAGCCTCCGAGGTGCTTCAACAGATGAGCGACGGCGCCCGCGCTTACTATGATCGGCATGACGGCGACTGCCTGCCTGCACCGGCCGGTCCCACCCCTGGGACCCCTTCGATCGACCCCATCGACATCGACTTCGCGGCCGACGAGACCGTGGGCGCGACTACGTGGGCTGCACTTGCGCTGCAGGCGGAGCGCCCGCTTCGCTTCAGCTACGAGTACGCACCGGCACGAAGCGGATGTGGTTTGTCGGCGCTCGACGAACCGATCGAGGTGAGCTTTCGCGCGCACGGCGACCTCGACGGCGACGGCGTGCGGTCGACGTTCGAGCGGCGGGCGACCATCGACCGCCAAGGCTTCCACGAATCGGAGGCCCTACTCGTTCACCAACGCACCGAGTGAGCGCTAGTGCCCAGTGCCGAGCTTCGACTCCGCATCGACCAGCGCGGTGACGATTTCGGCCGATGCGCGACGCAGCGGCGCGGGAACATCATCACCGAAGCGGTCGGGATGCAGGTCTCTCACGAGCTTCCGAAGCGCACGCCGTGCGTCACCGTCCGCGGCATCTGTGGGCAAGTCGAGGAGGGCATGCGCGGAAGCCTGGTTCCGAAGCTCGCGCCGCTTTCGAAGCAAGAGCGGATAGGAGCCGCTGGAGCGCGGCGCGGCGCCCCTCAGTAGCTTCAAGAGCCAGAGGAAGCGGTAGCCTCGGACCCCACACCCCGGAAGCGATAGCACCTCCTCTGCCGCGACACCGCGCCGAAGCCAGAACATGGTGGAGGTTTCGTCGGGGCGAAGCTCGGCGCCGCGCAACAGGTGGTCGCCCAACTCGGTGAGTCGGTAGACGCCGCGGCCTAGATCGGCGCGGACGTCCGCGGTGTCGACGGAGACGACGGAGGCTCGCATGCACTCGAGACTCAGCACACGTGCGCGAACCGGCTCGCGGAGCTTCCACCACGTGGTGGTCGCAGGCGCTCCCTCGAACCGAAGCGTGAGCTCACCCCATCGGCAGACGGCCACGGCGCCTTCGAGAAGCTGGCGACGCGAACTTGCGACACGGCGGTCTACGTTCGCGCCGGTGACCGACCCATTCTCGAGCGAGAGCGTTGCGCTTCGCCCCTCGCCGCAGAGAACGAGCGTACCGGTGGCCTCTGATCGATCGAGCCCAAGCAGGACGCGGCACAGCATCGTCGCGTTCTCCGGCGCGCGCATGCCACCCTGGTAGGGGATTCGACGCGGCGTGGCCAGTTTTCAGCGGCGGGCGCTCAGCGCGACGCCGCGTAGCGCGGGTCGCCAGGACGAAGCGCAAGCGCGTTGCGGATTTGTGCGAATCGCGCGGACACCGACGCCGCAGCGACTCCGTACCGACGCGCGACCTCGGCCTGCGTGCACCCCGGCCGACGCTCGACGACCGCGATGGCGTATTCGAGGGCTGCAGCCAGGACCTCAGGCTTGGTCACGCGAAGCTCGCAGTGCGCCTGCATGTCGGACCACAGCTGGGTGGCTTGATCGATTTCGGCGCGCGAGTACCCCGCCTCGCCCATCTTGGTCTGGACGGTTTCCGCAACGCGGTCACCCGGTGGTCGCCGAACACTCGCACGCGTCGCGGGCGCGTCGATCGCTCCGCCGGCAATCCATTCGACGAGCGCCGTGTGGTCAGGGTTGCACGGACCCTTCTCGACCGCGAGCTCCGCGAGCCGGCGCGCTTCTCCGAGGTCACCAAGGCGCGCGACGCAGTGCGCGAGCGAACCAACAATTTCGTCGTGCTCTGGCTCGAGCTCGTATGCGCGTCGAAGATGTGGCTCCGCGCCGGGTGGGTCGTCGAGCGCAACGTCCATGAGGTGGCCGAGGTTATGGTGGTACCAAGGGGTTTGCGGCGCCAACATCGATGCCTCTCGATACGAACGCACGGCCATCCGGTAGTTGCCGAGAAGCGCATGGCAAAGTCCCATGAGTGCGTGCAACACGTCGTCGTCGTCGCAATGGACGATAACGCGTCGAAGATGGAGCGCGGACATCCAAGGGTTGTCTTCGAGATGAAGCTCGGCGAGGTGGCGATGGGCGAAGAGCCATGCGTCGCTGCCGTCGTCAGCCATGGACGCAAGCTTGGTGAGAAGCGGCTCGGCTCGCTTGGACGAAGCTTCGAGTGCCTCTTCGGCCTCTGTCCAAACTTCTTCCAACGTGCTCACCCTGCGACCCATTTGCATTCGTATAGCTGCTGCTTTTTTTGAAAGCAAGACTCGGCACCGCGCTCAACACGCGTCGAAGCGCACCGATCACGACAACGTGCACTCATGAAACTGCACTCCGAGCGTGCATGAGGTATGCTTGCTCGCACATCGATGGCTGACGAGTTCGAAGACGAAACATCCCAAGACGCGGAGGACAACGAGCGCGACCGACGTTGGTCCGAAGGTGTCTTGCGCGACACACTCCGCAAAGCTGTCGAGAAGGGAATCGAAGCGGGCGTGGGTACCTTGCGAAGCGCAGACAGTGCGCTCCGAGGCGTCACGCAGGATGGAAAGCTCCCGAAAGAAGTCATCGGGTACGTGTTTGCGTCGGTCGACGAGACCAAGAACGCGCTCGTTCGCGGAGTTGCGAAAGAAGTGCGCGATTTCCTGGAAGCTACCGATATTGCAGGCGAGTTTTACCGAGCGTTGACGACGCTTTCGTTCGAAGTGAAGACCGAAATTCGTTTCATTCCGAACGACGCGGGCGGCATCCGGCCGCAGGTGAAGGCGCGCGCTGTGCAGAAGCGGAAGAAGGGTCGCGGTGTCGTAGAAACCGACCCGATCGTTCCGCCACCCAACGACGCGTCCAAGTCCTGATCCGTATGACCGTGCCCGGCAAAGTCTATTTGGTCGGTGCCGGACCCGGCGACCCCGAGCTGATTACGGCTCGCGGCCTTCGTCGACTGCGTGAAGCGGACCTGGTGCTCTACGATGCGCTGGTCCACCCCGATCAGCTGCGAGCGGCGCCTCCCAACGCAGAGCTCGTTTTCGTTGGAAAGCGGGCCGGACGGGCGAGTGAGCGGCAAACGAGCATCAATCGCCGCATGGTGGACGCCGCAAACGACGGCAAGACCGTCGTCCGGCTCAAGGGCGGGGACCCTTACCTCTTTGGTCGAGGTTCTGAGGAGGCCGAGCATCTCGCGGCTGAGGGCATCGAGTTCGAGGTGGTGCCAGGGGTGCCCTCCCCGCTTGCCGCGACTGCGTATGCCGGCCTTTCGCTCACCCACCGAGACCTGGCGTCGAGTGTCGCGTACGTGACCGCCACCGAATCGGTCGAAAAGGATGCTTCCGACCACGACTGGTCGAGGCTTGCGACCGCGACACAAACCCTGGTCATCTTCATGGGCATGAGGAAGCTCGATTCACTTTCTCGTCTGCTGGTCGAGCACGGCCGACCCGCCGACACGCCGGCCGCCGTGATCCAGTGGGCGTCGCTCCCCAGACAGCGAACCGTCGTCGGCACGCTTGCAGACATTCATGCGCGCGCCGCGAAAGCCGGCCTCGGCCTGCCTGCGCTGACCATCGTTGGTGAGGTCGTGCGTCTTCGAGAACAGCTTCGGTGGTTCGATACCAAACCACTCTTCGGCAAGCGCGTGCTCGTCACGCGTGCCGTCCATCAGGCCGGCTCGATGGCGAGCCTGCTTCGCGACGAGGGCGCACAGCCGGTGCTCGCACCGACCATACGGCTGGCGCCGCCGGAGGACCCTGGGCCGCTTCGCGATGCCGTTACGCACCTCGATTCCTACGACTGGGTGCTCTTCACCAGTAGCAACTCCGTCGATGCATTCTTCACCACGCTGTCGGACGCGGGGCTCGACCCGCGCGCGCTCGGCGCAACCAAGGTGTGCGTGATCGGCGCCAAAACCGAAGCCGCGCTCCATCGTTGGGGGATCACTGCCGACGTCGTTCCAGAAGACGCGCGTGCCGAGGGCGTCCTCGAGACGCTCCGCCCTCACCTCGGTGACGGCGCCAAGCTGCTGATGCCCCGCGCCGAAGTCGCACGTGAGTTGCTTCCCGATTCGCTCCGAGAGGCGGGCTCGACTGTCGACGTAGTGACCGCGTATCGCAACGTACCGCCCGACTCTGCGGAAGTGGAGCGCATCCGGAGCCTCGTCGATCCGGGGGAGGTCGACGCCATTCTCTTCACGTCCTCCTCGACGGTCCGAAACCTCCATGCCCTACTCGGCCCCGATGCGACACAACGGCTCAACGCCCTGGCTTTGTTCTCGATCGGTCCGGTGACGAGTGCCACAGCCGAAGAGCTTGGCTTGATCATCACGGCGACGGCCGCCGAGGCGACCATCGAATCACTGGTCGAGACGCTACGGGCATACTATGCCGGAGGCCAGGATGGCAGTGCCTAGGTGGTTTCTTGGAGCGGCGTTCACGCTTCTGGTCGCGTCGTCTGGGTGCGGCGGCGGGCCGTGCCGAGGGTCCGAAAACCGCATGGTCCCGCTAAGCGAGTTCCCCTGCGCGGAAACGACCGCGAGCGGAGGCTGGACGTCGCACCCCTTTCCCCCGGTCACCGAAGAGTGCCAGTGGCTGAACTTCCAGGGCTGCAGCGAATACACGTTCGAGAACCCGCTTGGTCGAAAGCCTCAGCAGATCGACCCCTACATCGCATTCGAGCCCGACGGCGTATTCTCGACCTTGGCCTCGGGGAATGTGTTCGTCATCGACTCCGTCACCGAGTCAGAGATCGTCATTCGAAACGCTCAGAATGCGGATTTTTATCTCCGTCTGGCCGTAGAATGACCCCCTAGCGCATCCCGGAAAGCAGCCTTAGGTTCGGGACATGCGCGGGTTTCGCCACGCTGGGCTCGACCATGGAACGCGCTAGGTTGGGGTATGGCCGAGAGGTTCGACAACGACGCCGGTACCATCACGAAGGTCAAGCCGGAGAAGAAGCTTAAGCGGCCCCGGCTGTACCGGGTTTTGCTTCACAATGATGACTACACCACCAGAGAATTCGTCGTCTACGTGCTCCAGCTGGTCTTTCGGCTCGGAGAGCAGGACGCCATTCGAGTCATGCTCCATGTTCACCACAACGGGGTGGGTGTCGCGGGGGTCTTCACGAAAGAGGTCGCCGAGACCAAAATCCAGCGAGTCGAGCAGCTCGCGAAAGAACAGGAGTTTCCTCTCCGTCTGACGATGGAGCCGGAAGAAGAGGAAGATCATTAGAATGGCCGGCCCAGTCATCGACAAAGAGCTTCAAGCCACACTCCGAAAGGCGTTCGACCAAGCCGGATCGATGCGCCACGAGTACGTGACGCTCGAGCACCTTCTTTTGGCGCTTACGGAGGACCCGAAAGCATCGAAGGCGCTCCGCGCGTGCGGAGCCGATTTGCGTCGCCTCCGACGCCGACTCCAGGAGTTCATCGAGGAGCGTCTCACCCGCGTTCCGGAAAACGTCACCGTCGAGCCGCGGCAGACGCTCGCCGTCGAGCGTGTGCTCCAGCGTGCTGCCATTCATGCGATCTCCTCCGAGATGAAGACGATCGACGGCAGCAACGTGCTCGTTCAGCTCTTGAAGGAAGAGGAGTCGTTCGCCGCCTTCGCCCTGCAGGAGGACGGCGTCAACCCTCTCGACCTCAAGCGGTACATCTCGCATGGCGTCGGCACCGACATCGTTCCTGGAGAGAGCGACGCATACTCCGATACCGATTTCGAAGACGACGAAAGCGATGGTTCCGCTGGGCGCGACCCCCTCGAAGCCTTCGCCACGGACCTCATCGCCGAGGCCGCCGAAGGGCGTATCGACCCACTGATCGGACGCGCCGACGAGCTCGCTAGGACGATTCAAGTCCTCTGCCGCCGTCGCAAAAACAACCCCGTGTACGTTGGGGAGCCTGGCGTCGGTAAGACGGCGATCGCGGAAGGCCTCGCGCTCCGAGTTCAGCAAGGGGACGTCCCCGAGGTGCTCGAGAATGCGCAAATCTTCTCGCTCGATATGGGCGCCCTTCTGGCCGGCACGAAGTTTCGCGGTCAGTTCGAGGAGCGCCTGAAGGCCGTGATGAAGCGGCTTCAAGAGCTCGACAACGCCATCCTGTTCATCGACGAGATTCACACCATCGTGGGGGCCGGCGCCACGACCGGCAGCTCGATGGATGCGTCCAACATCCTGAAGCCCGCCCTGGCCTCGGGGAAGCTTCGCTGTCTCGGTTCGACGACCTACGCCGACTTCAAGCACCTCGATCGCGACCGCGCCCTCGCCCGTCGCTTCCAGAAGATCGAAGTGCAGGAGCCGAGCCTCGAAGACACCGTTGAAATTCTGAAGGGCCTCCGTCCGTACTACGAAGACCACCACGACGTGAAGTACGACGACGATGCGCTCGCGGCGGCCGCTCAGCTTGCGCAGAAACACATCGTCGATCGCCACCTTCCAGACAAGGCCATCGACGTGATCGACGAGGCAGGCTCGTACGAGCGTATGCGCCCCGAAAGCGAGCGTACGCACCGCATCACGATCAAGGAGATCGAGCGCGTCGTCAGCAAGATGGCTCGCGTCCCGGTCGAATCGGTCAGCGCCAGGGAGCGCGACCAGCTCAAGGAGCTCGGTCCCGAGCTTCGGAAGGTCATCTACGGACAGGACGACGCGGTCGACAAGGTGGTGAGCGCGATCACACTCGCGCGAGCCGGCCTGCGCGCGGACCGAAAGCCCATCGGTTCGTTCCTCTTCGCAGGCCCCACCGGGGTCGGCAAGACCGAGCTCGCCCGACAGCTCGCGCGCGTCATGGGCGTCGAGCTACTCCGCTTCGACATGAGCGAGTACAGCGAGCGCCACTCGATCTCGCGGCTGATCGGCGCACCTCCAGGCTACGTCGGGTTCGACCAGGGAGGGCTGTTGACCGATGCCGTGCGAAAGCACCCACATGCGGTCGTCATCCTCGACGAAATCGAGAAGGCACATCCAGAGCTGTTCAACATCCTCCTTCAGGTGATGGACCACGCCAAGCTCACCGACAACAACGGTCGGGAGGCGGACTTCCGCAACATCGTGCTCGTGATGACCACGAACGCAGGCGCGTTTGAGGCGTCCGAGAAGGTGGTTGGCTTCGGCGGCGCTGACGAGCCGAAGAGCTACGCAAGCGGACGTGCGCGCCAGGCCATCGAGCGGACCTTCACCCCCGAGTTCCGAAACCGACTCGACGCGATCGTGTACTTCGCCGGTCTTAAGCTCGAGGTCATCCGTAAGGTGGTCGACAAAGAGGTCGGGCTCCTCGGTGACATGCTCGGCGACAAGCAGGTCGCACTTCAGCTGAGCGATGCCGCCAGGGACTGGCTGGCCGTGCACGGGTACGATCCTCAGATGGGGGCTCGTCCGATGGCACGCCTCGTCGAACAGAAGCTGAAGAAGCCGCTCGCCGAGGCGATGGTCTTCGGGAGCCTGAAGGAAGGCGGTACGGCGCTAGCCGACGTCGAGGACGACGAGCTCATCCTCAGCTTCCACGACACGAACAGTCCGCCGGCAGACGCCTAGGTCGGTCGAGAACGACCCATCCGCTGCGACGTGCGCTAGCCTTGAGGGCCCGGCGATGCCTGTGTACCTACTCGACAAGCAGATCTCGTTCCCGCCACCGGAGGACGCGAACGAGGAGGGAATCGTTGCGGTCGGCGGAGACCTATGTCCCGAGCGGCTTCTACTCGCCTATCAGCACGGCATCTTTCCATGGCCCGCTCGCGGCTACCCTCTCCTTTGGTTCTCGCCCGACCCGCGCTTCGCTCTCGAGCCCAGCAAGGCCCACGTGTCGCGCTCGCTCCGCAAAGTGATTCGGAAGGGAGAGCTTCAGGTCACCGCGGACACCGCGTTCGATCAGGTCATCACGGCATGCGCCGCCATGCCGCGTCCTCACCAGCAGGGCACCTGGATCACCGACGAGCTCAAACAGGGGTACCTCGGACTTCACGAGCTCGGATACGCGCACAGCATCGAGGCGTGGCGCGGGGACACACTGGTCGGAGGGCTGTACGGTGTCGCACTCGGACACACGTTTGCGGGCGAGTCGATGTTCGCGACAGAGCCCGACGCATCGAAGGTCGCCTTCACGACCCTGCTCGGTCATCTCGCGATGTGGGGCTTTCGAATCGTGGACTGCCAGGTGCACACCGACCATCTCGCGCGGTTCGGTGCCACGATGTGGCCGCGAGCACGATTTCTTGCCGAGTGGCGTCTCGCAGCGGACCAGCCGAGCATCTTAGCTCCGTGGGAGCTCACGCTCGACCCCGAGGCTGCCCTCGAACGCCTGAAATCTAGGCTATGATGTTTTGAAGGCGGGGCGGCGATCGAGGGAAACGGCTCGGGCTCTACTCGGGCGTTCGTACGATGATCACCCCGACGTCCTCCGCGAGTAGCTCGAGAGGAAACACGCCGTAGACCTGAAGCTCGCCTTGTAGACGCGCGGTTTCGGTGTAGCCGCCGGGGGACGCTGCAAGCGCTTTCTGCCGCGCCTTGGGATCGCGAATGAGCGCGTCGACTTCGGGTGGCGTGTCCCAGTGAAACAGACGGTCGCCCTTGTAGAGGTACACCCACACCGGGTTCGGGCCGCTTCGCTCGACTCGGAACTGTCGGCTGAGTCGCTGAGCGAGCCGAGAAAGTGGAATCCCGGCCAGCGCGGCGCCGACCACACGCTCACCCCTCATGGAAGGCGCGGAGAAAAGCACCGACCATGATGACGGTGCGGCGGGGTCCTTGGCGTAGAACTCCCCGAGACCGGTCGCCGCCGCGCCCGAAAGCGCATCGCGCACGACCTGGAAGCGGGTCCTGAAGTCCTGGCCCGCCATCCGATCGGGGTCTCGATCGCGCGCAATGACGATGCCATCCGTCCCGATCGCGGCAAGAAACGACATCGGAGAGGCGACGAATTCATCAATACCCTTCTTGGGTTGCTGGAGAATTCGAAGCGCCGCCCGAACTTCTTTTTCGCGGACGGCCGGATCCGGAACGGCGAAACCGGGGGCAAGCTTCGCAGCCGCCTTCACGACGCCGGTCTGATGATTCCGGAGGTCGGTTTCCACCAGTTCTTGGATGCGAGGCAGGTCTGACTCACGGAGCGTGCGCTCGGTACGTTCGACGGCAGCCGAGCTCTCACAGCCCGCGAGCAGCAGCATCGCCACGAAGACCCCTCGCCTCATGAAGTCACTTTAGAGGATCGGGGATCGTGGAGCGAGATTGAGGCTCGAAGCTCGCCCCCCGAGGGTCTCGCACCCTTATGGAGCGCCCGAGCAAAAATGCTCGTAGTCGATGTACTCGGTGATCGTCGGATGATCGCCGCACACAGGGCAGTCCTTGTTTCGGCGGAGCTTGAAGGTGCGGAAGTTCATCTGAAGCGAGTCGTACTGCAGCAAACGCCCGACGAGCGGTTCGCCGCGCTCGAGGACGATCTTCACGGCCTCGGTGGCCTGGAGGGTGCCGATGGCGCCTGGAAGGACACCAAGAACGCCCGCCTCCGCGCACGACGGCGCGAGCTCCGGCGGCGGCGGCTCGGGGTAGAGGCACCGGTAGCAGGGACCTCGACGCGGCCAGAAGGTGGTGACCTGTCCGTCGAACCGGAAGATCGATCCGTGCACGACGGGGATGTCTTTCCACACACTCGCATCGTTCACCAGGTAGCGCGTGGCGAAGTTGTCGAGCCCGTCGACGATGACGTCCCAGTCCTGGTCGAAGATGCGGTCGACGTTTTGGCGCGTCAGACGCTCGTCGAACGCGATGACGTTCACGTCGGGATTGAGGTTCTCGATGGTGCGCTTGCCGCTTTCCACCTTCGGTTCCCCTACACGGTCGAGCCCGTGAAGGACCTGTCGCTGAAGGTTCGACTCGTCGACGACATCGCCATCGACGACGCCGATCGTACCGACGCCAGCCGCTGCGAGGTAAAGCGCCGCGGGGCTACCCAGGCCGCCTGCACCGAGAAGGAGCACCCTCCCCTGCAGCAGCTTTGCTTGCCCTTGCTCACCCACCTCCGGAAGAAGCAGATGACGCGAGTAGCGGTTCAGCTGCGCGTCGGTGAACGCAAAGGGCTGAGTCGTCGGGTACCCGACGTCCTTCCACTGATTGAAACCAGGATTGGCAGACTCGACGTTCGTGTAGCCGAGCTCTTGCAACACCTTCGCGGCGAACGCAGAGCGAATGCCGCCGGCACACATAGTGACGATTTTCGCGTCCTTGTCCGGGAGGCGGGAAGCCGCCTGCATCTCCAAAAAACCGCGCGGCACGTGCAGCGCGCCGGGCACGTGCCCCTGGCGCCACTCGTCCTTTTCACGAACGTCGAGAAGGATGAGCTCCTCACCCGCATCGAGGCGATCCTTCAAGTCCTCGAGGGAGACCTGGCGAATCGTGCCCTTCACCTCTTGGAGCAAGTCAGCGTACGTCTTGGCCATGCCCGGCAATATGGAACTTCTGCCAGTTTCGTCAAGGCTAACGGGGCGTTACGTGATACCCCCTGGTTTTCACATCGGTTTTGTCGGGTATTCTTTCTGAAACCCTGAATCAGGCCGCTTCTCGCACCACCCCCTCATCCACGGCGTAGTCGCGAAGCACCTTCCGAAGGCGAGACCGGCCTCGGTGGAGTCGGGACATCACGGTGCCCACGGGGCAGTCGAGCCGCGCTGCGGCATCTTGGTAGGACAGGTCCCCAAGGTCGACGAGCTCGACGGCTTCGCGGAATTCGGGTTTCAGCGTACCGAGCGCCGCCGCGACTTCGTCGCCGAAGCACTCGTGGCTGTCACTCCGTGATGCCGGCGCCCAGTTACGCAGCTGGTCGAGCGCCTCGTGCTCTCGGCGGCGTTTTCGGTAGTGATTGACGTAGGTATTGAACAGGATGCGCTGCGTCCACGCCCGCGCGTTGGTGCCGGGTCGGAAGCTCTCGCGCGCTTGCCACGCGCGTACGAGCGTTTCTTGAACGAGGTCGTCGGCGAGCGCGTTGCCGCGGGTCAGCCGAAGTGCCGTGCGGGAGAGGTCCGGCACGCAGGGAAGGATCTCTTGCTGGTATTGCTTTCGTTGCATCGCACCCTGATCATTTGCAACGGGGATGCCAGCCCGAAAACCCAACGATTTCGCGGCGACGATCGGCGTCTCTCGTCAGCTTGTCCGCGGCCTGACACGCTGTCGTGTCATCCTGTCGACTGGACGGGCGCTCAGCGGATCACGACGTGGTCGAGCACCACCGGCACGGCGTCCGCCACTTCGGACGCGATCAGACCCCGGTCGCCGACCGAGGCCTCGACGCCCGCCAGCGCATGGAGGAGCGCGCCAGCGATCGCGGCGTCCGCCGGGGGGAGAGTCATCGAGAGGGCGCCCACGACGCCGCTCAATACGTCACCCGTGCCGGCCACACCAAGGGCCGGCGTTCCCTCTGCGCAGACGCGAAGCTCTTCCGGGGTGCCGACGATGCTACGCGCGCCCTTGAGAATGACCACCTGGCCGGCCTCGTGCGCGAGCTGCTCCGCGCTTGCGTAGCGGTTGCGCTGAACATCCGCGGTCGATCGCTCGAGCAGTCGGCCTGCCTCACCGGGATGCGGCGTGAGGATGCGTGGGGCGGCTGCTTCGGCAAGGAAGGAAAGCCCTTCGCCTGCGACGTGCGTGAGCCCGTCCGCATCGATGACGGTCGGAACCGGAGCATGCCGGGCGAACGCGAGGGCCCACGCGCGCCCCACGTCGTCGAGGCCCATCCCCGGTCCGAGGACGACCGCACGCTTTCCCTCGCACATCGCCTCGACGGCAGCCTTGTCGACGCGCTCGGGAAGTTCCGTCGTCATGAGCTCGATGACCTTCTCTTCGAGCGCCGCCCGTGAGTCGGAGCGCGCGCCGATGGTCACGAGCCCCGCGCCGGTGCGAAATGCGGCGCGGCCCGCAAGCACCGCAGCTCCGGTCGTTCCGGGCGCACCGCCGACCACGAGGAGGTGGCCGTTGGTGCCCTTGTGCGCGTCGTCCGCGCGCGGTGTGATGAGCTCCGCAAGGTCGCTCTCGGTCCAGAGGGACGCACGAGGAGCGCTGAGCACAGGGACTCCGATGTCGACCACGCGCACCTCGCCCGCGTGTTCGGCACCTGGATACTGGTGGAGGCCGCGCTTTTGCCCCGCGAATGTGACGGTGAGCGCAGCACCCGGCGCGACCCCGAGGATTGCCCCGGTGTCGGCGTCGAGCCCGCTCGGCAAGTCGAGCGAGGCGATGGGCGCCGGTGCGGCTTCCATCGCTGCGATCGTGTCCGCGTAGCCACCGACGATCGGGCGATCGAGACCGGTGCCGAAGAGACCGTCGACGACGAGCGAGGCCTCGGCGAGGAGCGGCGCGAGCCTCGAAGCGTCGTCGGGCGGTAGAACTGTGGTCTGAACACGAAGCTTCAGCAGCAAATCCCAGTTCACCTTGGCGTCTCCGGCGAGCTTCGATTCACTGCCGACCAAGACCGCGTGCGGAGTGTGTCCGAGCAATGCGAGTCGACGACCAACGACCCACGCATCGCCGCCGTTCTGCCCTGGTCCGCCTACGAGCACGACACGTTCGAGTCGATCGTCGAACACCTCGACGATGGCATCGGTCGCGCCTCGGCCAGCGTTCTCCATCAACACGAGACCGACGGCGCCAAGGTCTTCGATGGCGACGCGGTCGACCTCACGCGATTCTTCGCGAGTAAATAGACGCTGCACCCGCGGATTATGCCTTTAATCGAAGAGGGGCACACCCCATGCTCGACCGCGAGTAGCGCGCTAAGGGAGAATCTCCTCGCCGCGGAAGTCGAAGACCTTGCCGGTGTCGTCGGGGTCGAGGCCATCGATCACGGAAAGAAGCTGGGAGACCGAGTGCTCGGGGGTGAAGAGCTTTTCTTCCGGCACTCCGCGCTGAAACGGCAGCGAGAGGTCGGTGTCGACCGTCCCTGGATGAAGCCCGACCACGATGGCGTGTGGCGCGATGCGCTGAAGCTCGATGGCGATCGTCTTCGTGAACATGTTCTGCGCCGCCTTCGAGGCGCGGTACGCGTACCATCCACCGAGACGGTTGTCGGAGATGCTCCCCACTCTTGCAGACAGGCTTGCGAAGACCGACCGGCCCGGGTGTCGCAAGAGCGGATGGAAGTGCTTCGCGACGAGCAGCGGCCCAAACGCGTTGACCTCGAACACGGTTCGGAGGGCTCCGGGCGACACATGCCCGAGCTTCTTCTCTGGTGAGAATCCCGGCCCGTGAAGCACCCCGCTCACGTTGAGCACCAGGCTCAGCGACTCGGCCGATTGCCGAACTGCGCTGTAGGCGGCTTCGATGCTCGGCTCGTGGGTGACGTCGAGCTCGAGAACCTCCAGGCGACCTGAGGTTTCGTCGGCGAGGCTGGCCAGATCCTGCGCCTCTGACGGGGCACGACAGGTCGCAAACACCCGCGTTTCCTTGTTTCGGTCCAGGAGCTGGCGCACCGCTTCGAGACCGATCCCGCGGCTCGCCCCTTGAACGAGCACCCCTTCGTGAACTTTGTCCATGTTCTGTCTAGATAATGCTTGACGCGACTTGGACAACACCTAGAGAGGTGAGAGACCATGAATTCCACCACCGCTTCCTCCACCTCCGTCCGTGCGCAGCGTCATCCCTGGACCACCGCGAAGAGTCTCTTCTTCCTGGCGGCCCTTTTGTCGTGTGCGCTTTCCATTTGGCTCTGGTTCTCCGGGGACCGCGAACGAGGCCTCTTCGTAGGCCTCTGGGTTCCCTCGATCCTCTCGGCCGGCAACCTCCTACTCACGGAGTCCTCACGTGACTGATCTCGACCTCCTCATTGCCGGCGCGATGGTGACCTTCATCGCCGTCGCCGGAGCCTATGTGGCCATCCGACACCGCGCGAACGACGCCCCCGTCGATTCGTACAAAGCACCTGACATGAATCGACACGGCTACGACCCGGCGACCGCTTCGAGCCGACTCAACGCCGCTGCAGAAAGCAACCCCATTCACCTTCAAAACTGAGAGCGCTCGATGCCGATGCACCCTGCCCACGCACCTCGTCTTCCCCTCCTCCCCTCGCGGGCTCGACACGAGTTGAGTTCTCTCCTCGAACTGGCGCCGAGCAGCCTGGACCTCATGTCGACACGGAGCCTTGCTCGGCAGGGTGTAGACCTCCTGTCCAACGCCGCGAACTCCCGTCGATTCCTGTCGGTGCTCACCAGCCTTCAGTCCCACCTTCGTGGAGGCAGCGTCCCGATCCTGATCAAAGAGAATCGAGACGCGCCAGAGCTCGTGCCACACGCAGAGCTTTCGCGCTCGCAGCGTCGTTGGATCGGTCAGCTCGCGCTGGAGCTCTACTTCACCCAGGTATTCCGAAGTGAGGTCGCAATCATCGACCTCTGGCCGTCGCGACTCGGCGTCGACGCGAACGGCGACGCGGTGTGGGCACCGCGACCGTTCTACCTTCGCTGGGACCCCGTGTTCCGCGAGGGGGTCCGCAACATCTACGCCGGCTTCTTCCTCGAAAACGGCGCACGCTTCGAATCGGGCGTACATCAGCTCGGCTTGGGCGCCGCGTCGCACACGCTCGTCGCACACTTTGGAGAGGGCAATCAGCGCAGCGTTCGCTTCGGGGTCGACAAGCTGCGAACGACGCTGGAATCGATGGCGCGAAAGCAGACCGCTCGCAACGAGCAGCTCCATCCGAACTTCGGCGCGTTCGGACTCTACCTCGTCGCCCTGCACGAGCTACTCGGTTCGCTCGACATGACCTATGACGTACGCGCTGCGTTCATGCGGACCTACCCGGGCGACGCGTCGAAGCGGTAGTGAGACACGAACCACTCTTCGCCGTCGTCGTACGCGAATAGCTCCGAAACGGCCAAGAAGAAAAGACGCCAGCGGTGAAACCATCGCTCGGCGTCTTTTCCATATCCGTCTCGAAGAATTGGCATGACCTGCTCACGCTGGGCGTCGAGCTTTTCTAGCCAGGCATCGGAGGTGCGCTGGTAATGCTTCCCGTTGACGCGCCACTGGTCGTCGAGCCGCAAATGATCCTGGTAGCGCCTGAAGAGTCCCTCGGACGGCATCATCCCGCCGGTGAAGAAGTAGCGCGCCATCCAGTCGCTCGAGCTCTCGACCTCGTAGGTGTACGTGCGCGAGCGATGGCAGAAGATGTGCGAGAACAAGGCGCCGTCTGGCGCGAGCCAGTCTGAGATCCGCTGGAACAGAGCCGGGTGGTTGCGCACATGTTCCATCATCTCGACCGACACGACTCGGTCGAAACGCTCCTCGGGCGCAAAATCGTTGATGTCGCACGTTTCGACGCGGACGTTGGTGAGCCCGCGCTCGGCCGCCCTCCGAAGAATGAGCTCACGTTGGTAACGTGAGTTCGAAACGCCGAGGAGCTGAGCGTTCGGGAACCGCTCGGCCGCCCAGAGCGTGAACGAGCCCCACCCGCATCCGAGGTCGAGAATGGTCATGCCATCTTCGACCTCAGCCCGGGCCGCAGTGAGTGCGAGCATCTTCTCTTCGGCCGCGTCGAGGTCGGGCGTCGTCGCATCCCAGTAGCAGCAGCTGTATTTGAGTCTCGCGCCAAGCACCTGCTCGAAAAATGCCGCCGGAACCTCGTAGTGCTGCTCGTTGGCCGCCTCGACCGAAACCGCAATCGGACCTTCGGCCAGGCTTTTGATGAGCGTCTCCTCTTCTGCGGACCGCTTCTGCGGGTCTCCCCACACGGTCTGCCGGAGCCGACCCCGGAGGATTCGCCGAATCCCGAAGCGGAGGGCGGGGTCGGGGAAAAGCCCTGCTTCCGCCATGTTGGAGACCAAACCGAGCATACTGAAAAAGCTCCTTTCGCTGCTTCTGTGGATAAGGCGGGCCCGCTCGTCAGCAAGCCGCTAACCGTAGGGTTGGCGTCGCGCTCGGCGGCATTACACACGCGTCGTGACCGATTCGACCCGCATCATCGCCATCGCCGGCGCCACCGGCTTCGTCGGCCGACACGTCGTCGAGCGCCTGCTCCAGGAGCCGGATCTACATCTTCGATGCCTCGTACGCGCGTCGAGCGACACCAGCGCTCTACTCGCTCACGGCCCACGCGTGTCGTCGGTGGAAGGTGACATCTGCGAGCCCACAACGCTGCCACCCTTGTTCGAGGGCGCGTGGGGAGCGATTAATCTCGCCGGCTATCGGGATTTCTGGAGTCGCCACCGCGACCACTACTACGCGCTCAACCGAGACGGCGCGGGGCACTTCTTCCGAGCTGCGCTGGCCGCAGACGTGTCTAAAGTGGTTCACGTCAGCACTCCGCTCGCGTTCGGCTTTCCCGTTCGAATCCCCTTCGATGAAGAGACGCCTGCGGGACCTCACCCGAGCGACTACGCACGGAGCAAGTACGAGGGAGACGAGATCGGCTGGGAGCTTCATCGCACGAAGGGTCTTCCGCTGACCGTCGTCCATCTGGCTGCGGTCATCGGCGCAGGCGATCCCTGCCCCACGATGGAGGTACGTCGCGCGGTTGAAAAGAACCTGCCCGCGCTAGTCGGTGCCGACACAACGTACACGTATGTGTACGTACGCGATGCCGCAGAGGCGATCGTGCGGGCGCTGTTGAGCGACACGAGCATGGGTCGTCGCTACCTGATCGGGACCGAGCGCGCGTCGACGCGTGAGTACTTCCAAATCATCGGTGACCTCGCGGACGTGCCCGTACCGAAGCTCAATCTGCCAGAGCGAGCACTGCTCCCGGTCGCACGGGTGCTCGAAAAGGTCGCGGCCTGGACCGGCCAGCGACCTCCCCTTCCCGTCGACATCCTCAAGACGACCGCCCGGGGGTCGCTGGTCTTCGATGGCGGTCGCGCGAAGGAAGAGCTGGCCATGGAATACACACCGCTTCGGGAGGCGCTTCGGGAGGCGGTCGAGGAAATTCGCGCCAACCCGAGCTGAGCTCAGAGCTGCGCTTTGACCTTCACGATCTTCGCGCCTCCGTCGAATCTGAAGGTGGCATTCTCGTACTTGGGCGGACCGAAGCGCTCGGAAGGCGCGTCGTTCGATACCCCCCACCATTCCTGCGGGCGGCCAACGAAGCTCGTCTCGAGCTCCTCGTCTTCGTTCTCGTCGTGCATCATCGAGACCGCATAGGTTCCCGGCTTCACGTCTTTGAAGACACAGGTCGCCTTTGTGCCCGCCGGCTTGACCATCATACGGGCATCCGCCTTCTTCGAGTCCGTCGGGAAGCCATCCTTGTTCGAGTAGAGCGAGCAGCCGACCTGCCCTTTGTCGTTTTGGAGGTTCCAGACTTGGACGGTGATGGTGCCCTCGGGCGGGGCGGCGTCTTCCGCAAAGGCGTGGGCGCCAAAACCCAACGCGGCGGCAACGATGAAGGCGGTCGAGAGACGGGTCCTGTTCAACATGTCGATGCTCCTTGAGTCTACACGAGTCGGAACGATTTCGATCTCTGGGCTACTCCCAGAGGTGTTCTCCAATGGCGGTTCGAAGCGCGCTTTCCCGCACGCGAAGCCCGGCCGCGGCGTCGATGAGCGCGAGACGGGCACGGTTTACGTCGACCTCGGCGTCGATCACCTCAGTCGCGTCGAAGACGCCGACCTCGAACCCGCGCCGCTTGGCGGCATACGCCTCTTCGGCCGCGTCGACCTGCCGTAGGGCCGAGCGAACCGATTCGAGGGCGGCGCGATATCCTGCCTCCGCGCTGACGACCTCGATGCGGATCAGGTCCTTCAGCTGTTCGCGCTGCGCCTTGGCTTCCGCTTCTTGCGCCATCGCGCGCTGCTTGGCGCGCGATGCGGTCCAGGTGCCGTCCGGCGACCAGCTGAGCACGGCGCTCACGTTCCAGCTCGTTCGAAACTCGTCGATCGGCGGCGTGAAGAGCACGTTGGGGCGCCCGTAGTCCACGGCCGCCTCCACGCCGACGTCGGGCGACATCGCGCCCTTGGACGAACGAACCGCGTATTCTCGAGCCTGAACGAGCGCGTTCGCCGCCTGCATCTCGTCACGGAGCTTCCAGGCGGCCTCGACGAGATCCTGCGTGTCTTCCTGAATCGTCTTTTTTGGGAGCTCCGTGAGTCGCTCTTCGAACGCGAGGGGTCCCTCCCCGGGAATGTCGAGCAGGGTCCGAAGCGAGATGGCGGTCGACACGACGTCCGCTCGCGACTCGGCCATCGCCCGTTCGGCGAGCGCCACGCGGGCCTCGAAGCGGAGGAGATCTGGCTTGTTGCCGATACCGCCGCGCAGAAGCGCTTCCGCCTGATCGCGATTGCTCTGCGCCTGCTGGAGACCGAGCTCGGACACCGCGAGCCCCCCACGCGCACGAGCGTGGTTCATGTAGATGGTGATCAGCTCGAGCGCCGTGTCGTTGCGCGTCACGTTGCTTTCGAAACGGCTCGCGGTCTCCGCGCTTTCGGCGGTGCGGATGCCGGGCAAGATCTGCACGAAGACGGCGAGCAGCGGGTAGCGCACCGACGCGCGGAAGTTGTACTGGTTTTGCGGCACCCCAATCGAGCCCTCGGAGATGCCCTGAAGCACGTCGATTTGCTCACCGAGCAGAGCCTGTGCGGCAGGGTCCTGCACCTGGGCGAGCGTTTGGCGCGCCTGATCGAAATCGACGGGGATGGGGGCAAGCGGCGCGTTATCGATGGGACTCAGGCGCGTGTAGCGTGCCCTGAGGTCGAATCGGGGAATCGTGCCTGCTCGCGTCTCCTGCGTCGTGGCCACAGCCTGGTCGACACGACGGTCGGCGGCCTCGACGAGGTAGACGGATTCGACCGAACGCTTCGCGACCTTTTCGATCGACCATGGGACACCTGGGGTCTCGAGGACGCGATCGAGGTCGAGACGTTCGGGAACGGCGGCCTCTTCCCGACGAGCGTTCTCTTCGAGTACGGTTTCGGACTCGCTCTCGAGCGAGGGCTGCGCTTCGGCAGAAGCGAGCGGCACGAGAGCGAAAGCGGCGAGTAGCTGGACGGTACGTGTCATTCTGCAGGCTCCGGCGCGAGACCACCGACATGCTCGTCTCGTTCTTCCGCGACGTCCTTCCACTCGTTCACGGCGCGGCGGCGCGTGATGAGAAGGAATGCAGCGGGGACGAAGTAGAACGAGATGATGGTGGAGAGAAGGACGCCCCCGGCGATTCCGGTTGCAAACGGGGGCCAGAGACCGCCGGGGGACAGGATGAGGGGGAGGAAACCGCCGAATGTGGTGATGGTGGTGGAGACGATGTGGCGGCTCGTTTCCCTGACGACGACGTTGCGAATGGCGTCCTCTGAGCCGTCAACCGCATCGCGGTTGGCTCGAAGCGCCGAGTTGATGACGATGGCAGCGTTGATCGCGACGCCCACGAGGCCGATCAGACCGATCATCGCCTGGAACCCGAGCGGATAGCCGAAGAGCGTGATGCTCAGAAGTCCAAGTCCCATCGACTGAATGGCGACTGCGAACACCACGCCGCCAAGCCGAAAGCTGTTCAAGCTCAGCGAGACGAAGGCGATCATCAGCAGCACGAGAACCGGGACGTACGCGAAGAGATTCGCCATCGCGTCGCTACGCTCGGCGGCGTCACCTCCCACCTCGATGCGATAGCCCGGCGGAAGCTCGATTGGGTCGGCGTCGAGCACCTCCTGCAGACCTAGGAACGCGGTCTCGGGGTAGACCCCGCTGGTCGTGTATCCGCGAACCGTGTTCACACGACGACCGTTTCTGTGTGGAATTCCGTCGAGTGTCGGTCGAAGCTCGACGTCGACTAAGGTTTCGAGCGGAATGCCTGGGAAGCCTTGGGACTGCATCGCGAGTCCGGGGCCCCCACGACCGAGCAGCGGCGTGGACCCGATCTGGTCGAGCGTCGAGCGCGTCTCGTCCGAGACCCGCACCCGAACCGGGATTTCCTCGTTGCCTTCGAGGATGGAACCGCCGGGCACGCCCTCGAGTCGGAAGTTGAGCTGCGACGCGACGTCGACGAGCCCGAGACCCGCAAGACTCGCCTGGTTCTCGTCCGCTTCGAGCCAGATCTTCGGAGAGGTCGCGGTCAGCGTCGAGATCGAATGAATGATCGTCGGAACGCGAGACATCCGCTCTCGGAGCTGAAGCCCGAGCTCGCGAAGCGTCGAGAGCCTTGGTCCGTAGATGCGGAGCTCCACCGGCGCGTCGACCGGCGGGCCCTGTAGGAGCTCGCGAAGAAGGATCTGGGCATTGGGGACGGCTTCGTCGAGCTCGCGTTGAAGCTGCGGCATCAGCTCCGCCACCGCCTCGAGCGACTCCGCCTGAACCTGCGCCTGCGCGTAGCTCGGATTGCCGTCCTGGTCCTGCTTGAGGTTGTAGTAAAAGGGCGGTGCGCTTTTGCCGACGAACCATGTGCTTCGGACGATGGCGTCGCTTTCGCGAAGCACGGCGTCCACGCGCTCGGTCGCGCGCACCGTCTCCTCGATCGACGACTGCTGCGGCAAACGCATCTCGATGTGGAACTGGTCGCGATCCGCAGGCGGGAAGAACTGTTGAGGCAGCGTGGTCGCGCCTACGAAACCCATCAGCGGCAAAATGGACGCCAGCAGCATGGAGCGTCGGGGATGCGCAAGGCTCCAGTCCAACGTTCGGCGGAACCATGCCGTGAGCTTGGGGAGTCGAAGCCCCGTAGTCCAAAAGCTCGGCGTCGCACCGGCTTCGGCGCCTTTCAAGAACCGTCCCGCGACGGCGGGCACGATCGTCATCGCGAACACGTACGAGATCGCGAGAGCGACGATCACGCTTAGACCGATCGCGCCGACGAATTCGCCCGCACGGCCGGCCAACAAGAGGATCGGCATGAAGGCCAAGATCGTCGTGACCGTCGAGCTCAGGAGTGGCGACCAAAGATGGTCGAGCGACGACTGCACCGCTTCGAGTGCGCCCATCCCCTCGAGCCGCTTCGACCGGATGGCGTCGGTCATCACGATCGCGTTGTCGACGAGGAGACCCAGCGCGACGATCAGGCCGGTGACCGACATCTGGTGAATCGGGACGCCAAGGAATCTGAGAACGAAGATCGCGCCGAGGCTCACCAGCGGGAGCGTGAGACTCACGATCAGCGCCGACCGGATCCCGAGGGTGACCAGAAGCACGGTCACCACGATGGCGAAGCCGGCCAGGAGGTTGCCCTGCAGGGTCGCGAGCCGCTCCTCCGTATAGACGGTCTGATCGAATACGGTGTCGAGCGTCATTCCATCGGGAAGGTCCGCTTCGAACTGGGCGACCTCGGCTTTGGCCCGTTTGGCCCACACGTCGTAGCGCTGCCCCGTTGCAAGCTGTGCGGCGACGATGACCGCCGGTTTGCCATCGGCAATGGCGAGGTCCTCCGCCGGCGACTGAACGGTACGGCGGATCTCTGCGATATCGCCAAGCGTCAGCACCGAGCCGCCGACTCCTCGACTCAGGGGGATGAGTCGGATCCGCTCGAGGGAGTCGAGCTCGCCGGTCACCTCGATGAGGATGTTGTTGCTTCCGCCTCGAAGCACGCCTGCGGAAACCTTCGCGTCCGCCGCGCGGATGGCCTGGGCCACCTCACCGGTGGTCAAGCCGGCCGCCGCGAGCGCCTGCGGATCGAAGGTGACTCGGATCTCTTCGTTGGGTGCGCCGTACACCCGAACGGTGTCGGTTCCGTAGACATCTCGCAGAATGTCTTGGAGCTCCTCGCCGTAGCGCTTGAGGATGCCGCGCTGCGGGGGACCGGGCATGTCCCACGTGATCGCTTCGATCAGCGTGTACGAGCCGAAGCGCTCATCGTCGAAGAGCGGTGGCGGAAGACCGGGGGGGTACTTCGCGTACGCGTCGTTGAGCGAGTCGCGAATCTTCGAAAACGCCTCCTCCGCGTCCTTGCCTTTGATGTTCTCGTCGATCTCCACAGCAAGCACCGCAACGCCGTTTCGCGACGTCGACGTGATCGTGTCGATCTCTGCGAGCTCACGGAGCTCGGCCTCGAGCTTCTCCGTGACCAGCGCCTCGACGCGCTCAGCGCTCGCGCCTGGAAACGGGGACACGATGACGGCGACGCCGTTGGTGATGGTTGGGTCTTCCTGCCGAACGATCGTGGCGAGGGCAGAGGTGCCGGCCACGAACACGAGGATGATCGACGTCGCCAGCAGGCGCGGATTGCGAAAGAAGATGCTCACAGCGAAGGCTCCGCGACGACCGGGGACTCATCGTTGGACGTCGTCACCCGCTGGCCCGGCACGACGCGGTGGAGTCCGTTCGAGACGATGCGCTCGGAGGGCTCCAGCGTGCCGCGAACGAAGGCGCGGTCGGTCTCGGCGTGAAGCACCTCGACAGCCTCGCGCTGGACGACCAGAGCGTCACCGTCCGGCTCCACCGAGTACACCGTCCAGGTCCCGCGCAGCCCCTCGGTCAGCGCCGTGGTCGGCACCCAAAAGCCGGAGTCCGCAACCGGCCGGCGGTGGACGAGGTCGACCACCTGCCCCTGGGCCGCGTTGAGCTCCGTCGGTATCTCGAGAATCGCGGTCACGGTACGCGTGCGCTGGTTCACGTCGTCGACGAGTGCCGTCACCGTGGCTGAGAACGAGCGACCGTCGAGGATCAGCTCTTCTTCGCTTCCGATCTCGAGAGGAATGTTTCTCGGCAGACCGATGACCGCCTCGCGCTCATCGCTCTCGCGGAAGCGAACGACCGGAGAACCCGCCGCGACGACGGTGCCCTCGTCGACCATTCGAGCCGAGACGACTCCGGAGAACGGCGCGATCAAGCGCGACTTTCGAAGGTCGACGTCGATTTGGTCGAGCGCCGCCCGAAGCTGGAGCTGCTTCGCCTCCGCTGCCCGTAGGGAGAAACGCGCTTCATCCGCGGACTGACGTGAGATGTACTCCTCGTCGGCAAGCTGAGAAAGGCGGTCCGCGGTCAGGGTGGAGATACCGACGCCCGCCTGAGCCTCGTCGAGGGTCGCGGCGACGCGGCGTCGCGCCACTCTGAGCTGCGCCGTGTCGAGCCGGGCAATGAGCTGGCCTTCTTTCACACGGTCACCCTCTTCGACGTAGACCTTCGAAACCATCCCGCCGCGTTCGAAGCCGAGCTGGCTCGCGCGCCGGCTGCGTACGGTGCCGCTGAAGACCCGGCGTACCTCGTATCGGTCGAGAGGTTCGATGGCCATGGTCTCGACGAACAGGAGGTCGGGCTGGGTGGCGGCCTGCGTCTCGACGTTGCTGCAGCCAGCGATGACGGCTCCGAGGATCGTGAGACTCGCGACGAGTGCCCCATGTCGGGCATGGATGAGAATATTGTCTGGCATGACGGTCTCCCCTGGGCTTACTTGCACTTGCATCTAGAATCGGTGGCGCTTGCGTCAAGTTTTATTATGCTCGAAATTTGCTGACATCTTGCGATTTCGGAAAAATGATGCATATGCAAAGAATGGACGAGGCGGACGAAATCGACGTGATGGCACCGATGGGATGCATTGGCGCTCGAATGCGCCGCACGAGTCGCGCCGTCACGTCCGCCTACAACGAGGCATTCCGCGAGGCGGGAATCCGGAGCACCCAGTGGCCGATCCTCGCCGCGCTTCGGGTCGCAGGAAGCATGTCGCTCGGCGACCTGGCCGACGCGGTGGGGAGCGACCCCTCGACGATCAGCCGCAACGTCCGCCCTCTCGTTCGCGACGGCCTGATCGACTTTGCTGGCGATGACGATGGGCGCAAGCGACACGCGCGCCTCACACCGAAGGGGGTCGCGACCTACAACCGTGCCTACGGACTCTGGAAGCGAGTTCAAGACGAAGCGCTCCGACTGCTCGGCGACGAGTGGGGCGCGATGCGGGAGAAGCTGGTCGCGCTCGAGACCGAGCTCGGCTGAATCGCGGAGAACCCGTCCCATCAGAACGTCCCTCCGAAGGCAAGACCCCCACCCCGCCTGGACACGTTCGGCGCGACGCCAAAGCTCGCCAGCGCGCGCGTCGACGGGGCACGACGACGGCTGTACTCCTGCCATGCGGTCTCGCTCGGGAGCTCTTTGAACGACGTCGCGAAGAGCGACATGCCGACGACGAAGAAGATCGCGCCCGAGATGTAGCCACCGAGCTTGTCGGTACTGCTGGACCCGTCTGGAATCGCGGAGAGCCCAGCGATGATGGCGCCCGCCATCGCGTTCGTGAGCGAGGTCCAGCGGAGCAGCAGTCGCTCGCCCTCACGGATTTCACGGGACGCTCGAAGCTCACCTTCGAAGCGGCCGAGCTCGACTTCGTCCACGCCAACTTCGAGCGCCCGCTCCCAGCGCTGCATACGACGCGTCTCATGGGTGATCCGCGTGGCTGCGAACACGCCCGCCGTTAGATTGGCCGCGCCCGCAACCATGAAGCCCGCGCCCACGCCCCGAGAGAAGGCGTTTTGCGGATTGGTTTCGACGAGTCGCCAGACCCCGAGGCCAAGCAACGTGGTGCCGATCGTGATCCCGGTGATGGCCGCGATGCGTTGGCCGCGGATGGTCTCTGCGGTCGACTCGCGGAGGATCTCGTCCATCAGCGCGATGTTGTATCGGAGGGGATCGGGGACAGGAGCTGCGGTGACCTCGTCGGGCGCGTCGTCGACGGGAACGTCGGGTCTTGTGGAGGCGTGGGCGTAGGACGGCGCCGCTAGAGCGAGCAAGAGGATGAACAACGACAGGGATTTCAGGGACTGGACGTGCATGGTTAATTCTTTCGATTGATCGATTGAATGGTGACAGTGTTCCCGGTGTCGGCGTTCTGGTGCATAGCCGTGGCTATTCGGGCGCGAGCCCGCGAAGGTAAACGCGAATGATGAAGTCGAGGTACTCGCGGTCGTGCGCCTCTCGGTCCTTCTCGTCCTTGGTCTCCACCATCAGGTGGTGGCCGGACATGAACCAGTGGGCCACAAGCGAGAGAAATCCGATGATCGCGAAGTCCGGTCGAATGTCGTCGCGGATCCGCCCGGCGCGCTGGGCCTCGGCGATGACTGCGGAGCCCTTGCGCATCAGCATCTCCCCCATCTCTTCGGCGGGATCGCCCTCGGTGGCGCCGTCCTCCCCGAGATCGAGCTGAGCGCGAGTGAGAAGACGTACGTAATGCGGGTACTTCTCGAAGAACTCGAAGTAGGACACGATCGACTGCCGCATCCGCTCCATGTCTTCCATCTGCGGGTTGTCGAGAAGCGATGACTGAGCCGCGAAGTAGTCCGCGAAACGACGCTCGAAGACCTTGTCCCACAGCCTCTTTTTCGTCTCGAAATGGTAGTGAATCTGGCTCTGGGAAACGCCAGCTTCTTTGGCGATGGCCGCGGTCGAGACTCCGTCGAAGCCCTTGGCGGCAAATAGCCGCTCCGCGGAGTCGAGGAGCTCCTCGCGCGCTGCTTCTGGATCGTATCGTCGCGTCGACATCGTCGCCTTTTCGCGCTCGTGCGCGTCCGGCGGGATGCTTCGCGCCTGTCCTTCCGCTGTCAAGGAACTTTCCTTTCGAGGTGCGAACGAAGCGCCTCGACGCTGCGGCGGGCCGCCCTTTCGTTCTCACGGCTGATGAGAGACGACGGGAGTGGCAGATCGGGGTCGACGAAGATGCGGAACGCAACGTGCGTCGTCTGGCCGTCGGCGGAGGGCACGAGACGCCACTCGGCGCGAAACGCATCGATGTTCCCTTCGAGAAGCTGTGCCTCGATGACACGGGTGTCCGCTTCGATCTCGGTCCGCGCCTTGAGGTCCAGCTGGCCCCAGAGCGTCAGGGCCCCCGCTGCCGCACTGACCTCCATGTAGACCCGAGCGCGGGTCCCCCGCTGCGCCAATACGCGCGAACGCCGGAAGTTCGGCATGAAGTCCTGGTACGCCGCGTAGTCTGCGAGGACGGGAAGAATCGCGTCCAGCGGCGTGTCGAGATCGGCTTCGGCCTCCCCCCAGGCAATGCTGCTCTCGGCCCACTCGACCTGACGCGCGGTAATAGGAGCCCCGGAGGCCCCCGCGGTTCCCGCAACCAGGAGGATGAGGCCGGCTGCGGAAAGGCTTGGGAAGAGTGTGGTTGGATGAGTGTGGGTGCTGGCCACGGGAACCTCCGGGGTTCAAATCGATTACTTGATTGATTCTTTAGGACAGCGCTGGGACCTGTCAACCAAAAAATCGATCGATCGATTGAAAAAATGATCGACGCTTGCTGGCGTTCCCAAACACGGACTCCGACGGGCCGAAGCTCGGAACACGCTCTGGAACCGACCGGGGGACTAGCTGTGGTAACGGGCGTTCACGAGTGCGCCAAGGGCGACCTTCGCGCTCGATCGCTCGTAGCCATAGGCTCCGATGAGAACCTGAAGCGCCTGTTGCGCCGCTTCTCGGACGTCGGCGTCGATCCCGTCCTCCTCGTCGATCACTGCGACGACGGCGCGACCGATTTCACCGATCTGAGCGCGACGCTCGTCGAAGTACGCCTGGCGCAGCCGCTCGATGAAGTGCGGGAAGAGCTGCTCGTAGTCGACGTCACTGTCTGGATGATCGATCGCCCACGCCGCGACCGCGCTCAGGAGCTCGTTGCGAAACGCTTCGGCGCCGTCTGCGTCGAGACTCTTTTCGACGCCCCGCATCAGGTCGATGTCCGCGTCTTCATCCTGGCCGGTGAGCGGATTGAAGACGCGCTCCTTTTTTACCCAATGAGAGACGTGCGTGACGTAGCGATCGAAGAGGCTCAGCGGACTCTGCTCGTCGATGAGTCCGCTTGCCGCTCTCAGCTCACTTTCGACGATGTCGAGCCATCGCTCCCGAACCTGATCGACGAACGCGCGATGATCGCGGTAGGGCCCGTCCGGCTGGGCCTTGAGAAACTCGTAGTCGTCCCGTTCGCAGAACTCGGCCATCCGCTGCAGCAAGGTCACCGGTGAGACGCACGCCTCGTCGTAGTCTGCCGCCGCGTCGAGGAGAAGCATCCGGATCTCTCGCGGAGAGGCACCGCTGATGCCTTCGTAGTCGGTCACGGACGCGCCCTCGCGCTCGATGTCTGCAACGGCGCCCGCGATAAGCTTCCCCTGATCGGCATCGAAGCGGGAAGGTACGGTGCCGTCCGCGAGGAGGTCCGCCTTTTCGAGAGGCGTCAGTGCGGCGACGATCGTGCCGACGTCGCTATTCGGATAGCGAGACGCGTCCGGCTTCCGAAGCCGCGTGAGCACGGACCAAAGGGCCGCGACGTACGTGGTGTGCGGCGCGACGTGCTTCGGAATCTGCGGGACGATTTGGCCGTCGTAGATTTCTTGCTCGCGGTGGACGTCGAGCAGGTACCCCATGCGAATGCGAACGATTCGGCCGCGGAACGAGTTGTATTCGGGGTGCTGGCGGAACGCGCTGAGGTGGAGCTCGTTCGAGCTGGCGACCATGACCGCATTGATGGGAAGGTTCGACATCTGGAGCGACACTTCGCCGTTCTCGATGGCAAGCAGAAGGTACTTCCACGCCTCGAGCGGACGCTTGAGGAGATCGCTGAACTCCACGATGCCGCCCGAGGCGTCGACGAGCTCGCCGTACGGCTCGAAGAGGGTCAGCGCGCTCAACGAGGCTGGGAGCGATTCGATGGAACGGTCAGCGGTGATCTGTCGTTCCGAGGCGTCGACCGACATCTGCGGGCCGATGGTCACGGCGCCGACTCGGTAGCGGCGTGAGATGTAGAATCGTTCGACTTGAATGTGCGCGAGCACCCGATCGAGGTCGCCTCGGTATGCGGTGAGAAGCGCTTGGAAAATCTGCTGGTTCTTGCGGGCCAGCTGTCCGGTCCAGACCCAATCCGGCGCCGCTTCGCTCACATCGGCAGCTCGGTAGGCGCCCGCAATGAGCGTTTGCCGCACGTCGCGCGGAAGGAGCAAGAGTGGATGTTCGCGAACGGAGCTCTGCAGCTTGGCGATGATTCGGTCTTCGGGGAGGTGCGCGAACGAATCGGCTTGTCCGAGCTCGTCCGAGGCCGTCGTGAAGCCGATGCCGCCACCCTCGCTCGCACGGGGGAAGATCCAGGAGAACCGGTAGAGCGCGCCGTCGTCCGTGTCGGAATAGGTCTCGAGCCCCCGCATCAGGCAAGCGACGAACGTAGACTTCGCGCTGCCGTTGGGTCCGTGAAGCAGCACGAGCCGGTTGGCTCGCCCTTCCCTCTCGAACCCGTCGAGGATGCGGTAGAACGCCGACTGCGTGGCCTCTTGTCCGGCAAGGCGATCGCGGAGCTTGAGCTCAGCCTGATGACCGCTGTTCGCGCGCCCGAGCTCCAGGTCGAAGACGCTCCAACGCTTCAAGGTACCCGCAGGGCGCTCCACCTCGTAGGTCCCGAAGTGGTCCATGCAGTCCTTCAAGTAACGGCTCGCGTCGCGCGTGTACCGCCGAGGGTTCTCTTGAACCAGCTCTAGATATTCGCGATAGGAAAGGACGCGCTTCTGGGCCTCGAACCGAGCTTTGACGTCCTCGCGAATCGCCTCGAGCTCGGCCGTGAGTCCCCCTTCACTCATGTCATTTCACCTCGAGCATCATCGCCAACGTGCGCTTCTCGAGGATACAGTTTTCTTCCGTGCAGAGGGCAAAAGAAACGTCGCACGTCACTTCGTGCTCGCCCGCGGCTGAGGGCTCCACTGCCGCGACGAATCGCACCTTCTCTTCTCCAAACTCGGTGGCGTCGTCTTTGACGAGCTCGGCCTTCGGAATCGCGACGCCAGGCGCGGCCTTCAGATCGACCCGGATCGGGTATTCCTCGTTGACGTGCCACTCGCCTCGGCTCTCGAGGGCGATCTCGAGCTCACCAGGTTTGCCGGCGGCGTAGACTGGCTGGGCGGGGCTCACCTCGAGCACAAACGAGCCTGTTTCGATTTTGGGGCCCGCCGCATCGGCCGGAGCTCCGGCGGCGTCGGCTTCGAGCGCTTTTGCGTGGGCGGCGTGATCGTGGCCTTCACCATGAGCCGCGTGGTCCATATGCGCGGCGTGATCGTGCTCTTGGGCGGGCGCCGGGGGGCTCTTCTTGCAGCCGACAGCGGTGGCAAGAACGAAGGCGACGCTGATGAGGAACGGGAGTGTGGGAAACTTCATGATTCTGTCCGTAGTCTAGGGCCATGGGGTGCGTTACGCGAGGAGACGGTCAGGGCTCGATCACCTCGACTTGGGTGGCGGGATCCGGAGGCGGCGTGCTCAAGAGGTATTCGATCTTGGCGCGAACGGCCGCGGTGTCGGGCGAAAGATGCCAGTGCGGAACCGGGGCTTTCCCGCCGCCGACGTTCTCCCATTTGATGAAGGCGATCCAAGGCTCACGAACGATGCGATCCTCAGAGTCCTCGACAGTCGCGTAGCCCGGCTGCTCATCCTCGACGCGAAGCTCGATCTCCTTACCGGAAGCTCCCTTGAACCGCTCTAGAACGCGCACCATCAGCCGCAGTGCGGCCCTGCGTTGCACGACTTCCGCGACCGACGATTGCACTCGTACCGCCGCGATGAGATCGGCCCTCAGGACGCGCTGCTCGAATGCGCCCCGCCACTCGCCTTCGACGATCGCAGGCGACTCGACGAAGTCGATGGAGTGATCGAAATAAGGTGCGTCACCGGCCTCGTACGTGGTGGTCGGAACGTTCGACGTTGCCCCCGCACAGCTAATCCCCAACGACGCGATTGCCAAGATGAGCGCTCGCACGTGCGAGAGCCTAGCACGCGGCGATGGGTGCGAAGGTATCGGGCGAAAGCGGCCCGCCCCAGAGTTCAAGCAGGTCCGGCGAGAGCGGCGCATGAAGCGTCGTCGGTTCAGCTGTGGCTGGGTGCGTGAACTCGAGTTGATATGCGTGGAGCGCCTGACGCTCGTGGCCCAGACGGTATCGGAGGTCCGCGGTCATTCCAGTGTCGATGTAGTCTAGAAAGGTCTGGACGCCTTCGGGCCCGTAGAGCTTGTCGCCGATGATCGGAAACCCGAGCGCCGCCAGATGCACGCGAAGCTGGTGCTGTCGACCGCTCTCCGGTGCGAGCGCAACCAGTGTGGCGTCGTCCCGACGCGCGAGGACCCGATACCGAGTCGCGCAAGGGTAGCCCTCCCCTTCGGGGGTCACTTCCATCAGGATGTGGAGCCCCTCCTTCGCCCGGTCCATCGGCAGCTCGATGCGACCGTCGTCTTCCGGCATGACACCACGCACGATGGCGACGTAACGCTTGCTGACGCGGCGGTTTTCGAAGTCCGACTTCAAGGCTCGTTCGGCGTCGAGCGTGCGGCCACATAGAAGCAGCCCGCTGGTCTCTCGGTCGAGGCGATGGGCGATTTGAGGTGTCTGGTCTCCGTAGCGCTGGCGAAGGAGATAGGTGAGCGTGTTCTTGTGGTAGGAGGCGGACGGGTGCACCGGAAGCCCGGCCGGTTTATCGAGCGCGAGGATCGAGTCGTCTTCGTAGAGAACGTCGAACTCGAGGGGCACGATCGGCTCTTCGAAGGAAGGTCGAACTAGAATGACCACCTCGCCGGCCTTCACGCGCTCGCTCGCTCGTCGGCGGCTGCCGTCCTGGCGGAACGCACAAGACTTCACGACCTCTTGGGCGCGAGTGCGAGAGAGGCGCGGAATGCGATGTTGGATGAAGCGGTCGAGCCGCTGCCCGGCATGCTCCGGAGCGACGGGGAAGGTCAGCAGAATCCCGCTTGGATCGCAGCCTGGTGGGAGTGGGACCCGAGGGCGTCTACGCGGCCTTGACAACCTTACCCGAGCGGATGCAGCGCGTGCATGCCGTCACCCGCTGGATCCGGCCGTCCACGACTGCCCGAATCGACTGCAGGTTGGGCTGCTGCCACTTCCTGGTCTTGATGTTCGAGTGACTCACTTTGTGAGCCTTGTGGCGGTTCTTGCCGCAGAAATCGCATGTCTGTGCCATGGCCGGTCGTCAGCTCCTAAGGGCCCGCGGCTTAGCACCGGGCCGGCAGAGCCGCAAATATGCGGTGTCGAGGGCATCTGCGATCAAAAATACAACCAGTGGGGATGCGCGCGGCGGGGACAATCGTTGGTTTGCTAGTTCTTGGGAGTTTCATGATTCCGAGCGGATACCGGTTGAACACCCGTGCGGTCGGAGGTTTTCTCGGGGCGATCGGCGAGGCCGCCAAGCCGGTGGAGGACGGGTCGCAAGGAACCGCCACGCTGACCGGTCGTGTGTTCGACGAGGCCGGGGGACCGGTGGACGGGGCGATCGTGTCCTTGGCTGGAAGCGGCTTCTGGCCCGCGAAGACGATCAACAGCGACGCCGAGGGCCGATTCGCGTGGCCGCGAATCCCGGCGGGGGTGTACGAGCTTCGGGTCTCAAAGGGCCCGCTCGTCGCGCCTCCGGTCGAAGGGCTCATTCTGGACGCCGGAGGACGACGCGCCTTCGGGATTCAGCTCGCGAGGGGCTGGTCGATGCGTGGTCTCGTCGTCGATGGGACGACGGACGAGCCGGTGGGCGGGGCGGAGGTCACCGTCGCGACAGGAGCTCTCGGGCTCCACACGAGGAGCGCTCGCTCGACGGCCGACGGGCGATTCGAGGTCGTTGGCGTCGTGGGCAGCGAGCAGAACCTCTACGTCGACGCCGACGGGTACGTGCTGGCCGGCCCGGTCGTTCATCGCGAAGGGGACCCGCCGGTGGTCATCCGGCTCGACCGAGGAGCGCGGATCGTCGGTCGGGTAGTCGATGTGGATGGGCGTCCGGTCGTCGACGCTTCGGTGCGCGCCTTCGGGGCTCAGGCCGCCGTGCGCCAAGAGGGCGAGTCGCTCGGGGTGACCGCTGGGCCCGTACCTCCGATTTCGTTCGCGGCGAAGTCAGGACTCGCGTTCGTGACGGAGGCCCTCAGCGGGGCCGACGGCGAGTTCGCGCTCGAGGACCTTCGACCGGGCGCATACACCGTCGTTGCGAGCCACGAGGACTATGCGCCCTCGGCGTCGCAGCGTCTGAATCTTGGCGCGGGCGAGCGCGGGGGCGCGGTGGAGCTCGTCATGCTCCCGGGCGCTGAGCTCGTAGGGCGCGTGGTCGACGAACGAGGACGAGGACTCGAATCGATTCCGGTCGAGCTCCGAGCGAAAGACGAGCGCCTGCCGCGCATGATCGTGACCGACGACCGGGGCCGCTTTTCGTTCCGCGGGGTACGTGGAGAAGTCTCGGTGACCGCACTTCCCTACGACCTTCCGGCCGTGCGCGAGGTCGTGACCGTGACGGGAGACGACCGCATCACCGTCGAGCTTGCGCTGTCGACCTCCCTCGAAACGCTTCGGGGACGCGTGGTCGATGAACGAGGGTTCGGGATCTCCGGAGCACTGCTGACCGTCACGTCGGAGGACCCGGCGAGCCCGGTGAAGCGAAGTGCGAAGTCGGACGACGACGGGTCGTTTTCGGTGCCTGCCCTACCCGCACCCCCGTACTCCGTGAACGTGGAGCACCCTGCGTTCAGCCGAACCAAGATGAAGGCGATCGACGAGACGGAAGACCTCGAGGTGGTCATGATCACGGGCGTGACGCTTCTCGGGGAGGTGCTCGACGGCTGGACGGGCGAGGGACTCGGCGGGGTACGGGTACGGCTGAGCGGCGAACAGGATGCTCAGACGCGGACCCGCGCGGATGGGACGTTCGTGCTTCGACAGCTACCGACGGGCACGTACGACGTGTCGCTCGAGCACGTCGACTATGAGAACCAATCGCAGCGCGTCGTGCTCGAGCCACCGCGGTACGTCGATCGACCGCAGGAGCTCGAAACCGTGCGGCTCGAACCGGGGGGTGCGATCGAGGGCGAAGTCATGGATGCGGACCAGAACCCGGTGGCGGGCGCCGAGGTGACCTGGGGCGAACCTCCCCGCTGGGGTGAGGCGACTCGAACCGACGGGCGCGGCCAGTTTCGGCTTCGAGGCGTTCCCGAGGGAGTCTTCTGGGTCACCGCGCGGCACGGTCGCGCGGGAGAGGACACGTCCCAGGAGCCGGTGGCGGTGAGGCCGCTCGAAACGTCTCCCGGCGTGCTGATCCGCCTCCCGGACTCTTCGGAAGAGTGACGAGCGTCCGGCTCGGACGTACTCTGGAATCGATGGGCGATTCGTGGCTCAGAAGCCTGCGCGATGCGGGCGACATCTTGCGGCGTGCGCGCAGCCCGAAGGAGCTCGCCAAAGCGCTGATGCCGAAGGCCTGGCTTGCGCGGAAGGTTCTGAACGATGGGCTGCCAGACTCCGACGCGTCGACGGATGCACGAACCGCCGCGTTGGCCCTACGCCAGCTCGGCCATGCATTGAAAGCGGAAGCGATCGGCGAGGACGGTCGGGTGGATTACGCGGCACTGCGAGCCTCCGCGACGTTCGCGGATCTCGAGCGCACGAGTCGCTCGTTGCACCTCGTCGACCCCGCAAAGCTCGAAAGCGACGAGGAACGCATCGCGTTCTGGACCAATGTCTACAACGTGCTCGCGATACACGGCGTCATCGCGCTCGACGTGCAGGAATCGGTGATGGAGCTGCCGTCTTTCTTCGGCGTCGTCGCGTATCGGGTGGGCGACCACGTCGTCACGCTCGACGAAATCGAAAACGGCATTCTCCGTCGGAACGCGCCCCACCCGGTGAGCAAGGCGCCGCTCTTCGACGACGACGACCCTCGCCTCGCTCTCTGCCCGAGCCACGTCGATGCACGCATCCACGCCGCTCTTGTATGCGCGTCGACGAGCTGTCCTCCGGTTGGCTTCTACGATGCCGAACGGATCGACGCCCAGCTCGACGCCGCGGCCAACCACTACGTCGCGACCGACGTCGAAGTCGATCACGAGGAAAGGGTCATCCGCGTCCCGATCACGTTCCGCTACTACGAGCCGGACTTTGGCCGCCGCGCCGGCATCGACCTCTTCCTGCTCCGCCACGCCACCCCCGAACAGCGCCCGGCGCTAGAAAGAGCCATCGCCGCCCGCTACCCCCTCGCCTACCACCGCTACGACTGGACCCTCAACACCTAGGGGACACGCGGGGTCCCCAGAACCCCCGCAATTCCAACCGGTTACAGACCAACCCGCGCGATTCGCGGAAAACCCAGCGCTTCAAGCGTGCCCGAAGGGGACACGCAGGGCCCCCAGAACACCAGCAATCTCAACGGTTTGCCGGTCGACCCGCGCGATTTG
>CBFCWN010000022.1:0-45250 GCA_965601515.1 uncultured Myxococcales bacterium | reverse complement strand
AGCACGAGGACAAGCACGAGGGCGGCCCGGACGAGACGGCCGCTACACCCGACGAAAAGTCCAACGAGACACGGCCACTCGTTCCGTCCGGCATCGAAGAGGCGTTCGTCGATCGCGGCCCCGGCCTCTATGAGCCCCACGTGGTTGGAGAGGTGACCTATCATCACGTCAACGTCGCCCACGGCGTCGACGCCTGGGAGCGCCGCACCGCCGTCATGCCTCTTTGCGTGGACGACCCTTCGGAAGCGATTTCGCTGATCGAAGAGCACTCGCTCGAGCTTCTGTCGGAGCCCCCCTCGGGGATCCGCTACGCCTCGCCTCCGCCGAAGTCGATCGGCAAAGCTCGCTTTCGATCGTACGGGAAGCAGATCCGGGGTCACCTCTATCAAGAGTGCACGCGAAGCCTCTGGCGGGCGGACGCGTTGAAGCTTCGATCAAAACCCGACGAGCCGAAGGCGGAGTTCGCTTCACGCGTTCAGCTCGCCGTGCGCGAAGCTCGCGACGCGGCGGTCGACAAGCTTCGGATACGCTTCGAGCAGAAGCTTCGACGACTCGAAGATCGAATGAACCGCGCCGAGGCGAAACTCGATCGAGAGCGAAGTCAGTACGAAGACCAGAAGCTGCAGACCGGAATTTCGGTGGGAGCCACCGTACTCGGCGCGATCTTTGGGCGAGGCGGCATTGGCCGGGCGACCACCAGCGCTCGCGGAGTCGGGCGAATCGCAAAAGAGCGTCAGGACGTCGTTCGCGCCGAGTCGGAGCTCGAAAACCTTCAGCGAGAGCAGCGAGAGCTCGAGATCGAAGGCGAAGAAGAAATCCGAGCGCTTCAGTCCGAGTGGGCGGAGAAGTCTCCCGAGATTCGTGAGATCGTGCTTCGACCGCGGAAGTCCGACATCGAGGTCGGTCTGCTCAAGCTGGTGTGGATGCCTCGCTGAGCGTTTCGAACGCTTTGCGGACGTCCTCGGGCGCTTCGACGAGCTCGATCAACACGCCCTCTCCGCCAATCGGGGCGTCGTCGTTGCCCTTCGGGTGAATGAAGGTGACGCGGTGCCCCGCGGCGCCGGGTCGAATGCCGCCCGGCGTGAAGCGAACGCCCTGGCTTCCGAGCCACTCGACCGCAGCGTCGATGTCGTCCACCCAGAGTCCGATGTGGTTGAGAGGCGGGGTATCGACTCGCGGCTTCTTGTCGGGATCGATCGGCTGCATCAGGTCGACCTCCACGGCGAATGCGCCCGCGCCCATCGTGACGATGTCTTCGTCGACGTTTTCCTTTTCACTCTTGTAGTTGCCATGGGGAGTGAGGCCGAGGGTATCGACCCAGAGCTTTCGAAGGGCGCTCTTGTCGGGGCCGCCAACGGCGATCTGCTGAATACCGAGAACCTTGAACGGACGAGTGGTCATGCTGCCTCTTTTCGGGAGTCGGTGAAGATACCCCGGTTGCCGGGCATGTCCACTTGGGACAATCTCCGGCCGGTGAAGACCTCGCTCACCGGTATCAAGCCGACCCATTTGCCGCATCTTGGCAACTACCTGGGCGCGATTCGGCCGGCTCTTTCGCTCGTCGAGGAGTACCGCACGCTGTACTTCATCGCGGACTACCACGCGCTGACGACGGTGCGAGACGCCGAGTCGCTCCGAGGATACATCCGAGACGTCGCGGCGACATGGCTAGCATGCGGCCTAGACCCACGGCGCACCCTCCTATACCGCCAGTCCGACGTCCCTCAGGTCTTCGAGCTCGGTTGGGTGCTGAGCTGTCTCTTGGCCACTGGCCAGCTCGAGCGCGGCCACGCCTACAAGGACGCGCTCGCTCGCGGCGAGGCGCCGAGCGCCGGCGTTTTCAACTACCCGGTGCTGATGGCGGCAGACATTCTGCTCTACGACACCGACGTCGTTCCGGTCGGGAAGGACCAGAAGCAGCACCTCGAGCTCACTCGCGATGTCGCGATGCGCCTGAACCACGTCTACGGCGACGGCACGCTCGTCGTCCCCGAAGCGCTGATCAGTGAGGCGCCGCTCGTGCCTGGCACCGACGGCGAGAAGATGAGCAAGAGCCGCGGCAACGGCATTCCTCTGTTCGCACCGCCCAAGAAGCTCCGCAAAGTGATCATGAGCATCAAGACCACTTCGGAATCACTCGAGGACCCCAAGTCTGCCGAGAGCTCGACCGTCTACGAGCTCTATCTGCTGGTTGCTCCCGAGCGCGCGCCCGAGATGAAGCGGAAGCTCGAAGCAGGCGGCTACGGTTGGGGGCACGCGAAGCAGGACCTCTACGAGGCTATCGAAGAAGAGCTCGGACCGAAACGAGAGGCCTACCTCGAGATTCGCGGAGACGAACCGCGTCTCGACGCTCTCCTTCACGAGGGCGCGGACAAAGCTCGTGAGATCGCGGACCTGACGATGAAGCGCGTTCGAAGCGCCATCGGCATCGAGTGACTCAGTAGACGCTATCCCACTGAGCTTCTTCGTCGGACACGGTGTCGACCTCGGCCTCCTCGGTCGCCGCGACCACATTCACCCCATCCGGGATCATCAGGAGACCCGGGTGACCGCTCTCGACCGACTCGCTCGTCAACAGGAAGGTCTGTTTGTGCTTCTGCCAAGTCTGTCGGATCACCGTATTCGCAAGAACCATGGTGCTTTGGTCGTACCACCGCACCGCAATCCTCGAGTACGCTCCTTCGCCCTCGTCGTCGGTTTCGGGGTTCATTCCGATGATCTCGGTATCTGCGATCTGAATGTCGCGGCCCCATCGAATGTGGGAGGCCTGAAACTGAGGACGGAAGCTCGGGACGACGTAGCCGCTCGCGACGTCCATTCGGCCCCAGCGAGCGCCCTCGTTGAGCTCGAGCACCGCGTCGCGCATTCGAACCTCCGGAGTGAGGTTCTGGAGCAGGCACCCCGAGAGCCCAACCAAGAGCGCCAACAGACAAGATCGTGTCGCCATGCCCCGACGCTAGGCCCGTGGGGCGAGTGCAGGCAACTATTTGGCGGCGCCTGCCGAGCTGCCCGAGAGGCGTGACCGAGCCGTGCGATTCTTCGGGTCGACCGAGAGGGCTTTGCGGTAGGCCGTACGAGCCTCGTTCGTCTTACCCTGCAGCGTGAGCGCGTCGCCGTACAACACGTGATACGAGGCTCGCTTCGCTCGCTTTCGTACGGCCTTCCGGGCCCACTTCACCGCCTCATCGCCATTCTTCGCGGCGATGTGGAGCCTGGCGTAGCCGGCCATGGCCTGCGGGTTCCTCGGGTCGAGCTCCCACGCGCGATCGAGGGTGGCCTGTGCCTGACCCAGCTTGCCCTTCCGAATCAAGGGGAGCGCGCGGTGGACCAGCACGTCGGACGCTTTGGCCGGGTCCCGGGGCAGCCCCTGGGTCGGTACCGCCGGTCGGTTCGTCGCCGCCGGCTTCGCGGCCTGGGTCTTGGGAGCCGTTGCGGCTGCCGGAGCATCGTTCGGCTCCGGAGCTTGGGGTTCCGCTTTCTTCGTGTCGACATCGTCGGCGGGCGGTTTGTTCGCCGCTTCGCCGCCTGCCGGGTCGGCGCCCGGCGGCGCGGCGTTCTGTGTCGACTCTGCGGGCGTCTTCCCGGCATCGGCTTCGTCGAGGCCGTTGACCGATCCGGTGATCGGCCCTTTCCCCGACTCGCCGGCCGCGATCTCGACCGATCCGCTCTGGGACCAGAGCAGCCAGCCCGCGACGCCGACGCCCGCCACCAGCGTGACGAGGAGCAACACCTGGATCCAAGCCGGCGTTCCTCTCGACTCGAGGGGTGGCGCCGCGATCGTCCTTCCCTCGAGGGCTGCTGCTAGGGGTTCGAGGTCGTCGGCCTCTTCGAACATGGGCGGCCGCGTGGACGCTTGAAACTGCGGAGGAGGTGGCGGCGGAGGCTTCGGCGCCCGCGGTTCAGGCACCTCGAGCTCCTCCAACTCTTGGAGCTCTTGAGCGTCGTCTCGATGGCCTTCCGGGAGGGCTTCGAACACGGGCGCGAGCCCCATCTGAGTCGCCTTCTTCGAGCGGCCCACCGCGTGGTCGACGTGCTGTGCGCCGGCGTTCGCCTCCATCGCCCCGCGCGCGGCGGGTATCGAGTGGGGCTTGGTCTCCACTCGGCCGAGCAGCTGCGCGACCTTGTTGGTCGGCGTTTCTTCTTCCGGAAACGGCGCTGGCCCGTTTGGGGCGTTGGCAGCGCGACGCTGCGCGAACCGGGGAGGCGACATCGTGCGCGCCTCGTCGAACTCGGATGGATCGTTGGCGCCCGGTGGAGCGGTCGCGTGTTCGTCGACCTCAGGCATCTGCGGCGGAACGGTTTCAGCGTCCACTTCGATGTCGGCGTTGCTTCCGTCTGCAAACGCAAGCTGGTGTGAGACCACGCCGAGCGCCTCGTCGACTGGCATCATGATGTTCGCGACCGAGGGGAGATCCTGCTCTCGAACCGACACCCTCCCTGCGGTCATCCCCCACGCCGCGAGCAGTGCTGGCATGCCTTGCAGGGTTTCGGCCGTCGTTCCCTCGTTCAGCGTCGCATAGGCGCCGACGATCGAGTTGTCGGCGATGTCGATTTCGACACTTCGCTTGTGGCCGGCGAGCGCGACGTGGCGGACACCCGGCACCGACCCAAGCGCGCGGAGGAGCCTGCCCGGCCCGACGAGCTCGAGCCGCGTGTCGAAGTCGACCTCATCCTCGACACGGCGTGCGAGCACGTGGTCCTGTTCGATCAGCGGGCAGATCCGTGTCGCAAGCTGGGCGATGTCGGGCATTGTCCCGTTCGCGGCGGATGGCCAGAAGTCCTCCCAGCGGACCACGAGCATCGACGCCCATCGAAGCTGAGTGTCCTTTCGAAGCGCGCGCACGAAGTCGACGCCCTGTCCGCCTACCGCGCTCGAGTCCATGACGACGATCTGCGGGTCGATCTCTCGGATGCGCGGAATCACCGCCGGCGAGAAGTCGGCGGCCGCGATTTGAACGCCGCGCTGAATCAGAACCTGCGCAAGTCTTTCGGCGCGCAGCTCGTTCGAATCGAGAACGACGATGCGCGCGCCGCGAAGTTGGGAGAGGTCGACGTCGTCGGGTTCGATCGGGCCGGGCAGCGCCGAAAGTCGGCCACCGCTCGTCTCGTGGAACTCGAACTCGAGCGACCCCCCATCGTCCATCGCGTCACGCAGTCGATCGAGAATGCGCTCCATGTTGTGCGCCCCCGCACCTTCGGTTTCGACGACGATGGGGACGGCATCCACGGGACCTTCGGGCGTGCGAAGCGAGAGGATGCCGGTCTTGGTCTCGTTCGAAACGAGCTCGACGACGTCCTGTAGGTTGTCCGAGCTCACGCGTCCGCGAAGCATGCCTGGTCTCTCTGGGACCTCGACGGCGAGCTCGGCCAATCGTCGCGCGATCGCATCTGCGCCCGCGCCTCTCGGAACCACAGCGACCGCTCCACTCCGAAATCGCTTGTCGCTCTGCTTGATCGCAGCGTCGTTCGACACGACGGCCACCGGCAGAATGTCGGTCCCCCGGTTGCTCGCCATGCGACGGATCACGGCGCTGCCCCCGCGTACCGCCGCATCACCAATCAAGACCACGAGATCCGGTGCATACACACGAACCGCGGTCTCGAGTTCTGCCGTTGCGCAGCCGGCTACGGAGATGCCGTGGCGCCGCAGCGCCTCCCCCAGCTCGGTCTGCATCGGCTCGCCCTGGCCAACCAATAGAACAGTTGGCCGGTGCTCCACATCCGCCATCCCTGAGATGGTGGCCGATTCTGGGCGATTTCGCCAGCTTGGAGCGCGCGATCATCTTGGCTATGCTCCGCGCCTCATGACGGTTGAACCCATCGAGTTCCTTCACGATCATTTTCCTCAGCTCTTCAGTCGCGGCATCGACGCGCTCAAGCAGCGAGCGTCGGCCGGTGACGAAAGCGCTCAACGAATTCTCGACGATGTCACAGGGGTCACGGGAGCCGCGAGCCTCCACGTCGACGATGAGGCCCCGATCGTTCTTTCCGCACGCGAGGGAACGCTCGTCGCGAGCCGTGAGCCCGGCGCCGACGTTCCGGTGAAGATCGCGGCGTCGCTCCCCGGGAATGCGGTGGAGCTCCTATTGGGTGAAGCCGCCAAAGCAGGCGCCCTCGAGGACGAGGAAGTCGCGATCGGAGCGGCGCGGACGGCATCGAAGCGATTCGAGGACGCGCTCGGCGGGCAGCCGCTGACCTGCCACGTGACGCTTCGAGGCGTCCCCGAGCTCGGCGACGTTCGGGTTCGGATTGGTTTCAATGTCGCGGAGCCGCCTTCGGAGCCCGGTTTCACGACCGAGTTGGCCTTCGAAGACCTGGAGGCGGTGCAGCGCGGTGAGCTGACGGCGCAGGAGCTCTTCCTAGGCGGCAAGCTGAAGATGGAGGGTGATTACTCGCTCGCTCTTCAGATCGCGATGCAGCTGCTGACCAACCCGCTCTGAACGGACGATCCCTTCCCAGACGGGGGCGCGGCGCGCAACTTGCCCGCGTCCGCTCCGGTTCGATACCCTCGAAAGCACCAGCGGGGGTACATGTTTCGGGCAATTGCCAAGAGTCGATATCTCGTTCCGGGATTTCTTTGCTTCGCACTCGCGTTCGTCGTCGGACCGATCGGCGTCTCGGCGGGCGCGTTCGCGAGTGCCGGAGCAGCGTCCATCGCGGGGATCGCCGCGGCTGTGCTCTCTTTGGTGGGTCTCCTGATCATCGCGGCCGGCATGCCTCCTTCGATTCCCGTCGAAGAAGTCGATGCCCAAATTCGCGCGTTGAACAGCGAAATCGAGTCCGTGGAGGGGTCGATCGGGGAGAGCGTTCGCGCGATTTCCGATGGGCTGGGGGAACAGATGGTGGCCGTGGAGGAGACCGCCCGTTCCCTCAAGTCGATGGCCATCTCGCTTCAGGCGATCAGCGACCGCGTCGATGCTCTGTCGTCGAGTACGGTCGAGAGCTCGTCCAGCATTCTACAAATGACCGCTACCAACCAAGAGGTTGCCGAGAACATGGCAAATCTCGGGTCGAGCGTTCGCGAGACCGCGTCATCGATCGAGGAGATGACGTACAGCATCAAAGAGGTCGCGCGAAACGTCGATGCCTTGGCACTCACTGCAGAGGAAACGTCTTCCTCGATGAACGAGATGGACGTGTCGATCGATCAGGTGCAGTCGAACGCCAACGAGACTGCACGCTTGTCCGAGGAGGTTGCGGTGGACGCCGATACGGGCGCCGGTTCGATCCTCAAGATCATCGAGGAGATCAAGCACATCAAGTCGTCGTCGCTCGAGGCGGTGAGCACAATTTCGAACCTCGGCGATCGCATCGGGGCCATCGGTGAGATCCTCAACGTCATCGACGACGTGGCCGAGCAGACGAACCTGCTCGCGCTGAACGCGGCGATCATCGCCGCGCAGGCCGGTGAGCATGGCAAGGGATTCGCGGTCGTCGCCGACGAGATCAAGGACCTGGCCGAACGGGCTGGAGCCTCCACCAAAGAGATCGCAGAGCTGATCAAGACCATTCAGGAAGAAACCAAGAATGCGATCGAGGCGGTCGAGCGCGGCGCCAGCACGGTGGACCGAGGCGTAACCGTCAGCGCCGACGCCGAGCACGCGCTCAAGAAGATTCTCGAGTCCTCGAAGCAATCGACGGCGATGGTCCGCGGCATCGCGAGAGCGACGGTGGAGCAGGCCAAGGGTAGTCGGCAGGTCACCGACGCGATCGGCCGAATCGCGGAGACGGTGCAGCAGATCGCGGCCGCCACGGCCGAGCAGGCACGTGGGTCTGAGCTCATCATGAAGAGCGCGGACAACATGCGCATGATCACGCAGCAGATGGAACGAAGCTCACAGGAACAGGCCGAGGGCGGCCGTCAGATGACGGACGCGATAGAGCACATCTCCGACATGGTCCACCAGCTCCACGAGTCCCATCGCAAGCACTCGGAAAGCTCGGAGCAGACGTTGGCTGCCGCACACCGAATCCAGAACCTGACCCGTGATTACGAACAGCGAGTTCGGGCCATGAACCGCGCAGTCGAGCGACTGCGCGAGTTGCGGCTTGAGGGGTGACCGGCCCCGCTTCATGGTAAGAGCCAATGTTCGGCGTCGGCCCTACTGAGCTTGCGTTCTTCCTGGTCATCGTTCTGTTGGCCGTCGGGCCAGATCGGCTGCCTACGTTCATGCGGACGGTTGGGAGAGGCGTACGCCAGGTTCGGAACGCCAGCCGAGAGTTCAAGGACGCCATCGGTCTCGACGAGCTGATGCGGGAAGGCGATCCGTTCCGAGCGCCTCCAGTGAGACCTCCGGTGGCCCGCCCGATGCCCGTGCAGCAGGACACGCCTGCCGCGTCCGAGAGTGATTCTGCAGAGTCTGAAACCCCGCCGCCGGCCGTTTCGAAGACGCCCCCTCCGCCTCCTCCCGAGTCGCTGCGCCCGAAGGCACAAGAGCCCGAGCAGAGTGAGCCGACGTCCGAGAGCCCGTCGGAGTCGAAGCACCCATGAGCGGCGAGGCGATCCAGATTCCGCCCCCGGAGGTGCCGGTAACCCCGGAGCAGGAAGCCGAGATGACGATCTTCGAGCATCTCGCCGAGCTACGGATGAGGTTGCTTCGCGCGATCATTGGCCTCGTGCCGGCGGTCGCGATCGGCTGGTTCTTCAAGAAGGAGATCAAGGATTTCCTCGTCGCGCCGCTTCAGCCCGCGTGGGAACGACTGAACCTGCCTGGCGAAGCCGTGCTTCGCTTTGCGGGCCCTGCCGACGCGTTCATGATGTACATGAAGAACTCGCTCATCGCCGGCGTTCTTCTCGCGTCGCCGTGGATCTTCTGGCAGCTCTGGATGTTCATCGCGCCTGGGCTCTACAGGAAGGAAAAGGCGCTTGCCGTTCCCTTCATTGTCTTTTCGACGCTGTGTTTCGCAGGCGGTGCGGTCTTTGGTTACAAGCTGGTGTTTCCCGAGGCGTTCACCGTTCTTCTTGGCTTCAGCGACGAGACGCTCGTCGCCACGCTCTTCGTGAAGGACTACATGCCCTTCTTCCGAAGGATGCTCTTGGCCTTCGGCATCGTGTTCGAAGTCCCTGTGATCGTCACCTTCCTCGCCGGCGCAGGGATCGTGACGTGGCAGCAGCTCCTCAAGTTCTCGCGCTGGTGGATCGTCGTCGCTGCGTTCATCTCGATGCTGCTCACGCCGCAGGATGTCTACACGATGGTGATGATGCTGATTCCGCTCGTGCTTCTCTACTTCGTCGGAGTCGGCATCGCGTACCTGATGAGCCTGTTCAAGAAGAAGCAGTCGTCCAGCTAGCCGCGCTCGGGAACCGGGTAGGGCGGGTACTTGGGTACGTCTTCGGGGATGAACCACTGGTCTCCCCAAACGCTCGCGCCGCCGTCGATGTAGATCGTCTGCCCGGCGATGAAATCCGCGTACCGCGAGCAAAGGTAGGTGATGAGGTGGGAGACTTCCTCGGCGCTCCCGAGGCGCTTGAGTGGGTTGGCCTTCTCGGCGGTGTCGAGGAGCTCCGGCGGGTACTGCTTGGTCCCGCTCGTCACGATGACGCCTGGAGCAAGGGCGTTCACGCGAATGCCGTGCTTCGACCACTCGACGGCGAGAGTCTTGGTCATGTTGTCGACGCCCGCGCGCGCCGCGCCCGTGTGAACCATGCCTGGGAAACCGCGGATGATCTGCGCGATCACGTTCAAGATTCGGCCGCGCTTCTGGGGAATCATCGCTTTGGTCGCGACGGCATGCGTCATCGTCCAGGTGCCGATGAGATTGTTTCGAACGACCGCCGCGAATCCTTTTGGTGAGAGCGCTTCTGCAGTCGTCGGAAACTGGCCGCCGGCGTTGTTCACCAGCACGTCGATTCGCTCGAACCGGTCGAGCACGCTATCGACGAACGCCTCGATCGCTTCCGGTTCCCGGATGTCGCAGGGTGCGCCGAACGCCGTTACGCCGTTGGACTCGAGCGTTTCTACCGCGAGCTTCAGGGGTTCGGGGCGGCGCCCGCAGATTGCGACTTTGGCGCCGAGGCGGCCCATCTCGGTAGCGGCGGCGAGGCCAATTCCGGTGCCGCCGCCCGTGATGAGTACGACTTCGCCATCGAACACGCCGTCGACGAACAGCTGATCCATGGTCGGGGCATACCACGGACTCAGCGGACGGCTACCGACTCACGCTTCGTGCACACGTCGGCGAGTACGTCGCGAAGGTCCTGCGCGACGAACGGCTTTGGCAGGGTCGCCTCGACGTTTAGCCTCCGCGCGATCTCATTCCGAGCACTGCTCGCACTCAGAAGAATTACGGGGACATCGGCGCCTCTGAATCGGCGGCGAAACTCACGCAGGAAGATTTCACCGTCCTCGACCGGGAGCATCAAGTCCACGATCATCAGCTCGGGTAGCTGTACCGCGCATTGTGCAAGGGCCGACTGCACGTCTGCCGACGTCACGACCTCGTGACCGTCCTGCTGAAGCATCACCTGCAGCATGTGACGAAGGGTCGGGTCGTCATCGAGAACGAGAATCGACAGCTTTGCGGGCACGTTCGTATCGTAACAGTCTGACCGTCGTTGGCGAGTATGCGACCACCGTTGAGATGCTAGGGTTGCCCCATGGCGCGCGGCGCTCGCTTGGTTGCTTTCGTCATTTGGGTTTCTCTATCGTACGGATGCGCGACGACTCCGGCTCCGTCCGACCCGCGCAAGGGATCGGATCCGCACGCGATGTATCCGCTTCAGGCTGGCAACGCGTGGTCCTATGACGTCGACACCGGCGAGTCATCGACGACGCTTGCCATCACGAGGGTGGAGGAACGGGATGGAGCCGAGGCGCGCGTTCGAACTGGCACCGAAGTCGTTCGCTACGAGCTGGCGCCGGAAGGGGTGCGAACGTTGCCCGACGGCGCATGGCTCTTTCGGACGCCGTTCACCGTGGGTGCGACATGGACGGCCCGAGGCGGGCGCGCGGCGAGCATCGTCACAGTGGACGCCGTCGCCAAAACCCCCGCGGGGTCCTTCGAGGGCTGTCTCGAAGTGCTCGAAACCGGCGGCAATCTCGACCTCGAGATTCGCACGATCTACTGCCCTGGCGTCGGGCCTGTGTCCGTCGCTTCCACACTGCGTTCTGATGTCAGCGATCGCAGCCTGACGGTCACCGCTACGCTGCGCGGGTACGACGTCAGTCGCCCGTAGGCGTCTCTTCGTCAGACGTGTCGACTTCGACGAAATGGGTGCGGAGCTCCACCACCATGGAGAGCGAGCCGTTCGCGAGAAACACCTGACGCCAGCTCCGACCGTCGTTGTCGGTCACTTCGAGCAGGTGACGGGTGCCGGGCGTGACACCGAACCGAGTGTTCATGATCTTGCGACCGTCGAGGAACACCTCCGCGCCCTCCGGCACGGCGAGAAGTTCCACGGTTGCAGGCTGAACGTTGCCAGGCCCCGACATCTGCTCAGCGGTGACGGGGCCTCTTTCGAACACCGCCCACACGATTGCGACGAGCACCGCTGCGACTGAGAGTGCGAGCATCCAGCGACTGTCGAGCACGTGCCCCACCGCTTTGAGGGGTTTTGGTTCGCTCGCTTTCGGGGGCTGCGCCATCAAATCTCTGCGCCGCGCCTTTCGGAAAGCCGCGAGATCGCATTGCCATTGTAGGATGCTCCCCCATGTTTCGTCACGTTCCGGGGTTTCGCAATCGATGTCGTCGCCAATTCTCGAAGCACGAGGACTCACCAAACGGTACGGCGGTCGCACCGTCGTGGACCACCTCGACCTCCGCTGCAGAAAGGGCACCGTGCTGGGTCTACTTGGAGCAAACGGCGCAGGAAAGACCACTACCCTGCGCATGTTGTATGGCTTCGTGCCGCCAGACGACGGGGAGATTCTCTACGACGGAAGGCGGTTCTCGCAGCATCGAACCGAGGCCAAGCGTGCCGTCGGCGTCTGCACGCAAGACGACTCGCTCGACTACGACTTCACGGTTGCCCAGAACCTGAAGATATACGCAAGCTACTTCCGTCCGAAGGTTCCAGACGTCGATGCTCGCGTACGCACGCTGCTCGAGCGCTTTGCGCTGGCGCCGTATGCGGACGCTTCCCCCCACGTGCTCTCCGGCGGATTCGTGCGCAGGCTGCTCATCGCTCGGTCGATCGTCCACAGCCCGTCGGTGCTGTTCCTCGACGAGCCCACGACCGGTCTCGACCCGAGTGCACGCCTCGACGTTTGGGAGCTCATCGACAGCCTTCGCGCGGAGGGGATCGCGATCGTGCTGACCACCCACTACATGGATGAGGCCGAGCGGCTGAGCGATGAGCTCTTGGTGATCGACGAGGGGCGTCGAGTTGCGCACGGCGAGCCCCACGAGGTCATCGATCGAGTCCTTGGCGACCATGTCGTTGTCGTGCCCAAGGGCGAACCCGCTAGAGAGGAGATCGCGGCGTGGCTCCGTACTCGAGGCGCGCACGAGGTCGTGACCGTGCTCGGTGAGCTGAGGGTGCCCCTGAGCAAAGAAGATCTTGCGGAGCTGACCGTTCGCTTCGCCGACGCGACCTGGCAGGTGCGAACGCCGAATCTCGACGACCTGTTCATCGCCCTGGCGCGGCGAAACGGGAGAGGACGATGAGTGGAGTCGGAAGCCTGACCGCCGTGGCCGACTGGCGCTCCTGGGCCGTGTTTCGTCGAAACGCGCTGGTCTTTCTACGCAATTGGCGCACCGCCATCGTGCCTCCGGCGATGGAGCCCGTGATCTTCTTTCTCGCGTTCGGCCTCGGCTTCAGCGGCTTCGTCGCCGATATCGACTACCGCGGAGTCGACATCAACTACGCGACCTACGTCGCCGCCGGACTCATCGCGTATACCGGCTTTGGGACGCCGTACTACGAGGCGCTCTACTCGGCGTACGTTCGAATGTTCTACCAAAAGACTTGGGACGGAATTCTCGCGACTCAGGTCGAGCTGCCGAGTGTCGTCTGGGGCGAGATCCTCTGGGGGGCCGTCCGAGGCATGGTCAACATCTCGATCGTGTCCATCGTCATCGCGCTCTTCAACGGGTTCGGTCTCGTCGACGTTCGACCCCAGTTCTTGGTGTTCCTGCCACTCCTCGGGTTCATCGGTGGCTGCGCGTTCGCGTCGTTTGCATTGATCTTCACCGCGATCGTCCCCGCGATCGATCACATGAACTACCCGGTGTTCCTGATCGGCTGGCCGCTCAGTCTGGTCAGCAACACCTTCTTCCCGATCGAACCGAAAAGCGAGGCGCTGCATCTGCTGATGCAGATCAATCCGATCTACCAATTGGCGGAGGCGTCCCGCGGGCTGATCGTCCTCGGCGATCCCGGTCCGCACCTCGTCGGACTGCTCCTTTCGTCGGCGCTTTTCCTCGTCCCTTGCACCCTCCTCGCCGTCCGATTGACGCGTCGACGAGTGCTCGGCGACTGACTTGCGTTGGCTCCGAAATTCCCATTTCAGATCAATGGGTTAGACGTCAACTCAGTCCTTGCGTCAGCACCCCTTCAACGCTAGAAAGCCCTATGGCTGACGCCCCTGCCGCGGAACCGAGTCCGATTGCTCCCGGCTACGATCAAAGCGCAATTCAGGTGCTCGAAGGCCTCGAGGCAGTTCGCAAACGCCCGGGGATGTACATCGGCGATCCGCACGATGGAACCGGCCTTCACCATCTCGTCTGGGAGGTGGTCGACAACGCCGTCGACGAGCACCTCGCGGGCCACTGCGACCGGGTGACGGTCACCGTTCATTCCGAGGGGTCGATCACCGTCGTCGACAACGGTCGCGGCATTCCCGTCGGGATGCACGAAAAGGGAGTGAGCGCAGCCGAGGTCGTCATGACCCAGCTCCACGCCGGTGGAAAGTTCAACAGCGAGAGTTACTCGGTGTCAGCGGGCCTCCACGGCGTGGGCGTGAGCGCGGTTAACGCGGTCAGTGAATGGCTGAAGATGGAAATCCGCCGCGACGGCAAGCTCTGGTTCCAAGAGTACGAGCGTGGCGTGCCCAAAGCGCCAATCGAAGCAATCGGCACGAGCAAGAAGTCGGGCACCAAGGTCACGTTCAAGCCTGACACCGAGATCTTCACCATGACGGACTTCAGCTTTGAAGTGCTCAACAACCGTCTTCGCGAGATTTCCTTTCTGAACGCCGGGCTCGAGGTCACGCTCGAGGACGAACGCGGCGACGGCAAGAAGCTGACGCACAAGTTCGAGGGAGGAATCCGCGAATTTGTCGAGTCGCTCAACAAGAAGAAAACCCCGCTCCATGACACGGTGATCTATCTCCACGCGGTCAAAGAGGGCGTGGACGTCGAAATCGCGATGCAGTGGAGCGACTCCTACAACGAGTCGATCTTCCCCTACACCAACAACGTCTTCAATCGTGACGGCGGCACCCATCTGACCGGCCTTCGTACGGCGCTCACGCGCGTCATCAACCAGTACGGCTCGCGCGAGAAGCTGCTGAAAGACCTGAAGAACCCGCTTGGCGGCGAAGACGTTCGTGAGGGGCTCACCGCCATCATCTCGGTGAAACATCCCGACCCGGCCTTCTCGTCCCAGACCAAAGACAAGCTCGTGTCGAGCGAGGTCAAGGGGATCGTCGAAAGCGTCGTCAGCGAAAAGCTCAGTCAGTATCTCGAGGAGGATCCGAAGACGGGCAAGCGCATCGTCGACAAAGCCGTGCTTGCCGCGCGAGCGCGCGAGGCGGCGCGGCGGGCCCGCGAAATGGTTCAGCGCAAGGGCGTCCTCGATGCGAGCACGCTGCCCGGCAAGCTTGCCGACTGTCAGAGCAAAGACCCGAGCGAAAGCGAGATCTACATCGTCGAGGGTGATTCGGCGGGAGGGAGCGCCAAACAGGGTCGAGACCGGCGCTTCCAGGCGATCCTGCCACTGCGCGGCAAGATTCTGAACGTGGAGCGTGCGCGATTCGAGAAGATGCTTTCGAGCGCGGAGATCGGCACGCTGATCACTGCGCTCGGGTGCGGAGTCGAGGGCGGCGAGAATTTCGATCTCGACAAGCTTCGCTACCACCACGTCGTCATCATGACGGACGCGGACGTCGACGGTTCCCACATCCGAACGCTGCTGCTCACCTTCTTCTACCGGCAGATGCCGAAGCTCATCGAGAACGGCTACCTCTACATCGCGCAGCCGCCGCTCTACAAAGTCAAGAAGGGGAAGAAGGCGCGCTACCTTCAGGACGACGTGTCGATGGGCTCGTTCCTGATCGAGACGGGCACCGATCATCTTCGGCTCAGCATGACTGAGGGCGGGACGCAGCTCACGGGCGAGCCTCTGCGCAAGCTCATGGTCGACGTTGCGCGGTTCCGCGTGCTGCTCGAGAACATCGGTCACCGCGTCGATCCCCTGGTCGTCGAAGCCCTCGTCACCGCAACCGACCTGCAGGTCGAGGACCTCGCGGACCGTGCGAAGGTCGAGGCCGCCATCGAGGTCCTGGAGCGCTTCGTGCCTGCGAAGCGGCCTGGGGAGCTCATCGCGACGATCGAGCAAGACGAAGAGCACGACCGGCAGCGAATCGTGGTCGAGACGCAGGACGGTGCGACCCGCCGCACGACCACCGTCGATTTCGACTTCCTTTCGGCAGGCAACGTATCGGAGCTCCGCCAGATCTACGCCGGTGTCGCGGGCCTTGGAAAAGCGCCGTTCGTCCTGACGCTGCTCGACAAAGACGGAGAGCCCACGGGCGAGCCTCACGAGGCGGCCGACCTCGAAGAGCTTTGGGCGTATGTCGATCAGCGAGCGCGTAAGGGCCTTGGGATCCAACGCTACAAGGGCCTCGGCGAAATGAACCCGGAAGAGCTTTGGGAAACCACGATGGACCCCGAGGTCCGAACGCTTCTCCAGGTACGCATCGAAGATGCACTCGAAGCCGAGGAGCTCTTCAGCGTGTTGATGGGCGACCAGGTGGAACCTCGACGCGCATTCATCGAGAGCAACGCACTGAACGTCACCAACCTCGATATTTGAGGTCAGCTCGCGCGGGCGGACCGACGAAGGAGAGCGTTCACCGCGAATTCGACGCGTGGGACTTCTTCGGCCAACTCATCGAGGAGTGCGGCGCAGTCTCGAAAATCGTCCTGCGCTTCGAGCGCGCCCAAGAGGTTACCGGCCTGGGTGGCGCCGATCTGCTTGCTCGCGCCCTTCATCGAGTGCGCGAACGACTGGATGGCGTCGAGGTCCTGGTCGACTATGGCCGAGCGAAGGTCGGAAACGCACTGCTTGAGCTGCTCGACGTAGCTGCCCATCACATCGCGGATGAAGTCGTCGTCTTCGCCGTCGAGTGAGACGAGGCGTCGAACCATCTCGAGATCGAGGGCGTCGGGTGGAGGGAGGCTCGAGACGGGTCGCATCGACCGCCGACCCTCGTATACAGGAACCCATCGTTCGATGGTTTTGGCAAGCACCGCGGTGTGAAGCGGCTTTTCGAGCAGGTCATTCATTCCCGATGCCGTACACCGCTCCCGGTATTCGTCGCTTGCGTTTGCGGTCACCGCGATGATCGGAACCGATCCGTTCGATTCGGTCCGTCGGATGCGTTCGGCCGTCTGAAAGCCGTCCATCAGCGGCATCGCGCAATCGATGAATGCGATGTCGAAGCGCTGCGACTCCGCGAGTCGAAGCGCCTCCCGGCCATCGACTGCGACGTGTACGAGGCACGCCAGCTTCTTGAGGAGCGCCTCGGTGACCATCCGGCTCGTTGGGTTGTCTTCGGCCAAAAGGACCGCAGCACCCTCGCGGATCCAGACGTCGCCTGTACCATCGCTGTCCTGCACGCGAAGCGTCTCCTCCGGGCCTCTCTCGAGCTCGACTTCCGCCCAGAACAGGGTCCCCTCTTCGAGCTCGCTTTCGACGCCAATCGAGCCCCCCATCAGTTCGACGATCTCCTTGCTGATCGCGAGACCAAGACCGCTGCCTCCAACGACGTTCGACGCGTCGCTCGCGTTCCGGTGATAGCGGGTGAAGACCTGACGGAGCATGCTCTCCGGGATGCCGGCACCCGTGTCTTTCACCGAGAACCGGATCCGAGCGCGACGGTCGGACGGAAGCATCTCAGCGCTGAGCTCGATCTCGCCCTTGTCCGTGAACTTGATCGCGTTGCTCACGAGATTCAGGAGCACCTGACGAAGACGAGCGGCGTCGCCCATGAATCGTCGCGAAGTGAATGCACGAAGCTCGACTGTCAGCGGGATCCCCTTTTCTGCGGCGCGCGGGCCCATGAGCGAGGCCACTCCGTCGAGGAGCGATGTCATGTCGAACGCCGCCGTCTCGAGCGCCATCTGCCCTCTGCGCAGCTGGGTGAAGTCGAGAAGCTCGTCGACCACCTGGGTCAGCGCATCGGCCGAGTCGCGAATCGCCATCACCATCTTTCGCTGTTTCGCGTCGAGCTTGCCGTCGAGCAGGAGTCCGCTCAGCCCGAGGATGCCGTTCATCGGCGTCCGAACCTCGTGGCTGACGTCCGCCATGAGCTCGGTCTTTGCTGCCGACGCTCGTTCAGCAGCGAGCCGGAGCTCCTCCATGCGAACGCGCGTTCGGTTCCGCACGTAGTTCAGTCCCCATGCCACCGTCGAAAAGCCGAAGAGGTATCCGATGCTTCGAACCCAGTTGACGTCGGGCACGCGCACGAGAGACGTGATGCCCCAACTGACGATTGCCAGGACCATGACTGCGATGAGCCATTTGCGGTTGTGAACGACGGCGCCAGCCGCGAACAGGATTAGCGCGTAGAAGTAGAAAAAAGAGGGGTCTACGCTGAACGCGTACGCCGCCGTGACGGTTCCGATGATGATCACGAACATCGAACCCGCGATGTGCACGGACCAGAGGAGCGGGGGAGGCTCGAGATGGGCCCTCCATGCGACGGCCATCATGGCAGCCCCGGTGAGGCCGAACATCGTCATCAGCGTCAGGCGCATCTGATCGAACGCGGGCGACCACTGGCCGACTGCGAACCCGAGGTACGCGACCCCCGCGCAGATGAGCATCGTGACGATGTGCCGCGCGGTCACGGCGTTTGCGAGCGACCACTGCTCCTCAGGCGACAGCGAAATCAACGCTGCCCGGGTCTCCTTCGAAGGTTCCGATCCCGGCTTCCACTCGAGCTCGATATCCGCCCCACCCATCCGGTTCAGTGTATCGGGCGGGGCAGCGCGTTTCACGGATCGCGGTGATCAAGTTTGTGACGCGCCTCACCGATGGTCTGAAGAGCCGCCTCGTGGAGCAAACCGTTGGTTGCGACGAGTCTCCCCGAGCGTGGATCGGCCGGTTCTCCCTCGTAGTCTGTGGTTTGCCCGCCTGCCTCCTCGACGATCAATGCGCCCGCGCACATGTCCCACGCGTTCAGGGACTTCTCCCAGTAGACGTCGTAGGTGCCGTCGGCGACGAGGCACAGATCGATGGCGGCGGCTCCGCAGCGACGGATCCCCCGCGCACGCTTGAGAAACAGCTCGAGCTCCGCATGATTGTCGTCGTCGGTCGACCATCGGTCGTACGGGAAGCCCGTCGCGCACACCGCTTCGTCGAGAGATGGTCGCGTCGATACGCGACACGCTTCGCCGTTGCGGGATGCGCCCTTGCCGCGCGCCGCACTCCAGAGCACGCCGAGTGCGGGTGCGCAGACCGCCCCGACAAGTCCGGTGCCCCCTTCGTAAAGCGCGATCGAGACCGCAAAAAAGAAGTGCCCGTGAGCGAAGTTGGTCGTCCCGTCGATCGGGTCGACGTACCAGACCAGCTCGCCTTCGCCGGTCTCTTGACCCTCCTCGCCGACGATTCGGTGCGATGGAAACGCCTCGCCGATGCGCTCTCGGATCAGGGCCTCGCTCGCAAGGTCGAACTCGGTCAGCAGGTCGAAGCGCCCCTTCTTTGAGACCGCGCCTCCGGCGCGCCATCCCGGCATGGTGAGGGCACCCGCGTCTTGGGCCACCTGAACGGCAACGTCGAGGGCCTGCTCGAGCTCGTCGTCGGTGACCATGAAGTGCTGGAGTTTCGCGGATTTTCGTGTGGACGCCACGCGAGACCGCGGTCTTTCCTGCGGTTCGCTGGCGCAAGCGGCCTAAAACCCGTAAACCGCGAGTCGCTGAGGAGCCGCAGGCCCCCGCGCCACCCGATGTAGGCAATTGTAGGCATGCCAGACGACATTGTGACGCCAAGCATTCGCAACCCGTTCACGACGGAGGGCGAAACAACCAAGAACGACCCAACGGTCTCCCCGGCCGGTCCGTACGACGAGGCGGTGCGCGAAGGCGAGCTCCTTCGTGAACGTCCGATGACGGCCGCCGGTCCGGTGCAGATCGGACGGCAGCACGCGAAGCGCCGAATGACGGTGTGGGAGCGAATCGACGTCCTTCGCGATCCGGGCAGCGAGCCGACGATCCTCTATCAGAACTGGGGGCCGAATCTCGACGGCGCCTCGATCGTGACCGGCATCGTGAAGATCGGCGGACGAGACGTTGCGCTCTACGGGCACGACTTCACGGTGCGTGCCGGTTCCATGGATGCCACCAACGGAACGAAGCTCGCGAACGTCATTCGTCTTGCGGGTGAACAGGGAATGCCGTTGGTCGGCATGAACGACAGCGCGGGTGCTTTCGTTCCGGCAGGCATCGGAGGCCTCGACGGCTACGCCGAAGCGTTTACCGCGCTCCGTAAGATCAGCGGAGTCGTTCCGAGCATCATGTGCATGTTCGGATACAACGCGGGTGGCGGCAGCTATCTTCCCCGGCAGGGCAGCTTCATGATCCAGCCCGCGAACACGTTCTTTGGCCTTACGGGCCCAGGCGTCGTGAAGTCGGTGCTCGGTGAAGACGTGACCGCCGACGAGCTCGGTGGCCCGGGGGTTCATGGTCAGAGCGGCGTGTCGGATCTCACCGTCCGCGACGAGGTCGGTGCGCTTCGAACCACGCGTCGCCTGCTCAACTATCTCCCCGGCAGCAACCATGAATTTGCGCCATACCAGGAGACCTCCGACCCGATCGACCGGCCCACCGGGGAGATCGACACCCTGCTTCGCAAGGCCTTCAACTCGCCGACCGGGTTCAACACTCCGATCGACGTGAGCATCATCCTCCAGCAGCTCTGCGACCACGGCGACTACTTCGAGCTCCAGCCGCAGCGCGCGCGGAACACCATCACCGCGTTCGGCCGACTCGGCGGCCACGTCGTGGGTTTCGTGTGCAACAACAGCTCGGTCTCGTCGGGGCAGATCGACGTCGACGCGGCATACAAGAACGCGCGCTTCATCCGCTTCTGCAACCTCTACAATATCCCGGTGATCTTCATGGAAGACACCACCGGCTTCCTTCCGGGGCGCGACCAGGAAAGCCGCGGCATCGTCCAGGCCGGGCGCGCGATGCTCGACTCGATCATCGACCTTCGTACGCCGAGGCTGCTGCTGATCATTCGCAATGCGTTTGGCGGCGCCTACGCGGCGTTCAACTGCTACGCGACCGGCGCCGACCACGTCATGGCGCTTCCTACGACGCGCGTCGCAGTCATGGGGCCCGCCGGTAAGGAGTTCGTCTACAAAGACGAGATTCGGAAGATGCGCGCGGAGGCGAAGGTGCGTGCCCAGAAAGCCCTCGATGCTGGGGCGTCGAAGGAAGACGCCGCGGCGGAGGTGGACGCCTGGGTGAAGTCCCAGGAGGCCGCGTTCAACGCGCGCTATGAAAAGGAGCTGATGAACCCGAAGGAGGCGCTCAGCCTCGGGTCGATCTCCGAGATCGTGATGCCGACCAACGTTCGAGCCTCCCTCGCCAAGAGTCTCAACTTCTATCTATCGCACTACGACCCCCAGCCGCTTTCGGGGATTCAGCGGGAGTTCCACTAATGGCTGCTAGCTACCTCGAGAACCCGATGATCCATCGGGACCGTCGCCTCGGCCGCTCGGAGTCCGAATGGGTGCAGTCGTTCAGCTGCGAGGATATGTCGGTCCTGATTGTCTGCCGCGGCCCAATCCGCCAAGAGGCGCTCGACGTATTCGGCGAGATGGGCATGACCAAAGTCGGCATTCTGCTCTCGCAAAAGGACTCGATCGTGTACCCCCGTGCGCTCGCTCCCGAGCTTCGACGCCTCGACCCGTCACGCGTGCACTCCGTCCAGGACTACACGGGCGCGTCGGGTGAGGAGCGTACGCAGCGAATCGCCGAGATCATCGCGATCGCGAAGGACAACGGATACGGCTACATCTTCGCCGGGTACGGTTTCATGGCGGAGGACGAAGAGTTCGTTCGCTCCATCGAAGAGGCCGGCCTTCGCTTCGTCGGACCCTGCTCGTACACCGTGCAGGCCGCCGGCTTCAAGGACGAGGCGAAGCGCACGGCGGAACAGGTCGATGTGAGCGTCACCCCGGGCATCAACGACGCAACGACTCGGCTCTTGCTTCGGAAGTACCCGAATCTAAAAGCGCTGAAGAAGGCCGCGAAGGACCAGGGTCTCGAAGTTCCGGCGCTCGAGGACAAGTCTGCCGAGCTTGCGGATGTCGCCGATGCGATGCTCGCCGCGTCCTACGAGGCCGGGGTCGACCTTTACACGGTGGACGAGCTCTGCGAGCAGATCGAGATCGAGGTTGGCGCGATCCTGAAAGACTACTCCGGCAGCCGTATCCGCCTGAAGGCAATCGGCGGTGGCGGAGGTAAGGGCCAGCGTATCATCAGCAAGGCCGACCAAGCGCCCGCGATGGTTCGAGAGATCCTCGCCGAGGTGAAGGCGCTCGGGGTTGGAGACAACAAGAACATCCTGGTCGAGCTCAACATCGAGACCACTCGGCACAACGAAATCCAGCTCATCGGAAACGGGGAGTGGACGATTTCGCTCGGCGGTCGCGACTGCTCACTGCAGATGCACGAGCAAAAGCTTCTCGAGGTTTCGATCACACAGGAGACCCTCGCCGCCGCGGTCGAACGAGAGCGTCAGGCCGGTGACGAGGTCGCCGCTGCCGCGATCGAGCAAGACCTCAACATCCTCAGGCGCATGGAAGAGGAAGCCGAGCGTTTCGGCGAGGCGGTGAAGCTCGATTCTGCTTCCACCTTCGAGTGCATCGTCGACGGTGCACGCCACTACTTCATGGAGGTGAACACGCGCATCCAGGTCGAGCATCGCGTATCGGAGCTCTGCTACGCGCTGCGCTTTACCAACCCGGATGACCCGAACGACTACTTCGACGTGCACTCGGTCGTCGAGATGATGGGCCTTCTCGCGAAACACAAGGCGCGCATGCCTCGCCCGACTCGGATTCAGCGGGATGCTGCTGCCGTCGAAGCGCGACTCAACGCAACCGATGATTCGCTGTCTCCGCATGCGGGCGGCGAGATCGTCTCTTGGTCGGACCCGATCGAGGGCGAGGTGCGAGACGACCAGGGGATCTGCTTCAAGAACCCCGATACCGACATGTTCATGCGGTACAAGCTCGCCGGCGCCTACGACAGCAACATCGCGTTGCTCGTCACCACCGGCGACGACCGCCGCGACAGCTACGAGCGCCTGCGGGAAGTGATTCGATGCACCGTGCTTCGCGGCCCGGAACTACAGACCAACCTCCAGTTTCACTACGGACTGGTTCACTGGTTCCTGGCGAACGGCGTCGACGCGAAGCCCACCACGCAGTTCGTCGTGCCGTACCTCACGCTGGTCGGCGAGCTTCGCAAGGAGGCCAACGAGATCGACGCGGTGTACGCGTACGATCGCCTCTGTGCGCAGTATCTGGATGCCGTGAAAGGCGACCCTGCGGCCACGAAGGCGACGCACGACCTTTCGGTGATGAAGCAGACGCTCATCGGGCGCCCGATCGGACGGATCCTGCGTCAGCCACACCTGCTTTCCGCCTGGCTGAGCTCGAACAAGAACACGTTCGAGATCGAGGACGGGCGGGTCGTTTGGCTGAAGAACCCGCTCCTCGTTCTCTCTGCGACCTACTACCTGCTCCACATGGACTCGGAAACCGACCTTCCGGCCGCACACAAGATTTGGGACCAAGACGCACGGATCCTCGAGGAAGGCGCATCCTTTTACGCCACCGTCGAGGAGAAGCTTGGGCTGTCGTCTTGGGGCGAGCTCGACGCGCGCATGAAGGACGCGAAGACGCCGGACGGCTTCGATGCAGAAGAGTGGCGTGGTGTCCGAGAGGCGCACCTCGGGTTTCAGCTCGGCATGGAGCTCTACGGGCTTCTTCCGCTCATCGCGCACAAGGTGGGATTCTACGACCTTCGCGTGAACGACGACCTGACCGTTGCGATCCCCGAGCGACTCTTCGATCGCGAGCACCAGGCGGCGATGAAGAAAGTGCTCGTGCCCCCGCCGCTCAACAAGGCCGATGAAATCGTCGCCGTCAGCGGAGGGATGTACTACGCACAGGAAGGGCCGGGCATGCCTCGGTTCGTCGCCGAGGGCCAGCACTTCGACGCCGGCGACCCGCTCTACATCGTCGAGGTGATGAAAATGTTCAACAAGGTCTACGCGCCGTTCGCCGGCACGGTCGACAAGATCCTCGTCGACACCGACGGCACCATCGTGTCGAAAGGCCAGACGCTCTTCAAAGTCACCCCCGACGAAGTCGTCGTCGAAGAAGACCCGACGGAACAGAAAGCCCGCATCCGAAGCAACACGGACACCTACCTAACCGCCGTCGCCTAGGGGACACGCGGGGCACCCAAACCCCCAGCAATTCTAACCCCTTACAAACCAACCCGCGCACATTGCCGGTTCAGCCGCGGTCGTCACGCGCCGTCGCCAGCACCACCCGGTTCCGCCCGCCACTCTTCGCACGAAAGAGCGCGCGGTCCGCGGTGGTCATCAGGCGGGACTTGAGGTCGCGAGGAGGCTGCCCGTTGAGGTGCCGAAGCCCGTGGAGAGTCGCCACGCCGATCGAGACGGTGATCTTCGGCAGCTCTCCGCCGGAACGCATCGGGCCGGCGGTGCTCGCGGCGACATGGCTTCGAAGATGGTCTGCCAGCGCGCGTGCACTTTCCCTTGACGCCTGCCTCTGAACGACGACGAACTCATCGCCGCCGAAACGAAAGACTTCCCCCACGCCCGCCACCGCGTCGTCGAGCGCTTTGCCCGTGCGCTTCAGGGCTTCGCTGCCGGCCGCGTGACCGAGCTTGCTGTTTACCCTCTTCAAATGGTCGACGTCGACGAACATCAACGCCATGTCGCGTCCGGCGCGGCGTGCTGCGCTCACGGCCTTGGTCAGGTCACGATTGAGCTCACGCACGTTTCGCAGTCCGGTCAGCGGATCGTGTGCAGCGAGCCCTTCTTGACGGCGAAGCGATGACGTTTGCACCAAGGCGGTGGTGACGGTCCGACATACGCCTTCGACGATTCGAGCGTCCTGTTCGCGAAATCGATTAGGCGCGTCCGGGTCCACGAGCTGCATGACCCCAAGGAGCCTGCCGTCGTCGACGAGCGCGGCGAGCAGCAGCTCTTTCGTGCGATGCTTGGACGTGCCGACGAACTGTGGTTCGGTTTCCGGACGCGACTCGATGTGGGTGAGGCTCTTACCCAAACTACTTCGGATCGCAGCCGCACTGGCAGGCGCACCGCGTTCGACCAAAGCCTTGGAACCCGGTCCAAATGCCGCCACGCACCGAAGGCTCTCGAAATCTTTCCCTAGGAATACCGCTCCCGCGCGCGCTCTTGCGGCGATCGCAGCCGTCATCAATCCCTCGTCGAGGACGCGAACGACCGAACGCGCCTTGGCACCGGACGTGCCGAGGACGCACTCCTCCAACTTGCTTCCCCTCAACGTGTGGACCCGCACACCCAAATCGTAGGCAACCCGGGCACCACAAGCCAAACTCGCTGCCGCTGTACTGCGGTGTAGGTGCTTCCTCGCCCGAAAGCAGCGTACACCGTGCTGTTCGGGTTGGAGGGCCTTTGATGCTACGCGCGCGACCAGCGACCTCATCGCCGTCCTCGGCCTTTACGAGCGCCAGACGGCAGAGCTTTTCATCCAGACGGGGTCGGACTGTCCCGAGTCTTGGCGGCCTCGGTTCCATTGCGCGCCGGTCCGCTACCTCTACTGCCCCGACGAGCGCACCAACGACATTTCATGGTGCAGTCGCTACGACTCCGGCGAGAGCTTTCGCGAGGTGATCGCTGACTACCGACGGACCTGGGAGGGCCAGTAACCGCTCGTCTACTACAGCCGATTCGAGGCAAACGGCGCACGCACGGGCTCTTCACAGTGGTTGGTTCGCGACGCCGCGAAGATCTACCGATACGGCCGAGGATGCCGACTACGTCGTCTTCGAATCGAGTCGCTTCCGTACACCTTACGTGGCGGTGAAGGTTCGACCGAACCTCGAATTGAACCTCGTCCTCGAGTATCTCATCGAGCGGCAAACGGCGTACGGCATTAGTAACTTCTTCTGATGGCGGTCCTCCCCGGGTACACTAGAGTCGCCTCAGGGGGCGCCGTTGCCGAACCAGGACGACCTTCTCCGACAGTACAAAACCATGATGGTCATTCGCCGCTTCGAAGAAGAGGCAGCGCGGAACTACGCCAAGGGCCACATCGGCGGCTTTCTCCACCTGTACATCGGGCAAGAGGCCATCGCCGTCGGCGCGGCTGAGGTATTGGAAGACGGGGACTACATCTTCCAGACCTATCGTGATCACGGCATTGCGCTTGCGCGCGGCATGGCGCCAAGCGCTGCGATGGCTGAGCTCTTCGGGAAAGACACGGGCTGCTCCAGAGGATTCGGCGGGTCGATGCATTTCTTCGATGTCGAGCGCGGATTCCTTGGCGGGTGGGCGATCGTCGGTGGACACCTTGCAGTTGCGGCCGGCACGGCGTTCAAGTCGAAGTACGCCGGAGAGTCCAACGTCACGTTGTGTTTCTTCGGCGAGGGGTCGACGAACATCGGCGGTTTCCACGAAGCGATGAGCCTCGCGGGGCTCTGGAAGCTGCCCATCGTCTTCATCTGCGAGAACAATCAATACGCGATGGGGACGCCGCTCGAGCGAACCAGCCCGCTCAAGGACCTGTCGATCAAGGCCAAGGGGTACGGCATGCCTGGCGACCGCTTCGAAGGGCACGACGTCGAGGTGAACCAGGAGCGAATCGGCGCCGCGGTCGAGCGCGCACGGCGTGGCGAAGGCCCCACGTTCATCGAGATTCAGACCTATCGGTTTCGCGGCCATTCGATGAGCGACCCGGCGAAGTACAGGTCGCGGACCGAGCTCGAGCAGCGCAAGCAAAGCGACCCGATTGCGGTGCTGCGCGAACGTTTGCTCGGGCTTGGCGTTCAGGAAAGCGAGATCGACGACATCGACTTGGCGGTCGACGAAGAGATCGACGCCGCTGTGAAGTTTGCCGAAGAATCCGAGCCCGCGAAGTACGAGGTCATGATGAGCTCGGTGCTCGCCCCCGAGGATGAAGCGTGAGGGAGCTCCGTTATCGTGAGGCGTTGCGCGAAGCGATGCTCGAGGAGATGCGGCGCGACGAAACCGTCTTTCTCATGGGCGAGGAAGTGGGGCACTACCAAGGTGCGTACAAAGTGTCCGAAGGGCTGCTCGACGAGTTCGGTGAGCGGCGGGTCATCGACACACCGATCGCCGAGGCCGGGTTCGCGGGCATCGGCGTCGGGGCCGCGATGGTTGGGCTACGACCGATCATCGAGTTCATGACGTGGAACTTCTCGTTCGTCGCTTTCGATCAGATCATCAGCAACGCGGCGAAGGTCTATCAGATGAGCGCGGGAAAGATCCGCGTTCCGATCGTGTTCCGAGGGCCAAACGGAGCAGCCAAACAGGTTGCGTCGCAGCACAGTCACAGCGTCGCGCCGTTCTACGTTCCCATTCCGGGTCTCTACGTAATTCAGCCGAGCACGCCTCGAGATGCGAAAGGGCTTCTCAAGAGCGCCATTCGCAGCAACAACCCGGTCATTTTCCTCGAGGGCGAGACGCTCTACGGCGTGAAGGGCGAGGTGGCCGACGAAGGCGTCGACGAGGTGGTTCCGATCGGGGTCGGGAAGGTCGCGCGCCCCGGCGAGCATTGCACGATCGTGACCTGGGGACGGCCGTACTACACCGTGCTTGCGGCCGCCGAGAAGCTCGCGGCCGACGGGGTCGAGTGTGAGGTCGTCGACCCGCGTACCCTTCGACCTCTCGACAGCGCGCTCATCGTCGAGAGCGTCAAGAAGACGAACCGCTGTGTCGTGGTCCACGAGCACTGGCCCTACGGAGGCCCCGGCGCGGAGATCGTCGACCGCATTCAACGCGAGGCGTTCGACTATCTCGATGCGCCGGTAGAACGCGTAACGGGATTGGACGTTCCGATGCCCTACGCCTTGAACCTTGAAGACAGTGTCCTTCCAACCGAAGAGCGCGTCATCGACGCGGTCAAGCGCGTCAGCTACGCGGAGTAAGCCATGGCCAAGATCATCGGACTACCCAAGCTGTCGCCGACCATGGAAGAGGGAACTCTCGTTTCTTGGACCAAGCAGGAGGGAGACGCAGTCGAGGTCGACGACCTGCTGGCCGAGGTCGAGACCGACAAGGCCACGATGGAGTTTCGCTCCTTCGACAAGGGCGTGCTTCTGAAGATCCTCGTGCCCGAAGGTGAGACCCTCGAGCCCGACGTTCCCGTGGCGATCATCGGGAAGGCCGGTGAGGACATCGCCGAGCTTTTGGCTCAGGTCGAGGCCGGCGCGAGTGCGGGCGCCGGGCGAGGGGCCGACGCGGGCGCTAGCGCCGAACCCGAAGCAAAAGCCGCGGACAAGACGGAACCCGCGACGTCCGCCGAACCTGCCAAGGAATCTGCGCCTGCACCGAAGGAGGACGCGGCGCCGACGGGGCGGATTCTCTCCTCGCCCCTCGTGCGTCGGATGGCGCGTGAGCGAGATATCGATCTTCGTCAGGTCCAGGGGACCGGCCCTCACGGGCGGATCATCAAGCGGGACATCGAGGGATACGAAGGACCGACGGGTGTCGCCGTCGCCACCGGCGAACGGCTTCCGCCCAAAGCCGTCAAGGCAAGCAGCATGCGTCGGACGATCGCTCGGCGACTCACGGAGTCCACGCAGACGATTCCGCACTTCTACCTCACCATCGACGTCGACATCGGCCCTTTGATGGATTCGCGCAAGGCCATGAACGTCGAGCTCGAAGCCGATGGCCGCAAAGTGTCGCTCAACGATTTGATCATCAAAGCGACCGCGATGACGCTCCGACGTCACCCCGAGATCAACGTCTCTTGGATGGACAAAGAAGTCCTTTACCACCAGGTGGTCGACATCTCGGTGGCCGTCGCGGTGGAAGACGGACTCATGACGCCGGTCGTACGCGATGCCGACCGAAAGGGGGTCGCTCAGATCGCCGAGGAGGTTCGCGACCTCGCCGCCCGCGCACGCGATCGAAAGCTCGCTCCCGAAGACATGAGCAACGGCACATTCTCGATCAGCAATCTAGGCATGTTCGGCATCGAAGAGTTCACGGCGGTCATCAATCCGCCGGAGGCCGCGATCATGGCCGTCGGCACGATTCGCGAAGAACCGATCATCGAAGACGGCGAGCTCGGCGTCGGCCGCCGCATGCGCTTCACGATGAGCTGCGACCATCGAGCGATCGACGGCGCTACCGGCGCCAAGTTCCTAGCCTCCCTCAAGCGCACCCTGGAATCCCCCATGACGATGCTCCTCTGAGAGGGACACGCGGGGCATCCAAAAACCCAACAATTTCAAACTCTTGCAGATCAACCCGCGTCATTTGCAGGCGCTGCGTGCCCCTAGCAGGCGCCGTGGAAGCGTTTGGCGTCCGCGGGGAAGATTTTGCCCGGGTTGAGGATGTGTTTGGGGTCGAAGACCGCTTTGATCTTTTCCTGAAGGGCGATCAGGGCAGGGGACTGCTCCATCGTGAGGTACGGGGCCTTGAGGACGCCGATGCCGTGCTCGCCGCTCAGGGTGCCGCGCAGCTCGACCACACGCTCGAAGAGCGACTTGATCGCGTCGTCGACGCGGACCCGTTCGTCGGGATCGTTCCAGAGGAAGTTGACGTGCAGGTTTCCGTCGCCGGCATGTCCATACGTCGGAATGACGAGCTCATGCTGGTCTGCAAGCTGCGAGCAGTAGCCGAGGAGGTCGGCGATCTTGGTGCGCGGAACGACGATGTCTTCCGAAAGCTTGTTTTCGGCCTGCTTGCGAAGGCTCCAGCTCAGCTCACGGCGCGATGCCCAGAGTCGCTCACGCTCGCTTCCACTCTGCGCAACGAGCACCTCGAGCGCGTCGAGGTCGAACAAGATGTTGCCGGTCCGCTCGAGCTCGGATTCGAGCTTGGCCTCCTCACCGTCGAGCTCGATCAGCAAGATCGCTTTCGTCTCGTTTGGTATGGTCAGTCCCGCCTCCGGTCGAACGATCCGGATGGCCTCCTCGTCGAGAAGCTCGATGCACGACGGGAGCTGACCCTGCGCCATGAGCGATGACACAACCGGCGAGACTTCCTCGAGGCTTTCAAAGCACGCGAGCGCCGTGACGGTCGATTCGGGCTTCGGGATGAGTCGGAGAGAAGCCTCGGTGACGATTCCGAGCGTGCCCTCGCTGCCGACCATCAGTGCGGTGAGGTCGTAGCCCGTCACTCCCTTTTTGGTCTCGCGTCCAAGCTTCAAGATCGTGCCGTCTGCGAGCACGACGTCCATGCCCATCACGTACTCGCGCGTAACTCCGTACTTGAAGGCGCGGGGACCCCCAGCGTTGGCCGCCAGGTTGCCGCCGATTGCACACGAGTCGCGCGAGTTGGGGTCCGGCGGATAGAAGAGGTTTTCTTCCTCGGTCGCGCGTTTGAGTTCGCCCGTGATGACGCCCGGCTGCACCCGGGTGGTCATCTCGTTCCGATCGATCCCTTCGATGGCGTTCATCTTCTCGAAGGCGAGCACGATGCCTCCCGGAACGGGAATCGCCCCGCCGACCCGGCCGGTCCCGCCGCCCCTCGGCGTCACGGGAACCTCGTGCTTGTAGGCGGCCTTCATCACCGCCGACACCTCCGCGGTCGTCCGCGCCCGGACGACGGCCTCCGGCATACACGGTTCGGCTTCGCTATCGTCGTGCGAGTACCCCTCCAGCAGGCTCGGGTCGCGAATGACCGAACCGCTGCCGCATGCTCGCTCGATCTCGATCAGCGCCGCCTCCAAAGACATGCCCCACCCCTTGGGGCGGTCTTCGCAAGCGGTCAAGCTCCCCTCACCCGGGCGGGTGCGTACCCCTCGACAAGGCGCTACCCTCTCACATTCGCCCGACCTCGGCTGGGCGCCCCCATCCCATGCGCTCCTTTGCTTTCGGCTTGCTGGCCATCTCCACGTTGGCCGGCTGCGGTGAAACCGCGACTCCGACGACCCCTCCAGGCGCCGAGCGTGAGCCTAACCTGCCCGGAACGGGCGGCATGAATACGGGCGGCGCGGGCGGCGAGGTGGGCGGCGCATCCGGTGAAGGTGGCAGCGGGGGAGGCGAGCTGGGTGGCGGCCCGTGGTGCGAGACTTCGGAGCTCTGCCCCTCGTGCCCCGACGTGGACGCACTCTGTGACGAGCTCACCCCCTGCCCGACGGGGGAGGTGTGCCTACCGACCGGATGCGAGGGACTCTCGCGCTGCTTCGCGATCGGAGGCGGTGGCTGCGACGAAGACAGCGACTGCGGAAACCCTTCGTATGCGTGCAACCTCGAAATCGGCCGGTGCCTGAGAGTCGACCCTGGCTGCGACGACTCGAACGATTGCGTCGCCGGCTTCGCGTGCGAGGACGGTGCCTGCGTCGATCGACGTTTGCCGTGCTCGATGGCGAACGACTGCCCGCATGGCTACGCTTGCTCCTTCACGACACCCGATCAGCGCTTCTGCCGGCGCATCAGCCGACCCTGCGGCGATGACGTCGACTGTCTCGTCCTCGGATCGCTTTGCGGTGATGCGGACGCCGACGGCCTCAAGGAGTGCATGCCGTCGCTCACACCCAACGCTCCAGACGCGGTGTCTTGCGATGCCGCCCAGTGCATGGACGTCGCCGTTCCCGTTTGCGAAACGACACCCGAGGGCACCACCGCCACATGCGGACGGTTCGGTCTCTGTAGCTTGACCGAGACCGACCCGTGCCCCGACGGCTTCGAGTGCCGTGACCTCTGGGGAGACGGCCGCGCCGAGTGCGTGAGCGGGCCTGGTTCCTGTGTAGATTCGCGGTCCTGCGGCCCTCGTAGCCTTTGCGCATCCCCTCGAACCGGAGGAGAGCCCCGATGCATTTCACCTGCACCGATGTAGCCCTATCGAAGCGCCGTCAGATGCGGTACTGTTGCTTCCCCTTAATTGTAAGCAATTTCACAATGATACCTCGCCCCCCCATCAGAGGTCTGATCGTGTTCTTCGCTGCGCTTTGGAGCGTGGGGTGCGGTCCCGGTGCGCCGTCGAGTCCAAGCGAAAGCGCGATCATCGATCCTCCCGCGCAGTGCAGCGCCGGTCGTCCCGACTGTTCCGTCAGCTTCGACTTTCCGAACGCGAGCGAACTCAACCCAGACAACTCCGCCGGGCTCCGCTTCTCGCCGGAGTCCGGTGCTCTGGTGTTGGATCGTTTTGGCAGTCTGCCCGACGCCGACGGTGACGGCGTGCCCGACGACGCGGACGACTGCCCCGGCACACCGGACTGGATCAGCTGCGATGGCGATCCAACGAACGACGGGCTCTACGCGACGCTGTTCCACGATCCGGCCGGCGCGAACGAGGTGGCTCAGCGAGTGGTGTTGACGACCAGCGCCGTCATCCCCCAGATCGACATCTACTTCCTCATCGATGCAACGCCTACGCTCGCTGACGAAATCGCAGCGCTTCAGGGACAGCTTCAAGACATCATCGACGCCGTCCGGCTCGAGTTCGGCGATGTTCGTTTCGGATTCGGCCTCTACCGCGCGTACCCGCTGGCTCCACTCGCCGCTCCGTTCAGCCAGGCGCCGTACCACCACGTATTGGATCTCACGGACGACGACGCCGCCATCGCAGACGCTGTCCGCACCCTCAACACCGTGCAGAACGGCGACTCGTCCACCGCAGCCACTCAGGCTCTGTACTCGATGGCGAGCGGGATGGGCCTTGGCGACATGGTCCCCAATCGCGGCACGTGCACCGGCGACGGCGACATCGGTTACCCCTGCTTTCGTGAGAATAGCCTCCGCGTCGTCATGAACATCACCGACTCGGACGTCTACAACGGGCCTCGCGCCGCGGGCCCCTCGTACGGTGACCCACCGTTCGCACCCGGAGTCGGGGACGCCGGCACGACGCTTCCGCCTGCCGAGATGTTCACCGAGCTATTCAACGCCGACGCGCTCTCGGCGCTCGACCTCGGGGACCTCTCCGCGCGTTCACTCACACTGCTCGGCATGAGCAATCTGTTGAGCGATGACGTGAAGACCGAGCTTGCCCCCGGATGCGCACCGCCCCCGCCTCCAGACCCTCCGCCGCTAGATCCCCCAGGCGAGGACATGGACGGCAAGGACGTGGTCCTCACCTTCGAGTTTGCCTCGCCGATCTCCGCGTTCGACGTGTCCGCGAGAAATACCCACTGGCCTGGAGCCAACGTCGCCCTGTTCGACGACCCCGCGCTCGACCCGGCCACGGCCCTCGCATGCAATGGCGGCGATGGCGTCGACGGAATGTGGGGGTCCATCTCGCAATCTCCAGTGGCGACCTCGCGGTACTACCTCGTCGTCGACGGCATTATTCCGGCCACCGATCCGGCGTTCGAGCCGGAGGGCGCGTTCAGCATCTCGATCGTCCACGATGGTGACCCCCCGAATCCGAGCTGGCTGACGACCGACGCTCCCGTGACGTGGGCATCTGTCGAAACCGCTCTGCTCACGAACGACATCCGAGTGGCGAGCGTGGTCACCCTCCGTGACGCGATGGACGCGGTGAGTGCGGGCTCAGCGGACGCAAGACTCATCGCTGCTGCCACGGAAGCCCTCACCGGCGGCGACGACTCTGCGCCGTGGGTCGCCGAACCGCCGTCTGCGAACGGTGCCGGCGTCGGCAACGCGATCCGCGACACGTTGCTGCTCGCGAGCACCGGTTCGGTCTACGACGTCTCGGTCGAAGACCTCGACAACGAAGGCACGCCGATCGACGAGCGGGACTTCGTCACTCGACTGCGGTGGAGCTACTGCGCGACGGACGACGACGACGTGTTCCAATGCGGTTCGTCTTCTGGGAGTAGCTGTCTCGATTGTGAGATCGACGCAGCGGTCGATTTCGCGGTCTTGCTAGCAAACGACATCGTACCTCCGGAGTCGGCGTCGCAGGTGTTCGACTTCGAAGTCGTCGTACGACTGGACGATAGGATCGAGATCGAGCGTGTTCCCGTGCGCGTCATGGTCCCCACCGTGGACCAACATGAGTTCGAGACGGGCTCCGGGCCGAGCTACTACGAGAACTCGTACGACACTACTGCGCGCTGCATCTCGCCGCCCGAGCGTCCCAAGTGGGACGACCTTTCGTGGTCGGGAACCACGCCGGCGGGAACGGCCATCGAATTCCAAATCCGCACCGCACCCTCCGAGGCAGAGCTCGACCTCGCACCTCCGGTCATCATCGAGGTGCCGACCGATACCGAGGAGTCGACGTTCAACATTAGGGAAGAGCTCATCGCCGACGGTCAGACGTACGGCCTCCCGTACCTGAAGATCACCGCCGTGCTGAAACCGTCGATCAGTCCGCCGGCTACGCCCACTCTCGAAGGCTGGAGCTTCGAGTTCTTCTGCGAAGCAGCCGAGTAGCCCAGCTCGCCGGACCGAGTCAGGCCGAGCGCTCGCCGGCTCGCGAGATGCCTTCACGCGCTTTGTTCATGAGCGCGATGAGGCTTTCGACGATACCGATGATGACGTAGGCGGCGAGCAGCCAGACCAGCGCCATCGACGGATGCACGCGGAGTGCAATCCAAACCGTCACACCGAGCGCGATGGAGATGAGCGACACCGTGCGCCAGTTGAGACGAAGGTCTTTGAACGAACGGAACGGCATGGAGCTCACCATGAACACCGCGAGCATCAGAACGAGCGCTGAGATGATGATGGGCGTGAACGGCAGCTTTCCGGTGAGCGTGTTGGCGACCACGATGGAAATCAGAATGCCTGCGGCGGCCGGGATCGGCAGACCCTGCGTGTACTTCGCCGGCTTGTGAGGCTGACCGTCGTCGCTCGTGGACATCACGTTGAAGCGCGCGAGCCGGATTGCTCCCGCAGCGACGAAAATGAAGCCAACGAACATACCGGCCGTGCCGAGCTCCGACAGCGACCAGTAATAGACGAGAATCGCCGGCGCGACCCCGAACGAGATGACGTCCGCAAGCGAGTCGAGCTGAACCCCGATCGCGCTTTGAGTTCGGGTCAGCCGTGCGACGCGTCCGTCGATCCCATCGAAGAAGAGCGCAAAGATGATGAGCAGTGCTGCTCGGTAGAAGTCGTCACTCGTCGAGCGATCGGACAAGATGAGAATCGCGTAGTACCCGCAGAGCACGCTCGAAAGCGTGAAAAGATTCGGCAGAATGAACAGGCTCTTGCGGAGGTCGACTCTCACGGATTCAAATCTTCTATCACGGGGTTCGACTCGACAAAAGTGCGGCGTGGCTCGCGCCCATGCTCAGATTGCGGAGCCGAAGCTCTCCGAGGTCTTGGTAGAGCGCATCGAGCGACTTTGCCGCGCGTTCTGGGTGGCCGTTTAGCAGATCAAACAGAGCTGCAGCTTCGTTCACTCCGTATCCATCCGCCTCCTTGAACGCGACGAGGGCGTCGATGCGTTGCGGCAGCGGCCTCCCCCAACCGTGCAGTGCAAGCCATCCCCAATAGGCTTGGAGCTCAATCTGAGAGAACCCGTCCTGAAGAGGTCTTCGATGGATCGCATTCCAACGCCCCTTATATAGGGACCGCACGGTAAGCTCCGGCGCAATGATCTTTCCGTCGACGATCAATCCGTATCGCTCCGCGATCACGGGAAACCCGCCGAGCACGCCGACTTCGTAATCGTTTCGCGGGATGCCGCGCGTCTCATAGAACACGTCGACGAACTCATCGACGGCTTTCGCCCTTTGGGCGTCGAGCGCTGCCGGCCCCTCCGCATCAATGAGCTCCTCGATCGCATGATGGATCGCTGCCTGTCGTCGGTCGTACTCCTGGACCGCGTATGGCGGATCGGCTTCTGCGCGCCCGTGTTCGAGGAAGAGCGACTGAAGCGTTACGGCTTCCGCCGAGTCGCTCGCCTCTCCGGCGAGGGCTTGGTCGAAGCGAATCGAGTCCAAGACGTCGTCACGGTCGAGCACCAGGCTTGGCATTTCCCACGGTGCAACCGGCTGCGGAGTCGCCAGCGTCGCCCCCACGAAGGCAGCCCCGAGCAGCCACAAGATGAGCTTCACCCCCGATTCCGTCACGACTCGGCACTCTATCATGGGTGACCGAGCTGCCCGCTTTTCCAACCCTGCTACGCTCGCAGGCGTGATGAAGGTGAGCGTCCACTACTACGCTGCCGCCCGAGAGCTCGTGGGATGCGACAGCTCCACCTTCGAGTTCGCAACGTCGAGCGTGCCCCAAAAAGCGTTTCGCGAGGCCGTATCCGAGCGCTTTCCGCCGCTCGCTGCGTTTCTCGAGCGAATGAGGCTGGCGGTCAACGGCGACTTCGTAGAGCCCACGCGCGCTCTCGAAGACGGGGACCGTGTGGACGTACTCCCCCCGGTAGCGGGCGGTTCGCCGATCGCGATCTGCGCGATCACGGGCGACCCGATCTCGCTCGATCGGGTCCGCACCGCCGTCGAGCATCCGGCCGCGGGCGGGGTGGCGATCTTTCACGGGGTGGTCCGCAATCACGCCGACGGAAAGTCCGTTTCTCGACTCGAATACGAGGCCCACGAGAGCCTCGCGGAAAAAGAGATGCGCCGCGTTCTCGAGGGCGTCGTCGCCGAGCATTCCGACGTCACGCTGGCCGCCGTGCACAGGGTCGGAAGTCTCGATGTAGGCGACGTTGCAGTATGCGTTGCGGCAAGCGCGGCGCATCGAGACGAGGCGTTCACTGCGTGCCGGAAGGCGATCGACCGGATCAAGGAAACGGTCCCCATCTGGAAGAAGGAATGGGGCGCCGACGGCGAAGCGAACTGGGTCAACCTCGAAGGCTAGGCGTCGACCACGCGACGGAGCTGGTCGAGAAGAGTGTCATCCAGCACTCCTACACACGTGAGATGCGCGTGCTCTGCGGCAAAGTAGCGTTGGGCGAGCTCCTGAATGCGCTCAGGCGTCACGGCCGCGACTTCGGTCGCGAGAGTTTCGAGCGATTCAGGAAGTCCGAACAGTGCGCTGACCCCCACGAAATGAGATGTCTCTTCCGGGTCGTCCCGTACCGTTCGAAGGTCCCACAGATGGCGACGCTTGGCCTTGTCGAGCTCGTCGCCACTAGCCACCTCTCGAGCAAGGCGTTCGACGAGCTCGAGAACACCGTCGACGAGGAGTGGAGCCTTCTTGTGTTCGACCGATGCGCCAAAGTCGAACACGCCGCAGTCTTCGAGCGTATCTGCCCCGGCGAACGCTTCGTAGGCGAGCCCGCGCTCCTCGCAGATCGTCCGGTGAACGCGAGTGCTCAGACCGTCGTCCAGGATCCGGGAGAGCAGCAGGAGTACCGGCGACTCCTGGCTCGCGACGCCGGGGGTGTGGAACGAAACGCGTACTTCCGTCTGGCTTCCGTGATCATGCACGAACGCAAAACGGTCCCGCGGGAGCTGTTCGGGCCGACGCATCGGCTCGAGCGCCTTGCCCGCCGGAAGCTCGTCGAAGTGGCGGTGCACGGCGTCGCGAATCTGGTTTGAATCGAATGCGCCCGCCACGCACAGCACGGAGTTCGCCGCCGTGTAGTGGCCTTTGTGATGGGCGTGAAGGTCGTTGCTTTGGAAGCGATCCAGGTTCGCGAGCGGGCCCGTGATCGGAAAGCCAAGCGGGTGCTCGGCGAAGAGCAGCTGCCGCGACACGTTGTCGATGTCGATCTGCTCACCGTCTTCGTTGAGGTCCTCGAGGATTTCCTCGCGAATGATCTGCTTTTCGGTATCGAGCTCGGCGAGCAGCGGCTGCCGAAGGACCTCGGCGAGCATCCCGACACCGTCTACGATGGTTTCCGACGGGAGCGTGAGGTCGTAGCTCGTGAAGTCGACATGGGTGGCCGCGTCCAGCGTGCCCCCAAGGCGTTCGATCGCGAGGTTGAGCTCGTGTGCCTGCGGATGGGTTTCCGTTCCCCGATAGAGCATGTGTTCGAGGAAATGACTCAGCCCGTTCGTGCGGGAATCTTCATAGCGCGAACCGACACGGACGAAGAACGAAGCGGTTGCCGTCTGCAGATGAGGAAGCGGGATCAGGCGCACCCGGAGGCCATTCCCGAGGGTGAGCACCTCGGTCGGCAGCGGTTGAAGCGCCACGCCGTTAGCTCTGGCCATCCTGCGTCGGGAGCGCGTTGAGCCGAAGCGCGTTGTCTGCTTCGGCCTGTGCGCGAAGACGTTGGATGTAGAGGTCGACCGTCTCCTTCTTCTTGAGCGTCTCGAGCACGTCTCGCGTCGTTGCCTGAATCGCTTCGGTGAAGGCTTCCTCGTCGGGGCGGGTTCGGTCGACGAGCCGGAAGATCACCCATTCCTGGCCGACCTTCACGGGAGCTTCGGGGAACGCCGCGTCGCCCTCGACGGCAAAGACCGCATCCAACAAGACAGCGGTCGAAAGGCCGGGAATCGGCGTGTCGGCGCGCCCGAACTCCGTCGTCTCCTCGAGGGACGGAGTCAGAGCGGACTCGCCGGCCTTCGCAGCGGCGGCTTCGAGCTCTGCAGCGATCCGGTCGTCGTCGGTCTTCTTCCAGGCGGCGAGCGTTGCGGTCGCCGCGTCCTGCGCGCGAGCGTCCAGCCAATCGGTTCGGTAGAGGTCTTCTGCAAGCTCTCGCTTCGCTTCGTCCACCGGCACGTCGCCCTCACGGATCGCGATGACTTCGATGATATGGAACCCGTATGGCGTCTCGACTACCTCGGAGATGTCGCCGACGCTCATCGAGAAGATCGCCTCGTCGAACGACTCGGCCATCACGCCCTTCTTCAAAAAGCCGATGTCTCCGCCGTTCTCGGCGGTGATCGGGTCGCCGCTATACTTCTTCGCGAGGTCGGCGATGGATTCGCCGGCCTTCGCCCGGGCGAGGAGCGACTCCGCCTGCTTCTTCGCTTCGGCCTTCTGCTCGTCGGACGCGTAGCTCCCCGCCTTCAAGAGCACGTGCCGTGCTCGTACCTGCTTCTCGAGGTTCGTGTAGCGGTGCTTGTTGGCTTCGTATTCTGCGGCGAGGCGCTCGTCGTTCTCGGCGACCCACGTGTCGAGGGCCTGCTTCGATGTTTCCGGCCGCTTCTTGTCGTAGTACGCCGGTGTGAAGCGAACGTACTTGATCGTCGCGGTGTCGTTCTCGCGTACGTAGTCGTCCCAGACCTCCGCCGCGCTCACATTGACGGTCGACGCGACCAGCTCTCGCATCATTGCAGCTAGGTACTCATCCACCTGACCCTCTGCGAACTCGCCGACGCTCCGCCGAAGCCCATTTTGGATGTAGCGTTCCGCGAGGTCCTTGTTGAAGGCTCCGTCCTTGTCGGTGAATGACACCGGGATCTCGCCCTGAGGCAACATCGGGGGTGCGCCCACGCCGAGTGACAGCAGGATCACGCTGTCGTTCACGAAATGCGCCATCACCTCGTCGGCGGTCACGTCGAACCCGATTTTGCGGGCCTCTCGGGCGAGGAGAGTGCGGTCGATGAGACCGTTGAGCACCAGCTCTGGAAGCTGCAGCGACCGCTGGGTTTCTTCGGGGAGCCGTCCAAAGTTGGCGACCGCGTATGCCGCCTCGAAGTCGCCCTTGCTCAGCGTCTGATCGTAGACGCGCGCGAGGTAGGATCCGCCACCGGCAGCGCAGCCCTCCGCCTGTCCACCACCGAACTGGAGCGCGAACACCGCCGAAAGCAGCACGACGAGAAGAACGAGAAAGAACCCTTTGAGCTTATCTATCATGTTGAATTGCCGACAAAAGAGGCCGAACCATAGAGGAGAGGTCGCCTCCCGGCAACCACGGTCTCGAGCACGGTTTGATGCCCAAAGGTTGGCGTACAGAGGCTGGGACTCTACACTCGACCCGCCGCCCCGAAACGGGGAACCCTGGGGACCATGACTGGCCGATCGAGCTTACCACCTCTCAAGAAGAACGACGGCAAGCTCGCAATGATCGCGCTCCTGCTGCTCTTTGGCGCAGGCGGTTTGTGGTTCTTCTTACGAGACGGGGCCTCCGAGCCCGAAGCCGTGGCCCCCGAACCTCCGCCGGTGGTCGAGACACCTCCGCGAGAAGAGTTCGCCGCCGAGCTCGAGATCCCGGACGACGACGAGCTTGCCGAACCGGAGCCGTCGTCTGAGACCAAGCCCGCGTCGGGAAGTGCGCTTCCGTTGCAGTGCAACGGCCGTATCGACCCGGCTCAGGTGCGTGAGGTCATTCGAGGGACGCCGAGCAAACAGGTGCAGACCTGTTACGAAAACGTCCTCAAGAACAACAACCTCCTTCAGGGCTCGATGGATGTCCAGTTGACGATAGACGTCACCGGGGCCGTGCGTGAAGTTGCGGTCGGTGGAACCCTTCGGAACCGCCAGGTGTACTCCTGCGTGAGGCGAGTCGCGCGTACGTGGAAGTTCCCACCGCCACAGGGTGGTTGCGTGCGCATCAATGCGCCCTTCCAAATGACTCCGAAGCTTTGAAGGCTACTCGGAGTTGGCGAAGCGGAGCGCGTCTTCAACGTCTGCGACGCTTCCCATGAATACCGGCGTGCGCTGGTGAAGCGCCTTCGGCTCGATGTCGAGGATGCGCTGTGTGCCGTCCGACGCTGCACCACCTGCGGCTTCGACGAGGAACGCCATCGGAGAGGCCTCATAGAGCAGCCGGAGCTTTCCCTTCTTGTTCACGATGTCGGGCGGGTAGACGAAGATACCGCCACGCAGGAGCGTTCGATGGAGATCGGCAACCATCGCGCCGATGTACCGCAGCCGGTAGGGGTCTCTGCCCTCCGCCGGTGACTTGATCCAATCGACCCAGCGCTGCGTCCCCTTCGACCAATTATGGTAGTTGCCTTCGTTGATCGAATAGATGCCGCCGCGTTCGGGAATGCGGATCCTCGGATGGGAAAGAAAGAACTCACCGACGCCGGGGTCGTACGTGAACCCGTCGACCTGTTCGCCCACCGAGTACACCAACATGTTCGACGAGCCGTAGATCACGTACCCCGACGCGACGATGTCGCTGCCCTTCTGGAGCAGGTCCTTCAGACCGCCGGGCTCTCCGTCGGGCGTGACGCGACGATGGATTGAAAAGATGGTCCCGATGGACGCGTTGATGTCGATGTTTCCAGAGCCGTCGAGCGGATCGAATTGAAGGACGTACTTGCCCTGCGGGTACTCGGTTGGGATCAGAATCGGCTCCTCCACCTCTTCGCTTCCCATGACGCAGCAGTGCCCTCCTGCCTCGACGGTGCTCACGATCGTTTGGTTCGCAAAGTCGTCGAGCTTCTGGACCTCCTCACCCTGGACATTCGTCTTGCCCGTGAGGCCGAGGATGTTTGAAAGCCCGGCGCGACTGACGCGACTTCCGATGATCTTTGCAGCCAGCGAGATCTGCTGGAAAAGCCCTGTGAAATCGCCGGTTGCCTCCGGCATGCGGCGCTGGCGGTCGAGCAGATGTCGTTCTAGTGTTGTGCCGATGGGGCTGTCCTGAACTGGACCTACCGATGGTGCGCCGCTCATAGCGGAGCGACATACCAGAGGGCTCGGGCGCACGCTAGGAGTCCTAAAAATAGGACATCCGCGTGGGCTGATATTAATGTAAACTTACCGTAGCAGGGGATTGGTGACGAACTTTCGCAATTGGCTGGAGAAGGCCCAAAAGCACCGCTCTGGGATCCCTCGTATCCGCGGGGTAAAGGGGCTGCCGGGTGTCCTGTCTCGCGGCCAACTGAGCGTCGTGTACCAGCCGATCGTCTCGTTCAAGACCATGGAACCGTTCGCGTACGAGGCGTTGGTGCGAAGCGACTCGCCGCATTGGACGAGTCCGCCGAAGCTCTTCGAGGAGGCGATCAAGTCACGCTGCGTGGGTGCACTTGGCCGAGCGATTCGGGAGATTGCCACGACGCAGCTCACCGACATGCCGCTCTTCTTGAACGTGCACCCGAACGAGTTCGACGAATCGTGGCTGGTGCAGCCGGACGACCCGATCTTCACGCACGATCAGCCCATCTACCTAGAGGTGACCGAGTCGGTCCCGCTGAGTCACTTCGCCTACTGCCACAGCGTCTTGCGCGAGATCCGCGGCAAGGGTGTCTCGCTTGCCGTGGACGACCTCGGCGCGGGCTATTCGAATCTCAAGTACATCGTTGACCTCAAACCCGAGATCGTGAAACTCGACCGCACGCTCATCGCCGACCTCGCCGACGACCGTCGTGCGCAGGTACTCGTTCGTCACATCGTTCGCCTCTGTCAGGAGCTTGGCGCGCTCGTCGTCGCCGAGGGCATCGAGCAAGAAACCGAGATGAAGGTCGTGATCGATTGCGGCGCGCACTACGGTCAGGGCTACTACTTTGCACGGCCCGCGTTTCCTGCACCGGGTGTGAGCGCCACGCCTCGCGCAATTCTCAGCAAGGGCGCCTGAGCACGACGCCCGTCAGAAGGGCACCGACTGGAAGCTGACGTCTCCCGCCTCGTGGCCTTGAACTTCGAGCACACCGGTCACCTGAGGGCCCTCGGCGCTTCGCTTCATGGAGATGACCACGTCGATCGTGCTTCCGACGATCTGTGCGATCGCAGCTCGGTCGACTCCGCTCGAGGCGGCGGCCAACACGATGCCTTCGATCGCGTCCTTGCTGCTCCAACAATGCACGCCGAGGAGATGGCCAGGCTCGCGCCCGAGAACTGCCGTGAGAGCGGCCAGGGTATCCGCTCCGCTGAGATCGTTTACAATCAGGTGCTCCGAGTGGAGCCGCGCCGCGTGCGAGAGAGTTTCGGCGAACGTGACACCCGAGTCCGCGGCGGTCAGCGAAACGACGCGCGTGCGATCGATATCGAGGTTCGGGATTGCTTCCACGGCCACGCTGCTTTGGGATTCCGGAAGCTCCCGTGCGAGCGCGCTCATCACCTCCGTGACGCCCGAACCGTGCGCGCCGGCAACGACGATGTTCCGGCACTCAGCAACCGCCTTCGCCAAATAGCGAGCCGCCTCTTCGGTCAGCCATCCCGACTCTGCAAGCTCTTCGAGCGAACGAGAAGGACTCATCCGGAGCTCGATGACGAGCTCCTGAGCGACGAGCGGCGCCTGAAGGATGGTCACGCGCGGTCCGAAGGCGAGTCGACCGTGAACGACGCGGCGCTTTCCGAGGACCTGACCGGACTGCGATGCGAGACGACGTGCCACGCGATACAGAGCCTCCGGAGACGAGAACTTGGTGTCCTCCGCTTCGAGTCCTTCGCCGCGATCGACGAACACGTGTGCGGGGCCGTTGACGGTGATTCCGCGGACCGCCTCGTCGGAAATCAAATCGTCGAGCGCTCCAAGACCAACAGCTTCGTGTAGCGCGACGTGGGCGATCGATCGCATGTCGACACTCGCGTCCACCGAGCCCTCCGTCTGCATCACGAGGAACGTCTCGGCGATCGCGGCACGAGCCGCGGACCAACGTTCCTGATCCTTCATTGCATTCGGATCCGCCGTTTCGATGTCGATGCGGGCGGCGAGCCGGGAAAGCAACGCCGCCAGCGGGTCGCCGACCGGAGCGCTCTCCTCTTCTGGAGCCTCTGGCGCGTCCGTCGCGCGCTCTTCGATACTCGGCGGTAGACTCGTCCCTCGTATGTCACCTTCGCGCGGAGCTCGAGAGTCCGGCTCGGCGGGACTACGGCCGAGCTTCGAGTCTCGAATCGGTCTTGAGGGCGGCGGCGCCGTCGAGTGAGAAGGAATCGGCGGAGGTTCCGAGAGGCTCGGCGTAGCGCTTCGGCGCCTCGCGTCGTCGTTTGCGGGCTCGACCGTCAGGATGAAATCCGCGATGTAGATCTTGTCGCCCTTCTTGAGCGGGTGGGGCGATGTGATCTTTCGGCCGTTGACCCAGGTGCCGTTGGTGCTCCCGAGGTCGACGACAACCGCCTGATCCTGCTTCATCGTCAGGCGCGCATGCTGCTTCGAGACGTTGCGCTTGGCGAGAACGATGTCGTTGCCCTGCACCCGTCCGACCGTGAGCTCGGATTTCGAAAAATCCAGCCTCCGCCGTACGCCCCCCTCATCGGTGATGACCACCGCGTACATCTTGCCGAGCCCATTCAAATGGCGGGCGTCGCTCCCGTCAAGTCACTGCCGATTTTCGCCCCCCCGGATGACCGGAAGCGACTAGGTCACCCTAGTGGACTAACACGATAACTACCTGAAAATACGTTCCTTATGCTGGCCCAGCGTCGAACTATCGGCGCGATAGGGTTAAAAAACCCACCACCGGACGGGTCAACTGCGGTAGCGTACCGCGCATGCCGGGTGGGTTCCTGATTGTCGAGGATGAGCCAACGCTGGCCCGCACCCTCGCTCGTACCTTTGGGCGGCACGGCCCTGTAGAAGTCGTGCACAGTATGGCGGCGGCTCGTGACCTGCTGAGCGCAAGCGAAGAGTGGACGGGTGTCGTGCTCGACCTGATTCTTCCCGACGGATACGGCCTCGATTTGCTGGCGGAGATTCGGCAGCGACACGGTGGCCTTCCGGTCCTCGTCCTGACGGGCGAGCTGAACCGCGACGTCGTGAACAAGGTTCAGACGATGCGCGGCGAGTACGTGTGCAAACCGGCCTCCGCGGAAAATCTGAATCCGTTCATCCAGCGCGCGCTCGCGCAGGAGCGCGTAGACGATGTGGCCATCGGCCAGCGGATCGAGCACCTCGCGCGCCAGCTCAAGCTCACGCGACGAGAGACCGAGCTGCTGACGCTCTCGGTGGACGGACTCTCGCGCAAGGAGCTCGCGGACTCGCTGGGCGTCGCCGAGAATACCGTGAAGGCTCAGATTCGATCCCTGCTGAAGAAGAGCGGCGCTCGTAGCCTCGCCACTCTTGCCCAAAAGGTGATCAAGGGCGCGACCCGAGACACGGTTCCGCCTGAAGAGCCGACCGCGCTCAGCGACTGAGCGTCTGCGAGAGGACTTCGAGGTCCTGCTGGATTTCGATGCGGCTGTCCGGCCCGACATTGGCGGCCTGTCCGCCGGCGACGATCGGAACGTTCGACGGCACTGCGTCCTCAATCGCGTGAAGCTCGCTGGCGGCAGCATCACGGTCGAGGTTCGTGACGGAGACTAAAAGGAGCTCCGCGTTCGTGTCGCGTACGGCGTAGCCGATTTCCTCCGCGGGGAGGTTAGGGCCGAGGTAGAGAACGTTCCAGCCGTGCATGGCGGCGAGCATCGACACCATCATTGCGCCGAGCTCGTGATCTTCGTGAGCGGGCGTCGCGACGACCGCCTTCCGCTGAGAGTCGTTCGAGGGATAGAGCCGCATGAGCGAGAACAAGAGTCCTCGTGTCACCGACGAGCAGGCATGCTCGTGCACGATGCGAAGGTCACCCCGTTCCCATCGATCTCCGACTTCGGTCAGGATCGGCCCCACCACGTTCTTCAGAAACTCGACGGGCTCGGTGCCAAGTGCTGCTCGCGAGAGAAGCTGTTCGGCTGCGGCGACCTGAAGCTTTTCGATCGCGCCGATGACGCGTTCGCGCACCTCGGGCAATGCCTGAGTTCCCGTGACTTCCGACGGGCGGGGAAACGCCGCGACCATATGGCGCAGGTCGCTGTCGGGAAGACGGGCGATGCCGCCGATCGAGTTGCCGCTCTCAACGAGGGCGTGGAGAAGCTTCAGTCGGTCGACGTCCGCGTCGGAATAAAGCCGACCGCCCGCCTCAGTGCGTTGGGGCACCACGGCGGCATACCGCTTCTCCCACATTCGGAGGGTGTGGGTCGAAAGCCCGGTGAGCTTCGACACCATCCCGACTCGATACCGACCTTGCTCCGCCATTCCGAACCCGAGTCTAGACCTTGACCACCTGCTGTCTAGGACGCGTCCAACCTTTGTCCTTGCTCAATGATAGCGGAGTCAACGAAAAAACGTGCTCCCAGTCTTGACGCGCTGTGTACCGACCATAGAAAGCTGGACAAGACCTAGACATAACTTAGACAGGTCGGAGGAGACAATACGAATGACAAA
>CBFCWN010000021.1:0-45462 GCA_965601515.1 uncultured Myxococcales bacterium | reverse complement strand
CGTGCCTACGTTGATGTGGGGTTTGTCGCGGACAAACTTTTCTTTAGCCATCGTTCGTTTCCTACTTCGTCAGTCGTCGTCTGAGTAAAGTTGAGCTTTGCTGCCGGAGCCCAGGATGAGATTTGAACTCACGACCTCCCCCTTACCAAGGGGGTGCTCTACCACTGAGCCACCTGGGCGGAAATGTGAATAGGGGTGCTCTTTAGCTGATCCTTCGAAAAAGGGGGAGCGGGCGACCGGGCTCGAACCGGCGACATTCAGTTTGGAAAACTGAGGCTCTACCAACTGAGCTACACCCGCAAAATCTCTGTCTTCGCTTCTCCTGTTTCTTCGCGGGGTTTCCGGCCGCTTTCGCGACCTCCCCACGCCGGTGGAGGGTGGTGGGTTCGAACCACCGTAGGCATAAGCCGGCAGATTTACAGTCTGCTCCCTTTGACCGCTCGGGCAACCCTCCATGTTCACTACGCTTTTCTCGGCAGAGCTGGCGATGAGACTTGAACTCATAACCGCCGGTTTACAAAACCGGTGCTCTACCAATTGAGCTACGCCAGCATGACGGCGGCGGCTGTACTACGGGGCCGCCCCTCTCAAGTCAAGGGAATGAGGGGTCAAACCCCGGAAGACGGCGGCACGCAGGCCTTGCGCTCCGCTCGGTCGTCCACGAACTCGACGTTCGCCGAGCAATTCGCCTCGTTTTCCGGGCTACGGTTCCGATTGCACTCGGGCTTGTCGGCGCACACCCGGAAGCAGTAGTTGTTGCCGTCCTCGTAGGCGATGCACGCGGAGCCTTCGGGGCAGTCGACGTCCCCCTCGCACCCCTCGAGCCCGCAGTAGCCGCCCGTGAACTGGGTGAGGCAGGCCAGCGTCACGTCCTCGTCCGGGGACTCACACTCCGCGGCGTCCGTGCATTCCGCACCCACCCCGACCCGGTCGGCCTCGGTCTCGCCGGAATCTCCGCATCCAAAGCTCATCAAGCCCACGACCAACACGATGACGAGTCGAACCATCTGCGTTCCCCCTGGTGACGAGCGACCCCACGCGCCCGCGTTCCACCGACAGTCCGAAGTGTACACAGCGGTTCATGCTTCGCCCAAACCGGTCTACAGACCCGTCGATTGACGCCCTGGTCACGCTCGTGATACCCGGAGACTGAATGGCGGTTCATTCATCAGCGAAGAAGCGTGGAGGCACGGACAAGCGCGACCGAATCCTACGGGCGGCGATCAAGGTGTTCGCCAAGAACGGCTTCTACGCGACCCGTGTCAGCGAGATCGCCAAAGCCGCCGGAGTCGCCGACGGCACGATCTACCTCTACTTCAAGAACAAGGACGACGTCCTGATCACGATCTTCGAGGACGGCATCCAGAAGCTGCTCGCCATCCTGCGGGAGGTCGCCGCCGCCGACGAGCCGTTCGACGCGCGCATCACGCGCATCGTCGAGCTTCAGCTCGGCCTCCTCGAGGAAGAGCGCGACCTGGCCGAGGTCATCACGGTGAACCTTCGGCAGTCTTCGACTCTCTTGAAGCAATACGCCACCCCACTCTTCATCGAATACATCGACGTGATCGCCGGCCTGATTCGGGAGGGCCAAAAGCAGGGCGCGTTTCGCAAAGACGTCAACGCGCGGGTGGCAGCACGAAGCCTATTCGGAGCGCTCGACGCGATTCTGTTGACCTGGGCCCTTGGCGAAGCCGACCCCGCAAGCCTTCGGAAAGCCGCAAGCCAGTGCGCCAACCTGTTCTTGGGCGGACTTCAGGCCCACGCTTGACCGCGCGCGGCCTATGAGTCGGGCCGAACTCGAACGCCCGCCTGTGCCGCCTCGCACTGGTTCGCGTAGATGACGCCGTCGCAGCCCGTCACCTGCCCCGCGGGTTCGCATGAAGGATCGTTTCGAAGCGCACATCCGCCCGGCCCGTCGCACAGAAGCGCGTCGCAATACTCGTCCGACGCGCAGTCGTCGTTGGTCTCGCAGTCGCACGGTCCATTCGCCGAGACACGCACGCGCGCCTGCGCCGCGTCACACTCGTTCGGGTACGTCTCGCCGTCGCATCCGCACACAGGCTCCGTAATCGGCTCACACGACTCTGGGGGGCTGAAGCATTCCCCCACGCCCTCGCAGCTATCGCTTGCCGCGCAGTACTGGCCGTCGACGCAGTCCGAGTTGCTGGCGCATGGACACGGAATCGTCTCGCGAAGTCGCACACCGTCGAAGTTTGCGCACTGCGTGTTGGGATATGTGAACCCGTCGCAGCCACATACTGGCGCGTTGTTGGCCGTCTCATCGCAGGTCTCGGGACGGGCCTCGCAGAACCCGAGGCCGGTGCAGAAGTTGAGGGCGCACAGCTCCCCTTCCGCGCAGTCGTTGTTCGAGGCACACGCCTCTTCGAGACGTCCCGCGTTGCCGCATGCCGTGGCGATGGCGGCTAGCGATACGAGCAAGGCGAGGAGTGGGGGGCGAGCCATGGGGCGCAACGCTAACCTACACGCCTCGGGTTCACCAGGCACTCGAGTGTCGGTTTTGGCTCGATCGTCGGGGAAATGTTGCACTTCCGTTGCTTGAGACGCGAAGCCAACGCTCGGTCAGCGCAGCGCCGATTCGATGAGCCGCTCACTGATTTCCCAGAGCCTTCGCGCGGCTTCCGGATCCCGCGCAGGTTTGCTCGGTGGCTTCTCTTTGAGCTTGTCGAAGTAGAGTCCGGAGACCCCCTCGAGCTCCGGAGCCAACGCGGCTCGGACCGAAGCACGCGCACCTTCGGCTTCGGTCATGATCACCAACCGAGCGACGGGCGATTGATGAAGCGCATTGAGTAGTGCGTTGTGCCGAGTGATCCGGCTCCGAACGTTTCCCGGATTGAGCGCGTTCGACGTGATGCCGCGCGACGCCCAGCGCCGCGCAAGCTCGTTCGAGAACAAGACGTTCGCCAGCTTCGAATGCCCGTAGGCCGTGAGACCGTTGAAGCCTTCTTCGAACATCACGTCGTCCCAGTTGACCGATTTCGGGCGAGCGTGCAGCGACGAAGAAACGTTGACGACGCGCGACGGAGCACCGTCGACGAGCAAGCCTTCGAGCTCGTTGGTCAACAGGAAGTGCGCGAGGTGATTGACGGCGAACGTCTCTTCGTAGCCATCCTTCGACAGATGACGTCCGCGGTGCCAGACACCCGCGTTGTTGACGAGCACGCTGAGCGAAGAGAACCGCTCCCGTACCTCCCCCGCCAATCGTTGCACGTCCACCAGCGAGCCGAAGTCGGCTTGAAACGTTTCTACCCCGCCACCTGAGGCTCGAAGGCTGGCCGCAGCCTCCTCGAGACGCTGTTGATCTCGCCCAACGATACCAACCGTTTCGAAGTGGGGCAGCAAGCCACGGGCTGTCGCCAATCCAATTCCGCTGCTCCCCCCAGTCACGAGGGCGTGGCGGCCGCCGCTTGCTTCGCTTGGCATGGCGCGCTTGTATTTCACACGTGGAGCTCGGAGGCCAGAGGTCGCTACCCGTCGTTGGCGTGATGGGTTCGGGTCAATCGGCAGACCAAGAGCGCTGTCGTTCGCTCGGCGCCTGGTTGGCCGAACAGAACGTTCACCTTCTCACGGGCGGAGGCGCAGGCACCATGTCCGCCGTGAGTGAAGGGTTCGCTTCGGTCACAAATCGAGTAGGGTTGGTCCTCGGCATTCTTCCCGCGACCGAGGACGGAAGCGTTCACTCGCCGCCTGGCTACCCGAATCCGTTCGTCGAGCTCGCGATTCGCACGCATCTCCCACTGAGCGGACCGCGCGGAACGGACCTCGCGTCGAGAAACCACATCAACGTTCTCACGTCGGATGTCGTCGTCGCCCTCCCCGGTTCGCTCGGAACTCGGAGCGAAGTCGTCCTCGCACTTCGCTACGGGACGCCGGTCGTGGCGTACGTCGACGATCGCGGCGAGATCCCGGAACTTCCCGAAACTGTGCCGGTTGTCACGGACCTCGAGACGCTCGGGTCCTGGGTTCTCGGGGCGCTCGGCCGCGCTCCTTGACAGGCTCCTCAAACGCGCCTAGATCGCCTGCGTTTTCCAGCATTTATTGGCCTGCACGGCCCTTCATCAGGAGGAAACGTGAAGATCCTCGTACCCATCAAGCGCGTTGCTGATCCGGACAACGCAAGCAAGCTCAAAGTGAGCGCCGACGGCACCGCTGTCACATCCGAAGGACTCGAGTGGAAAATGAATCCATTCGACGACTGGAGCCTTGAGGCGGCCCTGCGACTGACCGAGAACGCGGCGGAGAAAAACGCGCGCGTCGGCGAGGTCGTCCTGGTGTCGATCGGTCCGAATGACGAGCACACACAGCGCATCATCCGAGAGGGTCTTGCGAAGGGCGCGGAGCGCGGCATTCTGGTCGAGGCCGACGACGGCTCGCTCGATTCGGGCGCCGTCGCAAGCATCCTCAAAGCGCTCGTCGAGAAAGAAAGCCCCGACCTCGTCGTGATGGGCAAGCAGGCTGCAGACGGCGACTCGAACGTTGCGGGCACGGTCCTCGCCGAGAAACTCGGTTGGCCGATCATCAACTACGCAATGCAGGTGAAGACCAGCGACGACGGCAAGACGCTCGAGGTTCAGCGAGAGCTCGACACCGGCGTCGCAACCGTCAAGGTCACCGGCCCGGCCGTCCTCACCACGTCCGACCGTATCCTCGCCACCGACTCGATCCGAAACGGGGTCACCCCGGACGACTACGAGTACGCGAAGCTCGAGGTCGGCGGTCGCTACGCCTCGTTGAAGGGCATCATGCAGGCCAAGAAGAAGCCGATCGACACGATGGCGGCGAGCGACCTCGGCGCGAACGGCGGGACGACACTCAACTACACCAAGTTCGAGCTGCCTCCTGCGCGCTCGGGCGAAACCACCTTCGTCGAGGACGTCGCGGATCTCGTGAACAAACTCCACAACGACGCCAAGGTCATCTAACCCTCAGGACACGGAAAAGGAATCATCAGACATGGCTAACGTTCTCGTTGTCGCGGAGCTCCTTGAGGGCAAAGCACGAAAGACCACTCTCTGCGCAGTCACCGCTGCAAAAGAGATCGCCGAAGGGACCGGCGGTTCATTCGACATCCTCGCCATCGGCGAAGGCGCCGGCGCTGCGGCTGAAGAGCTCGCGGGTTACGGCGCGGGCAAGGTGCTCAAGGCCGAAATCCCCGGCGGCTACACCTGCGAGAAGTACGCGGCGACGGCCGCAGAGGTCGGCAAGGGCTACGACGTGATCGTCGCCTGCGCGAGCACCTACGGGAAAGACCTGCTCCCGTGCGTCGCTGCGAAGCTCGACGCCGGAGTGGCGTCAGACATCGCGGGCGTCAACGTCGACGGCGGAAAGCTGTCGTACACGCGTCCGATGTACGCGGGCAACGTCTCGGGCACGGTGGAGATCAACAGCGACAAGCAGGTCGTGACCGTCCGGCAGTCGGAGTTCGATGCGGCGGAAGCGTCCGGCGGCACCAGCCCGCTCGAAGACGTCGCCGTCGTGGCCGACCCCGTCGCCGACAAGGTCGAGTTCATCGGCATCGAGGTCGTGAAGAGCGAGCGCCCCGAGCTCAGCGAAGCCGACATCGTCGTCTCCGGCGGACGCGCTCTCAAGAGCGCCGAGAACTTCTCCAGCGTCGTGGAGCCTCTCGTCGACGCGCTCGGCGCGGCCATGGGTGCCTCGCGCGCCGCCTGTGACGCGGGCTACGTCGCGCCCGAGCTTCAGGTCGGTCAGACCGGCAAGGTCGTCGCCCCGAAGCTCTACGTCGCGATTGGCATCTCCGGAGCCATCCAGCACTTGGCAGGCATGAAGGGCAGCAAGACGATCGTCGCCATCAACAAGGACAAGGAAGCGCCGATCGCCCAGGTCGCCGACTACTTCCTGGTCGCCGATCTGTTCGACGTGGTCCCCGAGCTGACCGAGGCGGTGAAGGGCCTGTAAGGCACGCCGCAGAAACCACTCAAAGGGGCCCGGACGTTCAGGTCGTCCGGGCTTTTTTGTGGCCTTCCGCTGAACCGATCCGGCAGAATTTCGAGGATGACCTGGTTCGTCGCCGCGGCGGCAGCACTCGCAGCCGCGCTCGTGATTCTCAAACGCGCCGAGATGCGATCCTCAGCGGCGTCGGTCGCACCCACGTCGAGCACGCCCACCAACGTGCCCTCCGAGCCGCCTCGACGAACCCCCGCGCCTCCCGAGGAGCAGCCGGTCAAAACGTGTCCGGTCTGTCACGGCGAGTACGCGCCCGAGAGGCGGTTTTGTGTCCGAGACGGCGCCCCGCTCCACGAGGGACCCGCCTCGAGCGCCTTTTCCCATGGGATGATCTGCCCAACCTGCCGACGCGGATACACGTCGGACGCAAGCTTTTGCCCTGAAGATTCCGATGAATTGGTGCCCTACGGGCTGTACGGGGCCTCCGGCGCCACCCGCCCCCCGATCCGACTCGACGGTCACAAGATCTGCCCCGAATGCGGGGTCCGCCACGGCTCCGGCCACCTCTTCTGCGGCCACGACGGCGCGGAGCTGGTCGTCGTAAACTAAAAAGACCCAAGGTTGTGCCGCGCTCTGGGTCCAACGGGGCGGGGATGACCTTGGTGGACTTCTTGCTCGGCACAAGCCAGGACCGCTATGATCGCGGTCCTAAAGGGGAATCTTCGATCCGGCGGGGCTGGCCCGGGCCGGGGGGAGTCGGGGGCTACAGATGAAGATCGTGTGCGATAGCTGCGGGGCGAAATACTCGATCGCCGACGAAAAAGTCGCTGGAAAAATTTTCAAGATTCGCTGCAAGAAGTGCTCCTCGGTGCTGGAGGTCCGCGGCGACCAGACCGGTGCGCACCCGTTCGCGGACACCGCAGCGAGCGGGGACGAATCGAACGAGGCGACCTGGTACATCGTCGTCGACGGCGAACAGAAGGGTCCGCTGCCGCCGATCGAGCTCAGCCGACTCTTTGCCAAGGGCTCGGTGGGACTCGACTCCTACGTCTGGAAAGAAGGCTTCGGAGACTGGAAGGCTGCAAGCGACGTTCCCGAGCTGAAGCAGATCTTTGGGGGTGCCGCGGCCTCGACCGGCGAGAGCAACGAAGACACGTCTTCGTTTGGAACCGAGGGTGACCTCTTTTCCGGGGGCCGCGAACCGACGAGCGAGATCGACACCGAGAGCAGCATGGTGACAGGATTCGACGACGCCTCGACGCCTACGACGACCGAAGCCGAAGACGCCCCCCTTGCCGCCGCGGCCGCCGCAGAGGTGTCCGAGACGGCGACGACTCTCACGGGCGATGCGAGCCCGGGTCTCGGCGGTGGCGGTATGGCGGCCGCCTCCGCGGAACGCATGACCGGTCAGCGAAACGAGAACTCCGTCCTTTTTTCACTGAGCAACCTTCAGCAGTTGGCGTCGCAAGGCGGGGCACAGCCGCAGGCGGCACAGCCCGCGCAGCCGATTCAGCCAACCGCGGCTTCGACGGCAAGCGCCCCGCAGGCCGCGGGCGAAGGTTCGGGACTCATCGACATCCGCGCGCTCGCGCAGTCGACCTCTTCGACGAAGCAGGCCGCACCGGCTCAGGCGGTCGACGATCTCCTCGCCATCGGCACCGGAACGAGCAGCACCATCGGGTCGCCGCTCCTTGGTCCAGCGCCGCTCGAAACGTCCGACAACAAGCGGTGGATCTGGATTGCCGGAGCGGCGGTCGTTCTGATCGCAATCGTCGGCGCTGGCATCGGCGTCGGAATGGCGCTCGGAGGCTCGGAGGACGACGCACTCGAGATCTCCGCGCCGATGGACCCGCAGCCCGCGACTCCGCAGCAAGCAGCGGCCGCGACGGCGGAGCCCGATGCGGCACCTGAGCCCGAAGAGCCGGTGCAGGAAGCCGCCGTCGTAGACATCGAGCCGGAAGAGCCCGCAGCGGCTGCCACCATCGAAGAACCCGCGGCGCCAGCGAAGCGGCAGCGCACGGCGCCGAAGAAGAAGCGGCAGCGCACACAGAGGAGCTCGACCCAGCAGCGCGCGAAAGCAGAGCCGACTCCGAAGCGAAAGAGCAACAACCTCGACGCGCTCATGGACGAGGTCGTCGGCGGGTCCTCTCCGTCGAAACCGAAGGCCAAGCAGGCGAGCACGAGCGGCTCGTCGGGCGCGGGACTACCTGACTCACCGTCGCGCAACGACGTGAAGAAGGCGCTTCAGGGCGTCAGCGGCGCCGTGAAGTCGTGCAAAAAGGATGCTGGCGGCACCGCCATCGTCGATGTCGTCTTCAGCGGCAAGACGGGTCGCGTCAGCAACGCCAAGGTGTCCTCCGGTCCGTTCAAGGGAACGCCCGTCGGCGCCTGCGTCGCCAGCGCGGTGAAGCGCGCACGCGTCCCTCGCTTCAAGCAGGCGTCGTTCAAGGTGACGTTCCCCTACCGCCTCTAGTCGGCGAGCGATTCGAGAAAGCGCGTCGCGGTCGCGACGCCGAAGCCGGTGCCACCCTTGGGGAGGCGCCCGTGCGCGCTTTCCGTGAACGCAGGCCCGGCGATGTCGAGATGCATCCAGGTCGTGTCGCCCACGAACTCCTTCAGGAAGAGCGCGGCGGTGATCGAGCCGCCGTAGCGCCCGCCAACATGCTTCAGATCCGCGATGCGGCTCTTCAACATCGACCGCAGGTCCGTATCTAGAGGCATTCGCCAGAACGCCTCCCCCTCCGAGTCCGCCGCGTCGAGGTAGCTCTTCGCGAGCTTGTCGTCGTCGGTGTAGAGCGCCGCGCGATAGGGACCGAGCGCGACCATCGCCGCGCCCGTCAGAGTGGCGTGGTCGATCATGAAGTCGGGCTTGAGCTTCCGGGTCGCCCAAGTGAGCACATCGGCGAGCACCATCCGGCCTTCCGCGTCGGTGTTGATCACCTCGACCGTCTTGCCTTCATACGAGGAGTACACGTCCCCGGGTCGATACGCCGCCGCACCCGTCATGTTCTCGGTCGAGCCGACGACCGCGTGCACCTCGATGGGCAGTTTGAGTCGCGCGGCTGCGAACACGATGCCGAGCGTCGCCGCCGACCCCGCCATGTCGCACTTCATGTTCACCATCGAGCCCGCCGGCTTGATGCACAGGCCGCCCGCATCGAAGGTCAGCCCCTTGCCAACGAACACGACCTTCTTCTTCGGCTTCGTCGGTTTGTAGATCACGTGGATCATACGCGGCTCGATCGCGCTTCCTTTGTTCACCGCCAAAAAGAGGTTCATCCCCTCTTTCTCGAGCCTCGATTTGTTCCACACGCGGCACGAGAGGCCTAGCTTCTTCGACTCCTTCGCCGCGGCGCGAGCCAACGTCACGGGGTTCAAATCGTTCGGCGGCGCGTTCACGAGGTCGCGTGCAAAGTTCACGCTCTCGGCCACGGCCTTTCCGGCCCGGATTCCGGCGGTCAGGCCGCGTGCGTTCTTCGGCGCACCGAGAAGCGTGGCGGAGGTCAACGCCGGCTTGCTGCTCTTGTCGCTCTTGTATTCGGTGTAGCGATAGCTGCCGCTGACCAAGCCTTGCGCGGCCGCGCGTACCGTCGAGGGGTTCACGTCCGGCAACTCCAGGGCAACGCTCTTCTGCGCTCGTGCCGCGTTCGCGACCGTATGTCCGATCTGCTGTGCGACCTTCTCTGCGTCCTTCTCGGATCCGATGCCGACGAGAAGAAGCCAGCGGGCCTTGGCTTTGCCTGTGGCAGCGACTTTCAACGTCTGTGAGGCCTTGCCTTCGAAGCGTTCATCCTGAGCAAGCGGCTTGATGCTGCCTTTTCCAGTGACCGCTTCGATACGGCCAAGCGCTCGGCTGAGACGTGTGCGCCCCGAGCCGACTGCAATCGCCACCACGTCCGCAGTCGATTTGTCCCAAGTTCCCTCAGACAGTGAAATTCGCATCGGTCTCCTTCCTGCGTGGACGGCGAGATACTGGAGCCTGGCGGCCGCCATCGCAAGGGCGGAGAACCGCCGTTTCGTCCACGGCAAGTACACGAAAGAAGGGCCGCGACCGTCGGTACGGCGGATGCATGAACCCGTTCCCACAACCAGGAGGACGACACATGATTCGACGCACCTCGAACGCCACCTCGACGATCGCGCTGCTCTTCGCGCTCAGCGTCGTCGCAGCTGCCACAGCACGGGCAGAGGCACCGAAGGACCCCGGCCCGCCGACCGCCGACCAAGACAGTCGCATCAACATCAACGAAGCAGCCGTCGATGCGCTCGTCACGCTTCCCGGCATCGGTCCTTCGCGCGCGGACGCGATCGTTCGGGAACGAGAAAAGCGGCCGTTTCGACGCGTGGAGGACATCATGCGCGTCCCCGGGATCGGTCGAAAGACGTATCTTCGGATTCGCTCGAGCATCCGAGTGCGGTAAAGGTAGAGAGACGGATGGCGGACGCAGTACAGGTGAGAGAGGCCCGAGCAGAAGACCGCGAAGTTCTGCTGGATCTCCACGAGCGCCTCTATGTCGGCCAGCGCGACCGGGTCGTCGACCGGTCCGACCTCCCATTGATCGACTACCACGACTACGAGCAGGTCCTCGCCGACGATTTGGCCGCGTTGATGGCCGACCGAAGCGCCGTCGTGCTCGTCGCCGAGTCCGGCGAGGGCATTCTCGGGTACATCACGGGGCGCGTTCGCGTGGAATCGCGGCGAGTACTTCCACGGCGGGGAGTGGTCGAGGACTGGTACGTTGCCGAGCAGGCGCGCGGCACCGGAATCGGCCGGGCGCTACTTCTCGAGCTCGAGCGACGCCTCACGAGCCGTGGATGCGACGTCATCGAGTCCGCGACGTGGGCAGGAAACGACGAGGCTCGGAAAGCCCACGAGGCGCTTGGTTTCCGAGAGATTCGCGTCCTTTACCGAAAGCGGTCTCGGGCTGCCGACGTCGACTAATGCACCGCCGGACGGTGCGGGAGCCGGTCGACCAGCTCCGCCTCGGCGTCCAATAGCTCGTCGAGCCGCTCCTGCACCGTCGAGGCCGGAAAGTACTCCTTCGCGAGGCGAACGAACAGCCCATGGTGTCGCGCCTCACTCCTGGTGATGTCGGTGTAGAACTCCTTGAGCGGGCCCGGATCGAGGGCATCGGCGAGCAGGCCGAACCGTTCGCAGCCACGCGCCTCGACCACGGCGAGGACGAGCAGTCGATCGAGAAAGTACTGCTCGGGCCCGCGTCGAATGAGCTTCATCAGAGCCCCGACGTAGGGATCCTTTTCGTCCGGTCGCGTCGTTAGGCCTCGCTCCAAAATGATGGCCATGACCTGCGCGTAATGCTCGAGCTCTTCTTGGGCGAAGGGGATCAACTCGCGGACCAGCACCGTTCGGTCTGAGTAATGCGACACGAGCTTGAGCGCAGTAGCCGACGCTTTGCGCTCGCAGGCCGCGTGGTCGACGAGAAACGCATCGAAGTCGCCGAGGACGACATCGGCCCATTGGAGAGGAGTCCCGGTACGGAGGCGGAGCATCAGGTTCGAAGGGCGTCGAGGATGGGCTCAATCGACTCGCGGCGAAGCTTGAGGCGCGCCCGGTTGGCGATGACGACGGAGCTGATGTCCGCAATCTTCTCGAGTGTGACGAGGCCGTTCTGGCGGAGCGTCTCGCCGGTCTCGACGAGGTCGACGATCACGTCTGCAAGCCCCGTGAGCGGCGCGAGCTCCACCGACCCCTGGCAGAAGATGAGCTCGACGGGCGTCCCTTTGCTGCGAAAGTGCTGCTCGGCAATGTGGGGAAACTTCGTCGCGACCCGCAGGGGGCGCTCTTGCTTTCCGTCCAAAGACGCCTTCGGTAGCCCGCACACCATCATCCGGCATCGCCCGATGTCCAGATCCACCGGGGCGAGGACGTCGTAGTTGCGCTCCATCAACACGTCGCGACCGACGATGCCGAGGTCGGCGACTCCGTACTCGACGTAGGTCGGCACGTCATCTGGCTTGAGGAGTAGCCAACTGAGCTTCGCCTCTTCGTCCTCGCGAACGAGCTTGCGGCTGCTCGCGGTGAGCGCGTCCGTCGGGATGCCCGCGTTCTCGAGGCGCGCACCGAGCTGCTCGAGCACCCGACCCTTAGGTACCGCAATCACGACGTTGTCTCGACTAGGCTCATGCATCGCCGGCCACCCGCTTGATGTTCGCGCCAAGGGGCGCGAGCTTCTCCTCGATGTGCTCATAGCCGCGATCGAGATGATACACCCGCCGAACGTGCGTCGTTCCGTCCGCGACCAGCCCAGCAAGCACGAGGGAGGCGCTCGCCCTCAGGTCGGTCGCCATCACCTCCGCGCCTTCGAGGCGCTTCACGCCGTGAACGGTGGCAGTGCGACCGTGCACGTGAATGTTCGCACCCATGCGGTTCAGCTCGGAGACGTGCATGAAGCGGTTCTCGAAGACGGTTTCGGTAATGCGACTCGTGCCATCGGCGAGGCACATCAACATCATTAGCTGCGCCTGCATGTCGGTCGGGAAGCCCGGATGGGGTTGTGTGATGATGTCCGTGGGCCGAATCACCTCCGCGCCAACGACCCGAATTCCGTCGCCCTCCCGCTCGACGGTCGACCCGGCTTCCCGAAGCTTCGAGACCACGGCTTCGAGCGGTTCGAAGCCGATGCCCTCGAGGAGCACGTTGCCGCGCGTCGCCGCTGCGGCGACCATGAACGTTCCTGCCTCGATGCGGTCCGGGATGATCGCGTGGTCTACCGGGTGGAGCGAATCCACACCCTCGATCGAAATGACCGACGTACCGGCGCCTTCGATGCGCGCACCCATCTTGTTCAGCACTCGCGCAAGCTCTTCGACCTCGGGTTCGCGGGCGCAGTTTGTCAGCGTCGTTCGACCCTTTGCGAGCACCGCAGCGCACATGAGGTTCTCGGTGCCAGTATGGGTCGGAAAGTCGAGCGCTACGTCGGCGCCCTTGAGACGTCCTCCCGCGACGGTCACCTCGACGTATCCGTGATGAAGCTGGACGTTCGCACCCATGGCCTCGAGCCCCTTGAGGTGCTGGTCGATCGGACGCGCGCCGATCGCGCAGCCTCCGGGAAGCGACACCATCGCACGCCCGCAGCGCGCGACGAGCGGCCCAAGCACCAATACGGACGCGCGCATCTGCTTGACGAGGTCGTAGGGCGCAGTGGGTTCGATGTTTCCCGCCGCGGTGACATGAACCTGGCCGTCCGCGTACGAGGCGTCGACGCCGAGACGCCCGAGCAAGCGGGTCATCGTGTGCACGTCACGAAGGTTCGGTACGTTCCGAAACACGTGCTCGCCATCCGCCAGCAGGGCCGCGGTCATGATCGGAAGAGCCGCGTTCTTCGCTCCGCTCACCGGGACGGAGCCCGAGAGTGGTCCGCCTCCGACGATTTCGATCGAATCCACGCCGCCCTGTTACCCCGTGCCTCGGGTTCGGGCAACTTCAGGCGAAAAACAGGCCAATGACGAACGAAGCAAAGCCCGCTAGCGCACCGATCAAGGGTCCACGTGCGGATCGCAACTGAGGCCGGCCGAGGTGATCGAAGCCGTAGCGAATCAGCAGGCCGAGAGAAACGACCCAGCTGAAGAACCCGAGGACGAGCAGCGCTCCCCCGAGTGGGTTCGGCGCAATCTCTCTATCGAGCAGCGCGCGATACCGACCGGCGTCATCTTCGTCGTCAGCCAGTCGCGCAATCTGGTTCTTCGCGCGCTTCACCGACTTTCTCTCCGATCCGAACATGGTGCGGCCTGAGGCCGACCCTCCGACGATCGAGCGCCACGCGAGGAGCGCACCTTCGAAGTCTCCGGCCGCTTCACGCTGCCGCGCGATGCTCTCGAGACCTTCGACGGCCTGCTCATCCCAGTGCGTGAATGGAAGCGACCACCGAAGTGTTCGTCGAAAGTGATCGATCGCTCGAGTTTGGTCTCCCGCCGCAGCAGCGGCCTTCGCGGCCGCAAGCTCGGACCGCGCCTCGCTGGCAACGCGAACCGGTACAGCGAGAAGCGCGATCGACAGAAGCAACCCCGCGACCATTCCCGGACGCTCCGAAAGCGCCTTCACAGAAAGTCTCGACGTCGGAAGATCAGAGCCGCGACCGCAAGGGTCACGCCTGCATAGAGAACCGCGTACCCCATCGTCGTGGCCACGTAGGCGAGTGGATCCCCAAAAGCCTGACTTGTCGTGACGAGAGTCGTACGACCGGGTACGAACAGGTTGAAGTTGGGGACGACCTCGGCGAGCCAGCCGAGCAATCGCTTGATGCCGGGGCTGAGAACTCGAGTCTCCATCGCAACCATGTCGTGCGCAGAGCGACCGACCACCCAGACGCCAAACGTGAATGCGCCCGTGAGGAACGGAGTCGAAAACGACGAAAACAGGAGCGCGACGGCGGCGAGAATCAGCACTTCACCGACGCTGAGGGCAAGTGATGCGAGTAGGCGGAAGAGCTCGACGTCGACGGTCGAGCAGACCCAAACCATCGCCCCCAGAGCCACCGCAGACCAGATGGGAAGAACCACCGTGCGGTCGCGAGCAAAATAGGAAGCCAGCCCCAGAGCCACGAGCAGCGCAGCAGGCACCGCGATGACGAGCGTCGTCGATGCGCCCGCTTGAATCGCCGTCACGAGGAGCTGGAGGGCACCCATGATGGCGATGAAGACGGCGCAGGTCGCGACGATCCCGAAATACTTGCCGAGGAGGAACTCGAATCGCGCAATCGGTTTCGGGAGAATGACGTAGAGGGTCTTTCGCTCGATCTCTTTGTAGAGGAGTGATGAGCCGAGAAAGATCGCGACGACCACCGAAAAGAGCGAGATCGAGGCCAGTCCTAAATCCGTGACGACGCGCATGTTTTGGTCGAGCGAGAGCTCGCCGAGCGCAAGCGTGAGCGCGAGAACGCCCGCCGCGAGCACCAAGACCCCGAACAGAACCTTGTCGCGAACGGCCTCTCGGTAGGTGTTGAGGGCGATCGCGTAGATGCGAACGAGGCTCACCGCGTGTCTCCCGTAGCTTCGACGTGTGCCTTTTCTGCCGCCGGCGGACTGACGTCCCAATAGGCGCGGCCGGTCGCAAAGTTGCTGAGCACGTTGACGGCCATCAGCGCGAGCATGGCGGACACGACGGTACAACCGGCTTCGAGCCATCGAGAAGTTTCTGACCCGGTTCCGAGCCCCCACGCTCGGAACGACGCAGCGATGCCCTGGGCGAGATAGGCGCCCACGCCGGCAAGCCCAATGACGTAGAAGCCGAGCACCGGAGCGCGCGACAGAAAACCCCTCATGAGCTCGTAGTGACTGATCGCGACGGGCCCGACCTGGAGCGTCATCACCCACTGCAAGATGAGGTGCGCGAAGAGAAGACCCCACGCGGCTCCTCCCGCGACCTTCTGAAGACGAACGCAGCCGGTGGAGCGGTACGGGTGGCCGCTTTCCGCGTCCGGTGCGAACCGACTCCATCCTACCGCGTAAGCGAGGAGCGAGAACACCACGACAGTCGTTTGTATGGTGAGCCAGCCCCAGCTCGAGGGGGCGGACGCGGCGTACGCCGGTGCACCATGGACCCCAGGCCAAGCGCGAACCAATCCCACGGCGAACACGACGGCGATGGGCCAGACGGTCAAGGCGACGTGGCGGCGTTCACGAGGCATCGCCCATTGGTAACGCCGCCGTGCGAGGCGGGCCAATTTACTTCAAGGCAAGCGCGTTCGACGAACCGTCCGAGCGGCGCTTGAGTCCGAGCAGCGTCAGCGGCTCATCAGAGAGCGACATGCGAATCCGATCCCCGATGCCGACGGCGTGCACTTTCTGGGTGCCGTCGAGAAACAGGCGGCCCTTGGTCATCCGGCTGGTGATCACGACCGATTCGCCCGGTGACGCCAACCCCTTGATCAGTTCGTAGCGGTTGTCGACGCCGCGGTAGGGTTCGCGCACGACGAACTGGATCTTCTGAGATCCGACGGGAAGGACTTTGCCGCCCGCAGAGCGGAGAGCGGCAGTGGAACCGGCGGCGGGCCCCACCCACACGCCGCTCGACATCTGCCGTTCCTGAGCTCCCGAGTGCTCGATGATGTAGCGGGAGGTCGCCGCGGGACTCTCGTGGCAGTAGAGCGCGTCGTTGAGCACTCGGCTCGAGATGAGCCGATCGTCGAACTCGACGCGCATTCTCGCGAGACGACTTCCTTTGAGACGACCTGCAAGCGCCTCGGCGAGAATCTCGCCCACGTTGTGTCCGTCTCCCGCGCAGAAGTAGCCGACACTCGTGTCGGGAGCGCTGTTGATCGCGACCATCGGTGTCGACGAATCAGCGAGATGAGAGGCCCAGAGCAGCGTACCGTCACCACCTAGCGTGACGATGAGGTCCCACGCGTCTTCGTCCGGCAGGGGTTCGGGGCGGTACCTGAGCACCGCTCGTGCGCCGAGCTCGCGAAGCGCCGTCTTAGCGCGCTTCAGGGTCTCTTGGTGGATCTCGTGCTCTTGGAGCAGACCTTCGACCGAGATGTCGCTACCCGCGATGAGCTCCTCGAGGCGCTCCTGTGCCCGACCGACGTATCGCTGGTAGGTGCTCTTCTTGTAAACAACGAGGACTCGAGGACGCATTCATGACTCGCGCAGTTGCAGTGACGCGCAGCCTATCAGCTGTTTGGAATCTTTTTGGCGTCGGCCAAAAATCGCTCGAGCCCGATGTCGGTGAGCGGGTGCTTGATCAGCTGAAGGATGACCTTGTGAGGAATGGTCGCGACGTCGGCTCCGACCATGGCGGCCTGCGCCACGTGGAGGGGGGACCGGATGCTCGCCGCAAGCACCTGGGTCTCGAGGCCGTAGTTTCGGTAAATGGTCACCAGCTGCTCGACGAGCTCCATCCCGGTGCCGGAGATGTCATCGATGCGCCCGAGGAACGGGCTGATGTACGTGGCGCCGGCTTTCGCTGCCAAGAGCCCCTGCGTCGGGCTGAAGCAGAGGGTCACGTTGGTACGGATGCCTTCGTCCGTGAGCGAGCGAACCGCCTTGAGACCTTCCGCGATGAGCGGGACTTTGACGACGATGTTCTTGTGCATCGAAGCGAGGTCGCGTGCCTCCTTCATGATGCCGTCGTAGTGGGTGGAGACCACCTCCGCGCTGATCGGTCCATCGACCACCTCGTAGATGTCGACGAGAACCTCCTTGAAGGGCCTGCCGGTCTTCGCGACCAGCGATGGATTGGTGGTCACACCGTCGACGACGCCCATGGCGGCGGCGTCACGAATCTCTTCGATGTCTGCCGAGTCGATGAAGATTTGCATGCGGGAAGTAAAGGTCGGCGGTCCGCCAGGGTCAAGCAGAGTCTCGGTTCATCGAGTCTGCCGGTCGGTTTTGTTCACTCGAGGACTTCGAACTCAACCGTCGGGCTCTTGGCCTCGGGCGGTGGATCTTCCGGTCGAGTTTGTGTGCACACGACGAGGGTCGCGAGAATCGCCGCGATCAGCCACAATGCAATCCCTCGAGGGGTCCATTCGCTCCTTGCACGCATGAGACGGCTCTTGTTGGCCGTTTTGCAGCGGTATTGAACAATCGGCAACTGAGGTCGTCCAAGACGCATGCGTAGATTCCTTACCCTCCTGGTTGCTCTGCTGTCGCTGCACGTCGGCGCATCCGCGGAGAACCGCACCGGACGCGTCGATGCGACCGTTGCGCGCCTCGGAACGCTCAACGCCGAAGAGCGGCAACTGCTTCGTCCGCTGCTCGGGCGCGGCCCCGTCATGCTGACCGAGTTCACGAATCGCCAAACGGATCTCGTCGCGGTCATCTACGCGGCGGAGATCCATGCGCCGGCGAAGGTCGTGGCCTCGGTCATCGCGAATCCAAGCGACTACCCGAAGTTCATGAGTGGCCTCACCGGCGTGGACGTGACCTCGAGGAACGGGGAGATGCTCGCGTTCGATTGGCACTGGGGCGTGAGCCTCTTCTCGATGTCGGGTCAGAACATCCTGACCAAGTACCCCGGGAACGACGAGCGAGGCTACCGGTTCGACATTCGAACGATCGGAGGCGAGCTCGGCATCGGACGCGTGATGTGGCGAGTCTTCGCAGACGGACCGAATCGTTCGGTCGTCGTGTTCTCGTCGCGTCTCGATATGCGCGATGCGAACTACATTACGCGGCAGCTCTCCGCGGAGGGCAACGCTGCGAACCGGACGATCAACATCGCAGTGGCGATGGTGACGCTTCTCGAGGTCAAGGAAGAGGCCGAAACCCGGACTGGCACTCACGTCGCGACGAAAGCTCCCGTGATGCCACTCGCGCGCCCTTACCTAGACATGAATGCGCTTCACGGGATTCTTGCCCGCGGCGACCTGGTCGTGATGGATCTGGACGGGCACACGATGCAGCGAGTGACCGTGGTCGGGCGCACGGGAGGCAGCGTGCGGCGCGTGCGACGCATCATGGCGGACCCCGAGGAGTTCGGGCAATCCCTGCTGCATGGAACCTGCGCAGAGATCGTCGGGCGGTCGCCCGAGGGCATTCGCTTCGAATGGGAAATCCCGATCCCCCTCATTCACGTCGGCGGCGAGATGGTGTTGCGCCCGAGCCCAACGGTCATCGCCGTGGACGGGGTCTCTGGAACCTTGTCGAGGGGGAAGTGGCGGTTCGACACGCACCGATATCGCAACGGAGAGGCCGGTGTGGTGGCCTGGGCGACGTTCGACCCGGCCGACTCTCCGAAGCTCATTCGGCGCCTCATCGCAGGCAACACCTACTTCTCCCACGGATTCGTGGCCGCGACTCAGCTCGGAGTGATTCGGACGCTGCGCGACCGGGTTCGCCTCACGGGCCGCTAAGGAGGAGCGCCCGCCACGCCGCCGCGGCCGCCTTCGCCGGCGGCTCCGCCATCGCCTCCGGCACCGCCAGGCGCGCCGTTCCCACCCGCTCCGCCGATGCCCGGTTCCTCGATGACCGGCGGATCGTCGAAGTCGACGATGAGGCTGCAACCCGTACTCGAGGTCAAGGCCAGGACGAACGCGAAGGCGGCGATCGAACGAGTCACGTCAGAACCTCAGAGTGGCGGTCGCGCCCGCGCCGCGGGTTCTGATTTGAAAGCGCGCGGTATCCTTCTCGCGCTTCCGCTTGTTTCTGTGGGTCATGAACAGCGTGAAGGACGTAATCGCCGAAAGCGCAGTGATCCCGAACGAGAGATCTGCGAACAAAGCAATACGGTTGCCCTGTGTGGCCAGACTCTGGCTCGGGTTCTCCCGGTAGTCCCGTTCTTTTCGGAGCGCGACGACGCCAAGCACGGTTCCGGTGACGAGTGCGGCGGCCGCGATGGCGCCCGTGGAGATGACCGCACGGCGTATCGTTTGATCCTGGCGCTGGCGTTCGAGCTCCGACTCCTTCATCGCCTCCGCGTCCTGCTCGACGAGCACATCGCTCTTCGTCTCCGGAGAGAAATCGAGCTCTTTGACCTCACCGTATCCGACTTGCACGGTTTTCTCGCCGACCTGCTTCCCATCTCCGACCACGATCACTGTGTGCGTCCCGGGTTCGACCTCCACCGTCGCCGGAGTTCTATCGGGAATGGGCACGCCATCGAGCAGGATGGCGTGCCCTGGCTCGAGAGAGCGGACGACGAGTCGCGCCGGACTCTCGAGCAGCGTCGCGATGCGTGCTTCGATGGAGGCCCTGTCCGGCGCGTCGGAGCGGTCAGCGAGATACTGCTCGAGCATGGCAACCGCTCCGGGAGCATCGTTTCGTCGCTGCCGGGTGTCGGCGACGGCGACGAGCAGCTTCGGGTCCCGGCCGAGCGAGTAGGCCCGCAGCCAAGCCTGCTCGGCATCCTCGTATCGCTTTGCTTCGAACAGACGAACGCCGAGCTCGTAGGCCGGTTGCTCCGAGGTCATTTCCGCGAGGATGGCGGGAAGGTCGTCGCTCTCGGGGAGCGACGAAGCGTCCGGGACCGTCTGCGCCTCGGTGGACCGTGCGAGCACGAAAGTCGCACAGCTCAGACATACCGCGAGGAGCAGACTGCGCCGCATCGACCTCAGGTACCTCCGGCGCCGCTCGCTCCCGCAGCGCCGCCCATGCCAGCCGCTCCCGCAGCGCCGCCCATGCCAGCCGCTCCCGCAGCGCCGCCCATGCCACCTGCTCCGGCCGCACCGCCCTGGCCGGCCATTCCGCCCTGACCCCCAGCGCCGCTCTGTCCGGCCGCACCCGCGCTTCCGCCCGCGCCCGATCCACCGGCCGCGCCACCAGAGCCACCAGCCGCTCCTGAGCCGCCAACGCCGCCGGTGCCGCCACCCATGTCGTTGCACACCATCTCGGTCTGGCAGGTGCCCTGTACGAATGGGCTACCGACATGACAGCAGATGAGTCCGCTGTCGCACTCGTCGTTTTGGAAGCAGGTGGTCCCCACCTCGCCTGTACACGCAGGCAGGAAGAAAACGCACACAGAAGCCAAGAACAGGGGAAGAAAAGTCGATTTGCGCATGAGCGCGGCGAGCATAGCTCAGAGCCCCAGGCGGGGCCATGCTGCCCGGACGATGTTTCGCTATGCTCCGGCCTCCATGACGGAGCCTGAAAATGACGCGACGGAACCTCGTTCCGGCCGCTGCGCAATCGTCGGGCGACCCAACGTGGGAAAGTCGACGCTTCTAAACGCCATCCTCGGACAGAAGCTCGTCATCGCAACGCCGCGACCGGGCACCACACGCTCGTGTGTCCTTGGCGTCTTCGCTTCCGACGACCCGCCGACGCAAATCGCCTTCGTCGACACGCCGGGGCTCGAGCGACCCAAGGGCGCCCTTGGCCAAGTGTTGATCGATAGTGCAAAGAGAGGCCTGCTCGACTGTGACTGCATCGTCTTCGTGACCGAAGCGCCGAAAAACGATGGACCCGTGGGCGTGCACGAAAAAGACGCCGCGGTACTAGACGCGATCGAAGAGTCGGGCGCACCGACGGTGCTCGCGATCAACAAGGTCGACCGTCTGAAGGCCAAGGAGCGACTCTTCGCATTCATCGAGGCGTATCAGAAGAAGCTCGGGTTCGCGGCCATCGTGCCGATCTCCGCGACACGAGGCACCAACCGCGACGCGCTCATCGGGGAAATCCGAAAGACCCTCCCCGAGGGGCTCATCTACGATCCGGACTTTCTCACCGATCGGCCGGAACGGTTCTTCGTCAGCGAGCTGATCCGAGAAGCTGCAATGCTCAATACGAGGCACGAAGTTCCGCACGGAATCGCATGCGAGCTCGATCTCTACGAAGAGACCGATGACTTGGTCCGGATCGAGGGCACGCTGGTCGTCGAGAAGCAAAGCCACAAGGCCATCGTGATTGGCTCACGAGGCGATGTGATCAAGAAGATCAGCACCGAGGCGCGAGAGCAGATCGAGGCTCTCCTCGAGCGCAAGGTGTACCTGCGACTCTGGGTCAAGGTCGTGCCAGGGTGGACGCGCGACCCGGTGAAAGCCCGTGAGCTCGCAATCAAAGAGGGTCAGCCGTGAGTCGCCGAAAGCCTCACGCGCGTCGGCCGGCTGGCTCCGTCATTCACAAGCCGCTGGTCGCGATTGTGGGTAGGCCAAACGTCGGAAAGAGCACCCTCTTCAACCGGCTTGCGGGTCAGCACATTGCCATCGTCGAAGACATTCCAGGGGTGACGAGGGACCGATCGTATGCCGATGCTTCCGCATTCGGACGCGAGTTCGTGCTCATCGACACCGGTGGCTTCGATCCAGACAGCGACGACCCGATGAAGACCGGCATCGCGGCGCAGGTGCGACTCGCGCTCGACGAGTGCGACCTCGTCATCTGCGTGGTCGACGCGACCGTCGACCCCCTCCCCGCCGATCGCGAGGCGGTTGCGCTGCTCCGCGACGCTGGAAAGCCTGTGATCTTCGTCGCCAACAAAGCGGACTCCGAATCGAAGTCGCACGGCGCGGTCGCCTACTACGAGCTCGGCATCGATTCGATTCGTCCGATCTCTGCGCTTCACGGCCGCGGCATCGGCGACCTCGAGGAGCACATCGCAGAACGGCTTCCCGATGCCGTCGAGGTGCCCGAACCAGAGCTCGACGTACCGCGTGTTGCGATCATCGGTCGACCGAACGCGGGGAAGTCCTCGCTGGTCAATCAACTCTGCGGCGAGGAGCGACAGCTGGTCGACAACCGGCCCGGTACGACCGTGGACAGCATCGACACGCTCGTAGAACGCGACGGGAAGCGGTTCATCCTGATCGACACGGCTGGTATCCGTCGAAAGCGCAGCGTGAAGAAGCGCGGCGTCGAGGGGCTGAGCGTCCTGCAAGCCATTCGTTCGATCGAACGGAGCCACGTCGTCGTCTTGATGATCGATGCGGAGCGCGGCGTCGGCGAGCAAGATGCGAAGATCGCGGGCCTGGCAAACGACCGCGGTCGCGCGTTGGTCATCGCGTTGAACAAGGTCGACCTTCTCGACCGCGACGCTCAGAAGAAGGCGATGGACCGCACCCGAGAAGTGTTGGCATTCGTTCCGTGGGCGCCCATGGTGACGACGAGCGCGCTCGAAGGGAAAGGCGTTTCCGCCCTACTCGGACGCATCGCAGACGCGGTCGTAGAGCACCGAAAGCGCATCTCGACCGGCGAGCTCAACCGATTCTTCGAAGAGGTCATCGAGACCCACCCTCCGCCGACGATGCACCACCGTGTGGTTCGGCTTTACTACATCACCCAGGCGAGCGTGGCGCCGCCGACCTTCGTGGTCATGTGCAATCAGCCCGACGACGTGCACTTCAGCTACCAGCGCTACGTCGTGAATCAGATACGCAAACGGTTTGGGTTCCGAGGGTCGCCGATCCGCGTACGCTATCGCGGCAAGAAGAGAAAGTGAGCGCCTCGAGCTCTCTAGAGTAGGCTTCGGCGACGCTCTCGGGCGTTCGGATTCCCGAGCTGCCCGCACGCCGCCATGACGCTTCGACCCTTCGTCACGCGCTCCCTCACGGGTAGGCCTTCCTCGCGAAGCCACGCGATGAACCGCTCGACCTCGTGTTCGTCGGGAGCGCGAGTGAGGGGCCGGGTGCCCGGATTGTAGGGGATGAGGTTGACGAGCACGCGTCCGAGGGGAGCGCAGAACTCGGCCACCGCGCGAGCGTCGTCGTGCGTGTCGTTCAACCCTGGCAGCAAGCAGTAGTTGACGCCCAGCGCGAAGTTTCGTCGGGGTCGATAGTCTGCGAGCACGTCCTGTAGCTCGGCGAGCTGGGTGCGTCGGTTGATGGGCATGATTTCGCTGCGAAGAGAATCGTTCGCGGCGTTCAAGCTTATCGACAGATTCAGCCGCTTGAATCCCTCGGAGTCGAGTCGACGGATGCCCTGCACGTGTCCCACGGTGCACACGGTGATGCGTTCCTGGCCGATGGCGAGGCCCGCTTCGTCGTTGAACACACGAATCGCGCGGATCACGTTGTCGGCGTTGTCGAGCGCCTCGCCCATTCCCATGAAGACGATGTTCCGAATCTCCCAGCCGAGCTGATGCCGAGCGACGAGGAGCTGCGCCACGATCTCGTCGACGCGAAGGTGCCGAAGGAGGCCCATTCGCCCGGTTTCGCAGAAGGTGCAGCCCATCTTGCATCCAACCTGACTCGACACGCAGAGTGTGTAGCGACCGCGGCCCATCGGGATTCGAACCGCCTCGGCTTCGAGCCCGTCGTCGAGCCGCAAGACGACTTTCGAGGTGTCCCCCTGTTCGCTCTGATCGGACTGAACCCGAAGGACCTCCGGGAGCGAAAACACGAACTCGGATCGCCACGCGTGACGCGCCTCGGCGCTGATCTCGAAAGCGTCCGGGTCGAAACGCCCTTCTTTCATCACCTGCCCATGGATCCGACGAGCGAACCCGTGGCCGCGCGAAAGTCGTGCCTTCGCGAGCGCCACGAGCTCGGCGCTGGTGTGGCCATGAATCGGGATCGCACTCATGTCGGTTAGTCCTGAACGAGAAGGAAGTGCGCGGTCGCGACGGCGACCGGCTTGTCGGGGTCGTCCTGATAGGCGTAGACGCGGACGTTGGCGACGCGTCGCCCGTGTCTCGTGAACACCGCCCTCGCGAACACGTCTTGGGCACGCGCCCCGCGGAGATATTCGACGGTGATGTTGATCGTCTTCGGGACGCCCTCGGTCTCGCCTTCCCAGAGCAACTTGAAGATGGCGGTGGACTCCATCAGCGCACCAAGGGTTCCACCGTGCAGCGCGGGGACGTTCGCGTTCCCAACGAGATGGTCGGAATACTTCATCCGGCCTGTCACCTCCCCGTCGACGAGCTCCGCGGTGATCCCCATGAAACGGTTGTACGGAATGGTGTCCGTCAGCTTGTCGAAATTGCCGGTGTCCCGCACCGCGGCGACCGCATCCCGGAGTCTCATTCGGAATCTCCATCGTTGCCCCGACGCTCTTCGCGAAACACGACGAAGGTGCCCGAGGCCGTGGCGATCGGGCTCGCCTTGTCACCGTGATGTGCGGCAGCTCGGACGAATGCGACGTGCCGCGTGACCTTGTAGCAGTGCGCATCGCAGATGACCTCCTGATGAGGCAGCGCCGGGCGGACGTAGTCGATGCGGAGATCGAGCGTGGCAATGCGACGGGGTGCGACCAAGGACATGACGACTGCGCCCCCGCAGGTCGCGTCGATGAGACTCGTGATGCACCCGCCGTGCAACACGCCCGTCTCTGGATTACCGACGAGGTCTTCACGATACGGGAGCGCGAGCGACAGGTGCTCGGGGCGGTAGTCCGCCACGCGGAGGTCGAGCGCGCGGTTGTGAGGGACGGCGTTGATGTAGCGCCCCTCCAGACGCCGCCTGAGTTCGTCCTTTTGCGGGAGAAACGAGTCGGCCATTTGCCTCGTCTAGCAGGGACACCCTGCGAATACCACCGGCTCCCGTGTGCTGCTTGACATCATTCCGCGTGCGATTACCCGTCCAACATGAAGGCAGTTTGGATTCCAAAGTTCGGAACACCCGACGTTCTCGAGGTGCGCGAAGCGCCCGACCCGACGCCTAGCGAAGGCGAGGTGCGGATTCGCGTCGAGGCTTCTGGGATCAATTTTGCGGAGATCATGGCAAGACAAGGGCTCTACCAAGACGCGCCGCCCCTCCCAATGGTCGTCGGATACGAGGTCGCCGGAGTGATCGACGCAGTTGGCGACGGAGTGGATGAAGGCCGGATCGGGCAGCGAGTCCTCGCGATGATCCAGTTCGGCGGGTATGCCGACACCGTTTGCCTTTCGACCGGGCAGGCCTACGAAATGCCGGAGTCCATGTCCTTCGGCGAAGGCGCCGCGCTCGTCGTCACGTACCTCACCGCGTACCACATGCTCTTCAACGTCTTCCGCGTGAGGTCGGGGGACCACGTCTTGATCCATCAGGCCGCAGGAGGCGTCGGAACCGCTGCGCTGCAGCTGTGCCGCTCGGTGGGCGGGGTGACGACGTACGGCACCGCATCAGAGCGAAAGCACGAATACGTCCGAGAGAACGGGTGCGACCACCCGATCGACTACCACTCGGTCGACTACGAGGCGGAGGTTCGTCGACTCACGGACGGTCGAGGGGTCGACCTCGTGCTGGACGCTCTCGGAGGCGCCGATTGGAAAAAGGGCTACGGCCTGCTTCGGCCTGGCGGCATGCTGATTCCGTTTGGCTGGGCCAACATGGCAAAGCACGGCAAGCGTAGGATCACGCACGTGCTCGGACAGTTCACCCACATGCCCTGGTGGACCCCGATGAAGCTGATGCACGAAAACAAGGGTGTATCCGGCGTCAACATGGGCCACCTCTGGGACGAAAAGGAGATGACGGCCGAGGCGTTCACCAAGCTGATCGAGCTCTACGCCGCCGGAGCGATCAAGCCTCACGTCGATCGCGCGTTTTCATTCGAGCAGGCCGGCGAAGCGCACGCCTACATCGAGGCCGGTCAAAACGTCGGTAAGGTCCTGCTCACACCCTGATCATGTCGGTTCGTATCTGCTTCGTTTGCCTTGGGAACATCTGCCGCTCACCGACGGCGGAGGCCGTCATGCGTGGTCTTCTCGAACAGGAAGGGCTCCGCGAGCTCGTCGACATCGACAGCGCAGGAACGGGCGCGTGGCACGTGGGCGAACCGCCAGACCACCGCGCTCGAGCCGCTGGAAAGCGCCGCGGTCTTCACGTGGGAGGCAAAGCGCGCAAAGTCGTTCGTGAAGATTTCGAACGCTTCGACCTGTTGATCGCCATGGACCGCTCAAACCACGCAGACCTTTTGCGTCTCGCGCCGACCAACGAGGCCGCAGCGCGCATCTACCTACTCCGGGACTTCGACGAGGAATCCCCAACCGGCTCGGAGGTTCCGGACCCATACTACGGTGGCGGGGATGGCTTCGAACAGGTGCTCGAGATCTGCGAAGCCGCCTGCAGGGGTCTCCTCGACTACGTTCGGGAGCGCCACCTGCGATGACCCCGGAGGTTGCGGCCGCACTCGAACAGGCGCTCGGCGCGCGGGCGAGTCAGAGCAGGCGCCTCGGGGGCGGAGACATCAACGATGCGTTTGAAGTCACCCTCACCGATGGACGCACGGTGTTCGTCAAGACCAACCGCTCGCCACCGCAGGGGATGTTCCCCGCCGAGGCGCGTGGGCTCGAGTGGCTCGATCAGGCGGGTGCGCTCCGCGTTCCGCAAGTGCTCGCATCGTCCGAGTCGTTTCTGGCGCTCGAGTTTCTTCGGTCCGCCCGACGGCAGCCTGGCTTCGACGAGACGCTCGGACGTGGGCTCGCTGCGCTACACGCCTTCGGCTCCCCGTCGTTCGGGCTCGGCTACGACAACTTCATTGGACGCCTTCCACAATCGAACCGCATGGCGCCGGACTGGCCGTCCTTCTACTGGACAGAGCGTCTCGAGCCTCAGCTGCGACTGGCGAGCGACAGAGGCCTGATCGGCGGTGGACCGATGCGCCGATTCCAACGGCTCCAGCAGGAGCTCCCGAATCTCGTGGGCGACACCGAGCCGCCGGCACGGCTCCACGGAGACCTATGGGGCGGAAACCTCCACGTCGACGAAGACGGCGCACCCTGTTTGATCGACCCGGCCGTCTATGGGGGCCATCGAGAGATCGACCTGGCGATGATGCGGCTGTTCGGCGGTTTCGGTGCGCGCGTCTTCGATGCGTACGAGGAGGCCTACCCTCTGTCGGCCGGTGCGTCTGAACGCGTATCGCTCTACCAGCTCTATCCGCTACTCGTCCACGTCAACCTGTTTGGAAGCACATACGTCGGTTCGGTCGAACGCGCGTTGAGCGACTTCGGTTCTTGACAGGCGGTCGCGCGAGTCCCAGAACCGCGAGCGATGAATGCGTATCTCCTGATCGACCATGGAAGCCGGCGCGCCGAAGCAAACACGCTCATTGGCGAGGTTGCAGCGCGCGTGAAAGCGCGCCTCGGGGAGAACGCCGTCGTCGAGGGTGCGCACATGGAGCTCGCCGAACCCTCCATCGCCGATGCGTTTGCACGATGCGTCGAGCAGGGCGCCACGCGCGTTGTCGCCCATCCTTTCATGCTCACGAAGGGCCGTCACGTGAGCGAGGACATCCCGCGCCTCGTCGCAGAAGCAGCGGAGCTGCACGAAGGCATCGAGTTCGTGATCGCGGCCCCACTCGGGAGTCACGACGGCGTCATCGAAGCCGTCGTGGCGCGATGCGACGCGGCGCTTTCCGGCGAATCAGACTAGGGGACGAGCACGACCTTACCGGTCGTCTTTCGATCCCCGAGCGCTTCGAGCGCCTTCTCGGCGTCGATCAGCGGGTACGTCGCGGACACGAGCGGGTCGATCTTGCCCTCCGCGAAGAGCTCAACGAGATCTCTTTGCGCTCGCTGCAGGGTTTCGGGATCTCGGTCGAAGTAGAGTCCCCAGTGCAGACCGACGAGCGAAATGTTCTTCAGGAGCACGCGGTTCATCTTGGCTTCCGGGATGCGGCCACTTGCGAACCCGATGACCAACACCCTTCCATTGAAGGCAATACACTTGAGCGAGCGATCGAAGGTGTCCCCCCCAACCGGATCGTAGATCACATCGGCGCCGCGTCCTTCCGTGAGCTCTTTGGTCCGCTCGACGAAGTCCTCTTCCCGGTAGTTGACTGCAACTTCAGCCCCGTTTTGACGAATCAGGTCGAGCTTGTCCGGAGTCCCGCCGGTGCCGATGACCCGAGCCCCAAGAGCAACGCCAATCTGCACGGCCGCCAGACCGACGCCTCCAGCCGCTGCGTGCACGAGAAGCGTCTCGCCGGGCTGAAGCTGCGCTCGGGGCGCCAGCGCCACGTAGGACGTCTGATAGACCACGCCCAGCGCGGCGGCAGCCTCGAAGGACATGCCCTCGGCGATCGGAAAGATGCGAGCTGCCGGAGCGACGAGCTTCGACGCAAAGGCGCCGTAGGAGAGAAGCACCGTGACTCGATCCCCCGGCGCGACGTGAGAGACGTTCCGTCCAACTGCTTCAACGACCCCGGCGGCTTCTGCGCCCGGCGCAAACGGGAGGTCCGGCTGCACCTGGTACTTGCCCCGCGTGATCAGCGTATCGAAGAAGTTGCAGCCGATCGCCTTCACATCGACCAACACTTCCCCTGGACCAGGTTCGGGATCGGGTAGGTCCTGACGGCGCAGGGCCGATGGCCCACCGAGCTCTTCGACAATCATTCGGTACATGGGGGCAGATTCTGACCGAAACTCGGCCCAGGGACTAGAGCGCGCCGGCTTCCTCTAGCGCTCGCCTGAGCTCTTCGACGCCGCGGAAGCGAATCGCATGGATCCCGGCATCACGCGCGGCTTGGCAGTTGCTCTCCCGGTCGTCGACGAAGACGCAATGGCTGGGCTCGACGTCGAGCTCGCGAATCACGTGCGCGTAGATATCCGGATCGGGTTTCCGCATCGAGATGAGGCACGACACGAAGGTCCAGTCGACAAAGCGCGAGAGCTCCAAGCGTTGCTCGATCATTTGGTACCACTCGGGATAATTCGAGAGCGTGTGCATGCCGTGCCCTTTCGCCTGGAGCTCGGCGAGCAGCTCTTTCATGCCCGGTAGCCAGCGGTACGCCTCACGCACGCACTCGACGAAGCCGGCGTGATCGAAGTCGCGACCGTCGGCGAAAAAGTCGACGAGGAATTCGGACTGAGTTCGTTTGCCAAGCTCGAATTCCACCCAAGGCCCGGGCTTCAGCTGACGCAACAGCTCGTCGAACGACACCCCGAAGAATTCGGGCATCTCGTCGTAGAAAGGGTCATGCACCAAGGTCCCCATCACGTCCCATAGAATGACTGGCCTCATCCCATCACCCTACGGCCGAACCCCCGACATCGCCTCCGAGCCACTTTTCGAGGCCATGCCGGCGGAGCTTGTCCAGGAAAGTCGTTCGCTTGAGCCCGAGACGACGCGCGGCTTCGCTCTTGTTTCCTGCGGACGCACGTAGCGCCTGCTCGAGCAATCGCCGTTCGACCTCCAGGTAACTACCGTCTAGTGCTTCTTCGAGCGGCGAAGGCGTCCAAGCGAGAGGCGGCAGGTCGGAGACGCCGATCGTGCGACCACGCACGCGGGCGACGGCAAGCTGGATGACGAGGTCCAGCTCAGCGACGTCGCCGGGCCAATCGTGGTCGACCAATGCCGCCATGGCCGCCTGGTCGATTCCGACGGGATCGCGGGCAAGCACCCTGCACGCACGGTCGACGGCGAGCAACACCAGCGACGGAACGTCTTCCCTCCGCTCCCGAAGAGAGGGCACCTCGAGCGTGTGCTCTTCAAGGCGGCGAGCGAGGTCAGAGTCGATTCCAAGCCGAGGATCGCGTTCGTCCTGGGTCGTCCGGACGGTGGCGACGACGCGCGGGCTCGAGGAGGCGTCGCGGAGGAGCTCAGCGAGTCGCCGCTGAACTTCAAGAGGAAGCGCCGGAAGATCGCGAAGGAAGACGGTTCCGCCGGATGCGGAGTCGAGCCAGCCGCGAGGATTCTCTTCCGAACCGAACAGTCGCGCCATGGCTTCTTCAGGCTCGGTCGCGGCGCAATCGACCATGATGAAGGGCGCCTCCCATCGAGGCCCGCGATCGTGAATGAACCGTGCGACCTGGAGGAGGGGCGAGCCCGAGGCGCCAGACAGCAACATCGGCTCAGCGCCGGCGGCAAGCTCGATCCCCCGTGTCTGCACACGACGCATCGAAGGGCTGTACGCGACGTGAAGCGACTGATCCTCGAAAAGGCCGCGCCCGAGCACGTCGCACTGCCCGCGGAGCTGCTCCACCTCGCTTTCGAGCTCGGAGACTCGTGCCTTTGCACTCCGGTGGAGCTCCGAGACCTGGTGGATGTGACTCTGCGCGCGGCGCTGCACCAAGCTGGATGAAAGAGCGGCGCCGAGTGCGCGACCGAGCCGACGGAGCGCTTCGTGCTCGAGCGCGGTCAGCGGCTCGGAACGGCCTCCCAGGGGCAGCACGAGCAACCCCTCCAAGTGATCGGTCCGGACGCAGGGGACGACCGCACCGATTCCGCGTGACGCCAGAATCCGGACCAGCTCGCGAATCGTGGTGTCTCGAACGACGCGCGCCTCGAGCGCAATGAAGTCGATCGTCGAGAGGGAGGAATCGTTTCCCACGGCGCGCACGATCGCCTCATGCGGCTCTGCGCTCCGGATCTCGACGCGTGCCCCCGAAGCGAGACGGACCCGAAGCGGGGGCTCAAACGTCATGATTTCGGGGCGTTCTGCAGCGTCGACCGAAAGGCTTGAGAGCGGTTCCAACGCCGCGATGGCGACCTCGTCGAGATCGGAGGCGTTGCGGAGTGCATGGCGCGCTGAGCGAGCGACTTCGACGAGCTCCTCGGACGTGCTCCACACGGTGCGATGGGAGAGCCGGTTCGCCGCGGAGTAGAGCACCCACCAAAGAAGCGCGGCGACAACGACGCGTGCACCCTGTTCCCACGGAGCAAGTGGCTCGGCCGGGGACGAAAGGTACACGACGAAAAACACCGCTGCGGATGCGACGAGCACAGGAACGCCGGTCCGCCGAAGCCATCGCCAGCGCGGATCGACCCAAGCGAGGTGAGCAAGCCAAAGCAACAGTCCGACTCCCGCTTCGACCACGCTCGCGAGCGTGCCTTGAAGCGGTCCGAACCACGCGTACGCGAGGCCAACCGCGAGTATGACGATACCGATTGCGGAGAGCCCACCTTCGACCGCGTGACCTCGGCCGGTGAGCCCGAACTGATGAAGGGCGCCCGTCACCAGGAGTCCGGCGACGACAACCACCCCAAACGTCTGCAAGGGAACGAGGCCCGAAGACGCAGCGAGCGCGCCGAGCAAAGCGGCGGAGACGAAGCCGCCCGCAGCCCCAACCCGCATCGACCGGCGAACGCCCACGGGCAACGCGAGACCGAGAGCGATCGAAACGACCACTAGCCACGCCAAGTCGTGAAGTCGGCCGAGCCACAGTTCGGACGATTGGCCCGAGGCAAGGGCCAACGCGATGCCGGTCCCCATCAGGGCAACGGCAGACACACGTCGACTCGCCTTCGCGCCACGAAGCGCGAGCGGGAGAAACGCACAGACGAGCGCAGCGGACCCCACGAGCCAATCCGCCGCCTGCGCGGTGCCGGATGATGCCCGAGCTGCCAGCACGTAAAGCACTGCAGCCGGGCCCACGATGATGAGTAGCCTCGAGATTCGCACGGTGGAGTCGCTTACGAAGTGCGGGCGGAGTCTATCATTGGCCGTGGGCCTGACCAGAATCTCCAGTGCCGGGCGAGGTAAACAGTCGAAACCCGACCCTTTGCCACCATGCACGGTACTGCTGCTGCGCAGCCTCTCGATCCTTCTTCGACTGTTCCGCGTCGTAGCCGAAATACTCCTGCGTCAGGTGCTTGAGCTCGTCGATCGCCCTTCGACGCAAGCGCTCGTCGGAGTGCATCAAGCTGTCGATGAGCCACTCGACGCGGTGGCGCTCGGCGTTCTTGTCGAACCACCCACGCCACTTCTTGATGCTGACGCCGAAGTCTTGGCAGCTGAGACGCACCAGACTCGCGTGCGCCGCACGCAGGAGACTGGTCTCGCTACGGTCCAGAAGCGAAACCAGGAGCTCGAAGGAATCCGCATCCCGCAGTCGACCGAGCGCGTCTACCGAAGCTACCTGAGACTCGAGGTCACGCTCGTCCCTAGCCGACGCGCGGAGTCGCTCGATCAGAAGCATGAATTCGACCTCGCATGCGTAGAGCACGCTGAGTGCACGATAGGCGTTGCTCCGCACCGCCTCGTCGGAGTCGAAGATGCGACTCCCGACGGGTCGCACGAGATCCGGGTGGACGAACTCCGAAGCAAGCGCAGTCGCATAGTAGCGAATGTCAGCGTCTTCGTTCTCGAGAAGCGGAATGAGGTAGGGGACCGAGCGGCGTCCGAACGCAACGAAGGCCCGGGCGATCGCAGAGATGTCACGCCCCGCGGGAGCTCTCGCGTGGGGCGTCGCGCGATCCAACCAGAGCCGGCCGGGGAACTCTCTCGCAAGTGCGGGAAGCGCGGCCTCGCCCACGGCAAGCAAAGGCAGGATGGCCATCTCGTCCTCGGGCCCGGCGTTCCGCATCCCAGCGACGATACCCTCGACCTCGTCGCCCACGTCGACGATGACGCTCGGCAACTCCCGTTCGGGAACCGGTGGCGGGGCGGGTTTCCACTTTCCGGCGGAGGGCTCGACGGGCTCCTTCCTAGGAGCCGCGGTCCAGCGGCTGCCTCCGAGTGACACGACATCGTGAGCGATCGCACTTCCATCGTTGTCACGGCGCGGATCGGCGGGCACCGAGCTCCGGGGGCGACGCTCAGGGCCGGGGGCGGCTTTCCAGCGCGCCGCCGAGGTCCGCGCGCCAGGGGGCCCCGTCCGACCTTGCTGACGAACGGGCCCGCTCACGAAACGTTGGTTCGGCGACGGCCGACCGAGCACTTCGGGAGGGCGCGGCGGCAAACTCAAACTGTATCGGCTCCCATCGAGGAAACCTTCACCGGCCTCTGAGCGCCTCTTCGGAATCGTGCCAGGGTCGGAATCCCGAAACGTTCCGGCGGGCACCGACGAGACGACATCTTGCACGGACCGCTCAGGAGGCTCGGTGTCGGCGAGGCCCGCGGGCGCAGGCACCGAGGACTCCACGCGAGGAAACGAACCCGAAATCTCCTTTTTCGGCGGAAGCGAGCTTCGTTTTCCGACTCCCTTGAAAGGTGCGACGTACGGAACCGGACCGGCGTCCTGAGCCATCAACACCTCGCTCAGGTAGCGCATCCGCGTCGTCATCTCGATGTCATAGTGCTTGGCGAGCCCGGCCTCGATTCGTACCGAACACGTGATGCGCTGAACCGGGTCGATCCCGAGCTCGAAAGAGATTTCGCGAAGTGTCGCCTCGGGAAGGGGACGGTCGACCGCCAACACCACCGCGTCTTCGGTCCGTGCGACCGGGACGAGGCGGTGACGTACGGCGAACTCGCGAGGGAGAAGCCGAATGGTGCCGATCGGTACGTTCATCACTTCGTCGCGCGTGCCGGGAAGCAAACCGAACACGGCGGCGCAGTAGGCGTTCATCTGGTTTTCCGAAACCAGCCCCAGCTCGAGCAGCACCGTGTCGAGATTGCCGCCTCGCATGACCTGCTCCTGGATCGCCTCCTGTACGCGCTCCACGGGGATCACCCCATCGCGGACGAGAATCGAAGCGAGAACAGACATGTCCAACGCTATGGTGACGTCCTCGCGATCTTTATGTCAACGAGCTTGCAACCCGTGGACACGGTCGCCGACGATCGCGAGCGCAGCGGCCACGGCCGTGTCGACACGCAGGACGGTCGGCCCGAGGCTCGCGAAGGTGAAGCCCGCGGATTCGAACTGCTGGCCCTCGGCATCGCTGAAGCCACCCTCGGGGCCCACCGCACACCATACTTGTTCAGGTAGTTCCGGAAGCGTGAAGGCGCCCTCCGCGCGCGCCCCGAACACCACGGTCGCCGCGGAAGCGGGCACGTCGCTCAGTACGTCGCCGAGCGCGCGTGGAGGGTGGATCGTTGGCAGGTCCGAGCGTTCGCATTGGGCGGCGGCCTCCGCGGCGATTCGGGTCAAACGTTCGATCCGGGACCGCGCCCGTCGCTCGTCCCAGCGCGGAAGCGAACGCTCGGCCTGAAGCAGCGCAATCTCGTGAACGCCGAGCTCGGTCGCCATGCGTACGCACTCGTCGAGCTTCCCCCCTTTGGGGACACCTAGAACCAGCACGAGTCGAGCTCCGCGGCTTTGCGTACGCGTCGGCCGCTGGACGATGCAGATGACACGCTCGTCCAACGACAGGACCTGGCCCGAGCTCTCGTTTCCTCGGCCGTCGAAAAGGACGATCGGGTCACCGGTTCGAAGCCTCCACACCCGCACGTGCCGGCTCGCCGCCTCGTCGAGCGTGACCTCACCACCGTCGGCCGGAAGCTCCGACACGTGCAGGCGACGCTCGGTCAACTCTCGACCTCGCGAAAGACACACGCACACCACTCGCCTTCCTCCACCAGCTCCTCGAGTCGCATCTCGGAGTACGCCGACAGCAGCTCGTCGCGCTCTCGATTGAGTATGCCGCTGAGGACCAACGAGGCTCCCGGGGCCATGCGGGCCCTAAGCGCAGCGGGCATGTGCACGAGAACACGCGTCTCGATGTTGGCGACCACTACGTCGTACGCGCCTGTGACTTCATCGAGAGGCGTAGTGGAGAACTCGACGGACGATGCGACGCCGTTGAGCTCCGCGTTTCGGCCCGCGACGGCAATGGCGTCCTCTTCGATGTCGACTCCCACCGCCGAGCGAGCCCCGAGCCGTACCGAAGCGATCGAGAGGATGCCGCTACCGCAGCCGACGTCGAGCACGCGCTGGCCAGTCCGGACCCGACCATCGAGCAGTTCGAGCACCAGGCGGGTGGTCTCGTGATCGCCGCTGCCAAAGGCATTCTCCGGATCGATTTCGAGAACGATGTCGTTTGGGCCGCCCTCGACGTCCTCCCACGATGGGTGCAACAGAATCCTAGACCCGATGCGCTGCGCTCCGAAGCCTTTTCGCCATTCGACGGCCCAGTTCTGATGGGGGACATGGTGCAGCTGCACCCGGTAGTCGGACTCGAGAGCCCGTGCCGCCGCAGCTGCGGACGCTTCGTTCTCGAACGCAACGATGAGGACGATCTCTCCAGGAGTTGGCTCGCGGACGATCGTCGTGTCGTCTCGCTGTTCGATCCCGGTCGCGCCAAGCTCCCAGAACGCGAGCTCGGCCAGCTCCACCTGGTCGGGCGCCAGGCGGGCGATCACGAACGAATCCGTAGGCGGCTCTGTCATCAGACCTCGACCATGCGGGCGGATACGTAGATCGCCAACAGCACCGCCCAGGTGATGGGACCGAGCCGATTCCCGCCGCGCCACGCGACGATCGGTGTGAGCACGGGGATGAGGAACCCTAGATATCGCCATCGGGCCGTAAGCGGACCGGAGAGCACGCCCCAGGCCATCAGGAGATGGGTGAAGAGCAACGCGGCGCCTGAAATGGTCCAGGCCAGCAGAAGCCAAAGTTCCACGGGAACGCTTTTAGCCCACCCGGATCCGCTTGCCTATCCCTCGGGCTATTCCGAGACGAAGCGGAACGCAGGCTCCGCGTCGCCACCGCAACTCGCAGGGCGAGTAACGCCCATGTCCTCACGGCGCACCCGAATGGCGTGCTGGTCATCGCCGTAACGGAAACGCACCAACCACGACCCTTCGCCTTCTTCGTCCGTTGCGAGCCATTGGAGCCCTCGGCTGACGCGAAGCCCCGTTTCTCGTCGGAGGAAGATCTCTGCGGCCTGCGCAGGCCTGTCGTACTCGGTGCGGCCCCGAAAGAGCTCGAGGTCGGCGACTTCGTCCGAATGAAGAGCCGACACGAAGTCGTCGGCGTGTTCGGGTCGGACGCGCCCATACATCAGGCCATCGGGGAGCGTCAGCACACACGCCGCAAAGCGGTGGCCTCCTAAATGACTCGTCTGCCAGAGGTCTCCGATCCGAGACTGAAGCGAGCGGTAGACGGCGCTTCCATACTGCGCGCAGCACCGGTCGCGGCGACCGTGCACGCACACCAACACTAGAGGGTCGACCGGCTCGCTCGATACCGATTCGAGGTCGAGGCTCGCCAAGTCTTCGAGGCTGTCGAGCTCGACGCGTTGCGCGGTCCCATCCGACGACACGACCATGAAGAGCGAACGACGTCCGCTACGGCCAGGTCGGCGAATGAGTTGAAGGCGGGTTCGAGGAGTCTCGAGCCACTCTTGGAGGCGGGCACGCGCCCTTTCGGGCAGTGCTTCCGTCGCGAGCGGCTTCGGGGCCCACACATCGTTGACCTCGAGCAGAAACCAGCGATCGACGGACTCGACCGCAGTGCCGACGAGCGGTTCGTTCACACTCGAAGCGACAAGCGAGCACGATGGTTCGCTTTCGGCCATCGCTACTCGGAGGACGCTGGAATCGGTCGCGCCATTTCTTCTGCCGCGTTGTCGATCGTGGCTTGGCGTCGAGTCGCGATGGCCGTGCGCCATTCGTCGTAGCTCGCGCGCAGGTCTTCGAACTGCTCCGTCGCGCGCGAGAGCAGAGCTTCGAGCTCTTTGCGGTCGGCCGCGTCAGTGACTCGGGTCAGCGCGTCTTCCATGGAGCGCTTGACCAACGACATTCGAGCCACGGCGTCGGTGTAGTTCTCACGTTTGGCGAAGCGCCGTGCCTGGACACTCCAAACCGCCCAGCGCTCTTTTTCACTCGAAAAGTCCATCCCCGACTAATCTAGGGACTTTCCCGAAAGGGGTCCAGCCGACGGCAGAGCCGATCGCATCCTCAGCCCTTGAGGGCCTCTGCACCGCCGATGATCTCCATCAGCTCCTTCGTGATGGCAGCCTGGCGGGCGCGGTTGTACTGGAGGGTGAGCCGGTCGATGAGATCGCTCGCGTTGTTGGTCGCAGAGTCCATCGCGGTCATTCGGGCACCGTGCTCAGACGCCACCGATTCGAGCAGGGCTCGGTAGATTTCCACCTCGACGTACATCGGCAGGAGGCTGTCGAGAAGCGCTTCCTGACTGGGCTCGTAGATGAAGTCACCCAGTTGGTCCTCGGGAAGCTCCATCGGCGTGATCGGAAGAAGAGGCTCGATGCAGACCTGCTGGCTGATTGCGCTCTTGAACTCGTTGTACACGAGGTAGCAGGCGTCGAGCTCCGCCGACGTGTACTCGTCGACGATGTAGCGTCCGATTTCACCGGCCTTGTCGGACGTGAGGTCCTCGAACACTCCGACGAAGTCGTGCTGGATGTTCGCATCGCGGCGCTTGAAGTAGTCGCGACCCTTGCGCCCGATGACGCCGAAGCTCACCTCGGCGCCCTCGGCCTCGAGATCCTTCCAACGCTTGTACGCGGCACGGCAGATGTTGGAGTTGAACGCTCCGGCAAGACCACGGTCGCTCGTGAGAACGACGAGCATGATCTTCTTGGGTTCGCGACGAGCGAGCAGCGGGTGAAGCTCCTCCTCCGGGCTCACGCGTGCGGCCACGCCGCTGAGCACCTCGAAGGTCTTGAGCGCGTAAGGGCGAAGCGCCTCGATGTTCTCCTGCGCCTTTCGCAGTCGGGCGCCCGCAACGAGCTTCATCGCGCGTGTGATCTTCTGCGTGCTCTTGACGCTTCCGATTCGCTTTCGGATGTCTTTGAGGGCGGCCATGAGGCGTGAAGGTCCTGTTTAGTCTTTCCGTTCAGTCTTCTTTTTCACGGGCTCGAAGACGTTCGCAAACGCTTTGAGCGCGTCTTCGATTTGGCTTTCGAGGGTGTCGTCGATCTTCCCCTTCGAAACGATGTCGGTGAGGATTGAGGGGCGCTCCGCCTTCAGCCACGAGATCAGCTCGGCCTGGTAGCGGCCGATCGAATCGGTGGGAAGCGGGTCGAGGAAACCGTGCGTGCCGGCGAAGATCGAAACGACCTGCTCCTCGACCGGCCAGGGCACGTACTGGCCCTGCTTGAGGACCTCGACCAGTCGTTCACCGCGTGAGAGCTGCTGACGCGTTGCCGCGTCGAGGTCGGAGGCGAACTGAGAAAACGCCGCCATCTCACGGAACTGCGCGAGCTCCAGACGAAGCGTACCGGCGACCTGCTTCATCGCCTTGATCTGCGCGTTGCCGCCGACTCGTGAGACGGAGATACCGACGTTGATGGCGGGTCGCACACCCGAGTTGAAGAGATCGGACTCGAGGAAGATCTGCCCGTCGGTGATCGAAATCACGTTCGTCGGGATGTACGCGGACACGTCGCCAGCCTGCGTTTCGATGATCGGAAGCGCAGTCAACGAACCCCCGGAATCCGGAAGCTTCTTCGCGACGAAGCCGGCGCCCTTTTCCTTGGCGGCAGCCTCGGCCTCGTGCTTGGCCTCGACCCCGGCGAACACCTGGTTACCGAGGCGGCTCGGCTCCTGGTCTTCCTTCACGACGACCCACTCCTCGGCCATTTTCGCTGCACGCTCGAGCAAGCGGCTGTGGACGTAGAAGACGTCACCGGGGTACGCCTCGCGGCCCGGAGGACGACGGAGCAGAAGCGATAGCTGGCGGTAGGCAACGGCCTGCTTCGAAAGGTCGTCGTAGATGCACAGCGCGTGCTGCCCGTTGTCGCGGAAGTACTCGCCCATCGTGACGCCGGTGTACGGCGCGATGAACTGAAGAGGTGCTGGCTCGGAGGCGCCGGAGACGACGACGGTGGTGTACTCCATCGCGCCGAACTGGCTGAGCTTGTCGACGACCTGCGCGACCGTCGACTGCTTCTGACCAATGGCGACGTAGATGCAGAAGACGCCCTTGCCCTTCTGGTTGATGATCGTGTCGAGCGCGACGGCGGTCTTGCCGGTCTGGCGGTCGCCGATGATGAGCTCTCGCTGTCCGCGACCGATGGGAATCATCGAGTCGATGGCCTTGAGACCGGTCTGGAGGGGCTCGGCAACCGGCTGACGCTCGACGATGCCCGGTGCTTTGAGCTCGACGCGACGGGTGAGCTTGCTCTCGATCGGGCCCTTGCCGTCCACCGGCTGACCGAGCGCGTTCACGACTCGGCCGACGAGTGCCGGGCCGACCGACACCTCGACGATGCGGCCGGTTCGCTTGACCGTGTCGCCCTCCATGATGCCGACGTCTGAACCGAAGATCGCGCAGCCGACGTTGTCCTCTTCGAGGTTGAGGACCATGCCGTACACGCCGCCCGGGAACTCGAGCAGCTCGCCCGCCATCGCGTTCTCGAGGCCGTAGAGGCGCGCGATGCCGTCGCCGACGGTGAGGACGGTGCCGGTTTCCACCACGTCGACCGTCTTCTCGTACGAGGCGATCTGCTGCTTGATGATGTTGGAAATCTCTTCAGCGCGAAGTTGCATGTTCCGAGGCTCCTGATTTGTTGCGGCTAGGCGGTTTCGCCGTCCGCAAGCAACGACTCTTTCAGCTCGCTCAGGCCATTGCTGAGGCTCCCGTCGAACACCTGGTCGCCGACTCGGGTCACCACGCCGCCAATGAGCGAAGGATCTTGTTTCTTTACGAGGACGACTTCCCTGTCCGTCGCTCGCTGTAGTTTCTCGGCCAGTCGACCGTAGTACGCCTCGCTGAGGGGCTTGGCGCTCGTGACCTCGACGCGAACCTTGCCCGTCTCGGCCTCCGCAAGCTTCTCGAGCGACTCGAGCACTTCGTGCAGCTGGGAGATACGGCCCTTGTCGACGAGCAGATTCACCGTGTTTCGCGTCAGCTGACTGACGCCGAGCTTTTCGAACACCGCGCCGAGCGCGGCCTTGAGCGCGGGCCTCGGAACGACAGGATTGCGCACGAGCTCACGGAGGTCGGCAGACTCTTTCCACGCATCGGAGATGGCGCTAACGTCCCGAAGCACGGCATCGACCTGCCCTTGCTCGCGAGCAAGATCGAGCAGGGCCTTGGCGTAGCGACGGCCGACAGCGCTCATGAGCGGGTCTCCTCGATGACCTCGTCGAGTCGGTCGAGATAGGCCTCGGCCAGGCGGTCCTGGTCCTGATCCGTAGTAGTCTCGGTGAGAAGCTCCTGGGCGGCGGCGACTGCTGCGCTCGAGGCTTCGCGCGTGAGGTCCTGGCGAAGCTGCTTGATCTGCTGCTCGATGAGGAAGCTCGTGTCTTTCCGAATCCGCGCGGCCTTCTCCTCTGCGGCGGCCACGATGCGGTCGCGCTCGGCCTCGCCGGCCTTGATCATCTCCGCGCGGAGCTCGAACATCTCTTCGTCGAGGCGTTCGAGCCGTGCCTGGGTTCCCATGTGTCGCTTCTCGGCTTCGGCGCGCAGACGCCGGGCTTCGGCCAGCTCCTTCTCGACTTCCTTGCGCTTCTCGGCCAGGGCTGGGTTGCCCTTCTTCCGGATGATGAACCAGAAAAGCACGATCAGCGCAGTGAAGTTCACGAGAAAGCCGATGAACTCGGTGTTCGAGATCACGCCTTCGAACGTGAGCTCGCCGTGGCCCGCATGTTCGCCATCGCGTTCGGCGTGCGCCGACTCCTCGGCCCCCTCGGCGAGCTCATGGGCGTAGGATTCGCCTTTGCCTTCCGCCGTCTCTGCCACTTCGTGCGCATCCGCTTGATGGTCGGCGGCGCCTTCGTGGTGTTCAGCCATCGCCACGCTTGGAGCGGTGAGCGCGAGGACGAGTAGGAGCGAGCGAAGGGCGGTCATTGCTGCACCTCCCGACTCAAGAGCTTCGAGGCGATCTGCCTTGCGAGAGCAGGCACGGTCGTCTTCATCTCTTCGCGAAGCTTCGCGGCCTCGGTGGCCAGCTGGGCATCGGCTTCCGAAAGCTGTTTGTCGCTGTCTTCACGGACGTGGTCGAGCACGGCCTTTTCGAGTCGCTTGCCCTCGGCCCGAAGTCGGTCGCGTTCTTCGCCCGCCCGAAGCCGGAGACGGCGCATTTCGTCGTCGAACTCCTGCGACTCCGCTTCCGCTTCGTCCTGAAGACGAAGCGCTTCGAGCTTGGCTCCCTCGATGGCGTTTTCGCGCGCTTCGAACAACGCCACCATCGGGCGAAAGATGAGTGGGCGTAGCGCAAGGAACGCAACGGCGAACAGCCCGAGCTGTAGCCAAAACGTACCGTCGAGGTCGATGATGGAGCCCTCGGAAAGAAGGGCTGTGAATAACACGTTCATCGCAGCGGTGTTCCCGGGTGGCCCCGTTTCGGGCTCCGAATGGCGCCTGGGGCCGGATCGCCGCTACGGCAAGGACGATGCCCAAGCGGCGCGCGTTCGTAGCATGGGGCAGTACCCAGTCAAGGTCGGTCGCGCTGTTCGGGCGGGCTCACTCAGCTGGAACCCTGGGGCGCCTCGGCGACCCGGCTTCGAAGCGCGCGTACGGTCCGTCCCGCGGCTCGCTCGTTCTCGCGGCTGAACACCGCCGATGGCAGTGGAATGTCGGGATCGACGTAGATTCTGAAGTCGATTTCGGTGCTCGCACCGTCGTCGACCGGCCGCAGCGTGAAGCTGGCGCTGAACGCGTCCACGTTGCCCTCCATGAGGCGCGCCTCGACCACGCGACCGTCAGCGCCGCCGGGCCGCTCGGCGAGGGCAAGCTGCCCCCAAAGCGTGATCGCGCCTCGGGCGACGCTGACCTCCATGTAGACCATCGCCCGCGATCCACGCTGCGCCAGAACCTTGGACTTCGTGAAATTCGGCATGAAACTCACGTAGTTGGCGTAGTCTCGTACGATCGGAAGAACCTCCTCGATCGGCTGGTCGACCACGATGACGGCTTGGCCCCAGTGGATGCTGGAACCCTCCTCGGGAAGCTGGGCGGTAAAAATTCCAGCATTTTCGTCGAGATCGGCGTGAGCGGGGAGCGCGACGGCCGGTCCGAGGAGCGCGGCGGCAACAGCAAGTGTGAGCGGGGTGCGATTCATGGCGTACTCTCTTCTCTCGGATGAGGTACGATCATGCGAAGGTGACGTTACGTCACCTCTGTCTTCTCGGCGCGGCGGCCTTTTTCTGCAGTCATTCCGTGGCTTCAGCCCAAGACGACAGCGACGCCGAAACGCAGGACGGGGAATCGCAGGATTACGACGCCTATCCCCCGGTGAAAGCGAGACCGGCAGAAAACGAATCCTGGCGTCAGGATGTCCTGGTGGCGCTGATCGGCGGCGGGCCGCGGTTTCGGAACGTGCGCCTCGACGTGGGTGACTTCGTGGGCGGCACCGAAAACAGAAGCCTCGATACGGGTGCGTACTTCGACTTCGGGTGGCACCTGCTGATCCGCCCTCTCGGTCAGCGCTCCCCAAGGGCCAGCGTCCGGGCGATCGTCCTGCAGATCGACGGCGGCTCCGGGATCGGACTCCAGGTGCAGCCGGCCGAAAGCGGGATCGCGCTCAACACGAACAGCTGGCGCCTGCTGGGTCAGTTCGGATACCTCTACCCGCTCGACAAGCTGCTGGTCGGCGGGCTCGTCGGGGTGGGCGGCGACATCTTCAACATCGACCTCAACTCCGTCTTGCCGAGCTCGCGGATCATTTACGTGCGACTCGGGCCCGCCGTGGAGTGGACGGCCATCTCGGACTACCTCACGATTCGCGCCGATTTTGGGCTGCGGCTGCCGTTTCGCCTCGGCGAGCTCGAGGACGCGTTCGGCTCCGACAGTCGCTCCGTGGGGCTCGACGGCGTGGTGACGATCGGCGGAAAGGTCAACGCGGGATTCACCTACAAGCTGCGCTTCGTCTGGGAGTACTACCACTACCGATTCGCCGGTGAGGTCGCGGACGTGCCGTCGATGGGTGACGGGGGCAGCGGCCACGAGCACGCGCTCAGTCTTCAGCTCCTCGTGGGCTGGTCCTTGTAGCCGTCTGGGGACGTGTCTTCCGCAGAGCGCGATGCCGGGGCTTCTTGGAGGGGGATGACTTCGCCCATGACGCACTCCCCGTCGAAGGTGGCACCCTTGTCGATGAAAAGCGCCCGCGTGCGAATATCGCCGCGGACGCGAGCGGGCGCATGAAGCTCGACGAGCTCGGTCGCGTGGATATCGCCTTCGACCGAACCACCGCGGACGATCAGGGTGTGGACGTGGATGGCCGCACGGAGGTGCGCGCCCGGACCCACGACGAGCAGCCCGCCGCTGTGGACCTCGCCCTCGAAGTCGCCGTCGATCCGCGCGCGGCCGTCGAAGAAGAGCTTGCCTTCATAGCGAGTGCCCGCGCCTAGAAGCGATTGAAGGATGGCGTCTTCGGGCTCCATGACCGCGCAGAGGGTAGAAAGCGGGCCGGCGGGGGTCAATCACGTCGGCCGTCGGCTTGCCCTACCCCGTCGTGGACCCTACTCCGGGGGGGCTGGCGTCGTTGACCGCCCAAAGTGGCCGTGCTAGGTCGCGCTCGCTTTTTTGCCGCGGAATGGCCCGCCGGCCGACACCCTTTCAACACCGGAAAGCAGATGTCAGAGCTTCAAAACGGACGAGTAACTCAAGTCATCGGTCCCGTCGTGGACGTCACCTTCCCGCAGGGCGCATTGCCGCCCATTCTTTCGGCGCTCCAGGTCAGTAACCCCGGCATCGGCGACAAGGAATGGAACCTCACGCTCGAGGTTGCGCAGCACCTCGGTGAGAACACCGTGCGTTCCGTGGCGATGGACACGACCGACGGCTTGGTGCGCGGCATGGCCGTGAAAAACACCGGCGCTCCGATCGCGATGCCGGTCGGCAAGGAGTGCCTTGGCCGCATTCTCAACGTCGTCGGGGAGCCCGTCGACGAGGGTGGCCCAGTGGGCGCGACCAGCTTCTCGCCGATCCACAAGGACCCGCCGAAGTTCGTCGACCAGAGTACGCAGGTCGAGATCTTCGAGACGGGCATCAAGGTCATCGACCTTCTCGCGCCCTACCGAAAGGGCGGCAAGATCGGACTCTTCGGCGGTGCGGGCGTCGGCAAGACCGTTCTCATCATGGAGCTGATCAACAACGTCGCGAAGGCGCACGGTGGCGTGTCCTGCTTCGCGGGCGTCGGTGAGCGTACGCGTGAGGGCAACGACCTGCTGCTCGAGATGAGCGAGTCGAAGCTCGAGACCGGCGAGTCGGTTCTCTCGAAGACCGCACTGATCTACGGGCAGATGAACGAGCCGCCCGGTGCGCGTGCTCGCGTCGCACTGTCCGCGCTGACGGTGGCGGAGTACTTCCGTGACGAGGAAGGTCAGGACGTTCTGCTCTTCGTCGACAACATCTTCCGGTTCACGCAGGCCGGTTCCGAGGTGTCCGCTCTTCTCGGTCGTATTCCTTCTGCGGTCGGCTACCAGCCGACGCTGTCGACCGAGATGGGCGCGCTTCAGGAGCGCATCACCTCGACCAACAAGGGGTCGATCACGTCGGTGCAGGCGATCTACGTTCCAGCGGACGACCTCACCGACCCGGCGCCCGCGACCACGTTCGCTCACTTGGACGCGACGACCGTTCTTTCCCGGTCGATTGCGGAGCTTGGGATCTACCCCGCCGTCGACCCGCTCGACTCGAGCTCGACGATGCTCGACCCGGGCGTCATCGGCGAGCGTCACTACAACGTCGCGCGCGGCGTCATGGAGACGCTCCAGAAGTACAAGGACCTCCAGGATATCATCGCGATTCTCGGCATGGACGAGCTCAGTGAGGATGACCGACAGGTCGTCGACCGTGCTCGAAAGATTCAGCGATTTCTATCGCAGCCGTTCTTCGTCGCCGAGCAGTTCACGGGCCTCAAGGGCGCGTATGTCCAGCTCGAAGACAGCATCGCCGGCTTCGAGGAGATCCTCGACGGCAAGCTCGACCATGTGCCCGAGCAGGACTTCTACCTCAAGGGCGGCATCGACGACGTAAGGGAAGCCTACGCGAAGCGAGGCTCGGAGTAATCGATGGCGAACTCCGAGCATCTGCAGCTCGACGTGGTGACTCCGACCGGGTCCGTGATGTCGACGAAAGTCGACTCGGTTCAAGCACCGAGCGTCGAGGGCGAGTTCGGCGTGCTTCCAAACCACCTTCCGCTTCTCGCTGCCCTGAGGAGCGGGCTCTTAGTGTGGGAGGTCGAAGGCAAACGCAACGTCGCAGCGATCGGCCCCGGCTTCGTCGAGGGGGGCCCCAACAAGGTGCTTCTACTCACCGACCATTTTCAGGCACCCGAAGACATCGAGCCTGAAAAGGTTCGCGAAGAGCTCGCCAAGGCGGAAGAAGCCCTCAAGCAGTTCGACGAGCTCTACGAGGGCCCCGACTACAACGAGCTCCAGCGAGACATCGACTGGGCCGTGGCACGACTCGACGCCTACGCGGCGAGCCGCGCGGTCTAGGGCTATCGGGCAAACGCGTCGGCATGACGCCTCGCGACGGGGCGGGGTGGGTTCTTTCAAAGAGGTGTGGCGATCGCGCTCGTGCACGTCTGGGCAAGAGGTCTGAAGACCATGCTCGGTTGAGTCGGGGCAAGACGTCTGGCGGTCATGCTGGGTTGTGGCTTGGCAAGACGTCTGGCCTGGTACGGCTTAGTGATACCCGCCCACCCGGAGGCCTACGGCGCTCCGTTTGTCCCACCCCACCGCCCCCACACGAGCGCC
>CBFCWN010000020.1:0-45593 GCA_965601515.1 uncultured Myxococcales bacterium | reverse complement strand
CCCCTTACCCAGCGTGAACGCGCCGGTTTTAGCCGCAGCGTGGCCTGCACGCTAGCTCCTTGACGGAGGGCGCCGAACCTCCATCATCTGCGCCCGGAGGACGAAATGATCATCGAGGGTTCGGTTGCACTGGTGACGGGCGGCGCGTCCGGTTTGGGCGAAGCGACGGTTCGGGAGTTCGTGGGACGCGGCGGCCGCGCGGTCATCGTCGATCTCAACGAGGAGCGCGGCGAAAAGCTAGCCGAAGAGCTTGGGGATGCTGCCGTCTTCGCGAAGGCCGACGTGAGCCATGCCGAGGACGTCCAAGCTGCGATCGACGTTGCATCGCAGCTTGGAACCCTTCGCGCGGCGGTCAGCTGCGCTGGCATCGGGATCGGAGTCCGCACGATCGACAAGACCGGCGCCCCGCACGACCTTTCGGCGTTCGAGAAGGTGATCTCGGTCAATCTCATCGGCACCTTCAACGTGCTGCGACTTGGGGCTTCGGCGATGAGCACGAACGAGCCGGTCGATGGCGAACGAGGCGTGGTCATCAATACCGCGTCGGTTGCCGCGTTCGACGGACAGATCGGACAGGTTGCGTACTCCGCATCCAAAGGGGGCATCGTCGGGCTGACGCTTCCGGCGGCGCGCGACCTTTCCAAGGCTCAGATCCGCGTCGTCACCGTCGCGCCCGGTACGTTCGACACGCCGCTCCTCGGGATGCTGTCCGACGACATCAGAGCCGCTCTGGCCGCGACGATTCCTCACCCGAGCCGGCTCGGTCGACCGCAGGAATTCGGTGCTCTCGTCTGTCACATCGTGGAGAACGGCTACCTGAACGGTGAGGTGATCCGCCTCGACGGCGCGCTTCGGATGGCACCGCGTTAGTTGCCCGTGTCGCGCGAAGCTCTAGGCTGGCCTCGTGACTGAGGCGACGACCCTGGAGGGACATGGCTTGGGCGTCTCTCCAGAGCGTCGCAAGCGCATACTCGGTCTCGCGCTGCCGATCATCGGCGGCATGTTGTCTCAAAACGTGATGAACCTCGTCGACACGGCGATGGTCGGCACGCTCGGGGACGCCGCGCTTGCAGGCGTGGGGCTTGGAGGGTTTGCGAACTTCTTGTTCTCGTCGTTCGTGCTCGGGCTTTCCGCGGGCGTGCAGGCGATGGCCGCGCGTCGCGTGGGGGAGGGGCGTCTGCACGAAACGGCGGTGCCACTGAACGGTGGCTTGCTCTTGGCACTCGTCATGGCGGTTCCGTGGTCCGCGTTTCTCGTTGCCACGGCGTGGCAGTACTTTCCGCTGCTCACCAACGACACCGCCGTCGTCGACCAAGGGGTGCCGTACCTGCGCGCGCGACTGTTCGCGATGTTCGCCATGGGGATGAACTTTTCGTTCCGCGGGTACTGGAACGCGGTCGACAAGTCGATCCTCTACATGCGCACGCTGATCTCGATGCACGTGGTCAACATCTTCTTGAACTGGGTGTTCATCTTCGGAAATCTCGGTGCACCGGAGCTCGGCGCCATGGGCGCGGGCGTCGCCTCGGCGATCGCGACGGTGTTTGGCACCGCGTCGTACTTTTTTCTCGGGCGTAGCTACGCCAAGGACAACGGGTTCCTTCACGGCCTGCCGTCTCGTGAGACGGTTCGGACCATTTTGCGAGTGGCCGCGCCGTCCGGGATTCAGCAGTTTTTCTTCGCCGGTGGCATGACCGCGTTTCTCATGATGGTGGCGAGAATGGGGACGCCCGAGCTCGCGGCGACCAAGGTGATCATCGACCTGATTCTCGTTGGCATCCTGCCGGGCATCGGGTTCGGGCTGGCTGCCGCGTCCCTAGCGGGCCAGGCGCTTGGTCGAGGTGAACCCGAGGATGCGAAACGGTGGGGCTGGGACGTCGTGAAGATCGCGGTCTTGGTGGTCGGCGCGGCGAGCGCGCCGGTGGTGCTGTTTCCCGACCTCATGCTGCGTGTGTTCATTCACGACCCCGACACGCTCGCGCTCGCGACGAATCCGCTTCGCGTGGCCGCAGGCTTTCTCTTCATCGACGCGGCAGGAATGGTGTTGATGAACGCGCTCACGGGCGTCGGCGACACGAAGCGCGTGATGTACATCGGAGTGGGGTTCCAGTGGATCGTGTTCCTGCCGGCGGTGTACGTGGTGGGCCCCACGCTTGGTCTTGGGCTCGTCGCGGTGTTCGCAATGCAGGCCACCTATCGTGGCGTGCAGGCGTTCGTATTCGGTTCGATGTGGCAGCGCGAGCGCTGGCAGGAAATCAAGCTTCACTGACGCCGCTCGGATTCGCGAAGCGATTCGACGCTTTCCTCCCAGTGCTGACCGTCGAAGGCGTAGTACTCGAAGTCGTTCGGGGAGACCCCATCGAGGCAACGAACGTTGACGTCGACCTTCTCGGGATGTGAGCGGGGTCGGTAGAACGAATGGATGCCGCACGTCCCGCAGAAGTGGTGCTTCGCGACGTGAGTCCCGAACGTGTAGGTCGAAAGCGCGTGCTCTCCTCGCAGGAGCTCGAAGTCGGCTTCGTCTACGATGTAGTGAAGGAAGCCTTTCTTCGCGCAGACGCTGCAGTTGCAGACGACACCGTTGCGCCCTCGAACGGTCACACGATATCGGACGGCTCCGCAGTGACACCCACCTTTCAGCACCTCGTGTTCGTCTGCGGCGGTGTCGCCGGACATCACTCCACCGCTTCGCCTGTCGTGCGGTCGAGCGTCATCCAGGGCGTTCCTGCAATCTCCACTTCCACGACCTCGCCGACGACGTTCACGCCGGGTTTCGTCGCAACGGCGCCGAGCTCAGCGCGCCAGAGTTCCTTGCCCGAGCCAACGTCCTTCGCGATCACGAACCCCGGGTCGCCCACGATCGCTTCGAACATCACGCCGTCACTGATGACCGCGGCGGCCTCCAGCTCTCCGGCGGCCTGCTGGCGCGCTTTGTTGTTGTCTTCGACTCGCGACGCGGCCAGCCAGGCGATGAGCGACACGCCCAGCACCGCGGCAAACATCACCAACACGACCCGTTTTCCGGACTTGCCCTCTTCCGCCACAGGGCGGTGATAGCACGCGTTTCCGGGCGATTGGACCTCCACGTTGGGGCGAGTGTGAGCTGCAACCATGATCCTCGTGGCACACCCTGACCCAAGTGTTCTCACGAAATTATTGGGTTTTTGGGTGGGCACACCCTTTGCTTTCTAGGACAATGAAACCCGGGAGGTAGAAGATGCGTAGCTTTTTGGTCTTGGTGATGTCGTTGGGGGTCGTGTGGATCGTGGGGTGCTCGACCACCGCCGAGCCAGAGGCCACGCCGTACGAGGCTGCGCTGCGGCAGGCACGCACCTGTGAAGAGGTCCTCGAGGCGATTCAGGCCGACGAGATGGCCAAGGTCGACCTCGAGCTCAAGCAGTTCCTCGATCAGGATGGGTACTACCGCTTCGGCGGGCCGGTCGTCGATGGCGGCTTCGGAGCTGGCGGCGCGGGCGGCGACCCCGAAGAGTTCGGCGCTGACTCTCCGACGAGCGGAGATGCCGACGCGCCGGACGGATTTTCCGACACGAACCGGCAGGTCGCGGACGTCGACGAGGCCGACATCGTGAAGGTCGGCGACGGTGGACGAAAGCTCTACGTCATTCGGGGCAACGGCTTTTACGAGTTCGATTCCTGGCCCCCCGAGGAAACCTCGATGGCATCCGATCTCGAGATCGAGGGAGGGCCGATGGAGATGTTCGTTCACGGGGACCGCGCGGTGGTGTTCTCGGGTGTGTACTCGGTCGAAGGGCTCGACGATGGAGACCTCTGCCCCGATTACTCAGGTGGTCCCGAACCTGCGATCGCGGACGCCGACATCGCGTACTACTGCGGGCGCTCGTACGTCAAAGTCACCGTGATCGACATCGGCGGTGATTCGAACGAGGTGGTTCGTGAGCTCTACGTGGACGGCTGGTATTCGTCGTCGCGTCGTCACGACGACATCGTGCGGGTCGTCGTTCAGTCCACCATGCAGCGTCCGGCCTCTGTCCCGAACATCTACCAGGTGGTCTACGACGGTTCGACCGACACGAGTGAAGAGGCCAATGCGAGCCGGGCGCGAGCATGGGCGGAGCTTGCAAAGGATGCGATTCGCGCGACGACGCTCGAGCAGTGGCTGCCCGCTTGGGGGGAGCGTATCGACGGTGAGATGGTCGAGCTTCCGTTCCAATGCACGGACTTCTACTCGCCGGCGCCGGGCCTCACGAACTACGGTATTTCTCAGGTGCTCGGGCTCGACATCAACGACGCGGAGAAGACCGCGCTGACCTCGATTCTCGGTCAGGCGTCGCACGTCTATGCCAACTCCGACACGCTGGTCCTCGCCCAACCGGATTGGGCTTGGTACGACCATGACGTCGATTTCGACCGAACCTCGCTCCACAGGTTCGTGGTTTCCGCGGACGGGGAGCGGACGCCGTATCAGGGGTCAGGCTTCGTGGAGGGCGTCATCAACGACCAGTTCTCCATCGACGAACGCGACGGAGTGATTCGGGTAGCGACGACTCGAACGACGTATGCCGAGCAACCCGTCAACGACGTGAGGCCAGATATCTGGATCGCGCCGGTCACACACAACCTCATCAGCACGCTACGTCTCGACGAGGGTCAGCTCCAGGTCGTCGGAAAGACGCCAGACCTTGCCGAGGGCGAGCGAATCTTCTCGGCTCGGTTCCTCGGAGACATTGGCTACATCGTGACGTTCCGGCAGGTCGATCCCCTGTTTGCAATCGACCTCAGCGATCCGGAAGCCCCGATCGTTCTCGGCGAGCTGAAGATTCCCGGCTTCAGCGACTACATGCACCCGCTTGGCTCGAATCACCTGCTGACGATCGGACGTGACATCGACGAGCAGACGCAGGTGGACCGCGGGACTGCGCTTCAGATCTTCGACGTGAGCGATCCCGCGAATCCTTCGCTTGCGCACAAGAGCCTCGTCGGTGAGGGATACTCGCAGGCCAACCACAACCACAAGGCGTTCAACTTCTACGCGGGCGAGAGTGCGGATGCGGGTGTGCTTGCGTTTCCATTCGTCTCGTACGACAGCAGCTTCTCGAGCACGCTCGAGCTCTGGGACGTAAGCGCCGAGGACGGCTTCCGGCGCCATGGCGCGGTCGACCACTCCGACCTCGTCGTCGACGAGTGCGGTGGCGCGATTCCTTTCGAGGACTTTTACGGCTACTGCGGCTACGAGCCGGAGATCACGCGCGGCGTCTTCATCGACGAGTACATCTACTCGATCAGCCACGGCGGCATCCGCGTCCACACGGTCGCCGACCTCACTCCCATCGCCACCGCCCCCTTCTAAGGGGACACGCGGGGTACCCAAAACACAAGTCATCCCGAACACTTGCAGACCGACCCGCGCGATTCGCGAAAAACGCTGGGGTTTTGACCCGCCGCGCGGCCTGTTGTCTCTGCTGCGTGTTGCGGGGTCAGGGGCAACTTCGGGGTTCGCAGGCCGATGAGTTGCGCTTCGGAGCTACTCCACGGCTTCTTCCGCTAGCGATTCGAGATTCGCCTGTGCCTCTGTCCATTCGTCCATGGTTCGGTCGAGCTTCGAGTGGGCCTCGGCGATTTCTCGGAGAAGCGTATCTCGGCGTTCGGCGTCGTCGTACGCGCCTGGCTGGCTCAGCTCTTCGTTGTGGCCCGCGATGAGTTGCTCCAGCTCGGAGATGGTGTGTTCGAGCTTGGCGACGCGCTTCTCGAGGGGCTTGCTCTTGCGGTTTCGCTGCGCTCGGAGCTCGGCTTCCTTTCGGCGTTCTTCCTTGCGCGCTTGCCGGCTCTTCTTCTGTGCTGCCGGTTTGATGAGCGCGTCAGTCGCCGGCGCGACGTCGCGGTCCTGGCAGGACCAGAGGTAGTCGTCGAGGGTGCCCGCATAGCTTTCGACCTTTTGGTCGTGGACGACCCAAAGCTTGGTGGCGAGGCGGCGGATGAAGGCGCGGTTGTGACTGACGAAGAGGAGAGTGCCGTCGTAGGTGGACAGGGCGTCGGTGAGCGCTTCGGTGGTTTCGAGGTCGAGGTGGTTCGTCGGCTCGTCCATGAGGAGCACGTTCCCGGGGCGGATCAGAATCTTCGCAAGAGCGACTCGGGCGCGTTCGCCGCCGGAAAGGACGGAGACGCGTTTGTCGACACCGAGCTCGTCGAAAAGCAGCGCGCCTAGGGTGCCGCGGATGCGCTCGTTGCTTGCTCCGTCGCTCGATGAGTTGACCTCTTGGAGTACGGTGTGCTGGAGGTTGAGCGCGTCGGCGTGATGCTGGGCGAAGTAGCGGACTTCGGACTGGCCGGGAAGGTGGATGCTGCCGGACGTAGGCTCGATTTCGTCTGCGAGTATTCTGAGCAGCGTGGTTTTGCCCGCGCCGTTGGGGCCCACGATGGCGACACGGTCGCCTCGCTCGACGGCGAGAGAGATGTCGTGGAGCACCTGATGAGACCCGTACGACTTTGAGAGCTCGTCCACGCGGAGCGGGACGCGCGCGCCACGTTCCGTCGGGGGGAACGCGAAGTGGGCCTGGCGGCGGGATTGGTGGAGCTCGACGGTATCCATCTTCTCGAGCTTGCGAACGCGGCTCTGGACCTGAGCGGCCTTGCTCGCCTTGGCACGAAAGCGGCGGACGAACTGCTCGAGGTGCGCCTTTTCGCGCTCGAGATTCTTCGCGCGGTTTTCGAGCACCTCTCGTTCTTCGTCACGCTGGCGGAGGTACTGCTCGTAGTTGCCGCGGAAGGTGCGGACGCCCTCGGGTTCGAAGCTGACCACCCGGTTCACCTGTTCGTTGAGGAACTCCCGATCGTGAGACACGAGGAACAGTGCCTGGTCGTAGCTTCGGAGGAATTTCGAGAACCATGCGACCGACGGCATGTCGAGGTGGTTGGTGGGCTCGTCGAGGAGCAGCACACCCGGCTTTTGAAAGAGGAGTGAGGCGAGAACGGCGCGCATCTTCCAGCCACCGCTCAGCTCGGAGAGCGGCCTTGCGTGATCGGCTTGGGTGAAGCCCAGGCCGTGGAGAATGCGCTTGGCATCGTGCTCGGAGAACTGGGCGTCGAGGAGTGCGCTTTGTTCATGAAGCTCGGCGACTTCGCTTCCGGCTTCGACCAGGGCCTGCTCGGAGGTGTTGGGCCGGTGTTGGAGCTCGTGAAGGCGGGCTTCGGCCTTGGCGAGAGCGTCGCGGAGGCGCGGGCGGTCTGGGACGCTTTCGTAGACGAACGTGAAGACCGGCTGGTCTGGGAAGGATTCGATTTCCTGCGGTAGGAAGCCGACTCGGACTTTGGGGACGAGGCGTACGGAGCCGCCGTCCGGATCGACGGTACCTGCGAGCACGCGGAGGAGGCTCGATTTGCCAGAGCCGTTCGGTCCCACGAGACCGATGTGATCGCCCTCGGAGACCTGGAGGGAGAGGCCTTCGAACAGGGTGCGGCCTCCCAACGCAAGGGTGGCGTTATCGACCGTCGCCAGTGTCGTCAAATCAGCTCCGAGCGAATCTTGATTTCGTTCAGGAGGGTGCGGTGTACCGGGCAGCGAGCGGAGATCTCCAGCAGTCGGGCGCGCTGTTCGTCATCGAGTTGCCCTTTGAGCTCCAGCTCTTTCTCGAGAACGTCGATCATGCCGCTGTCCTTGTCGCACTCCTCACAGTCCTTGGCGTGAACACGATGGTGTCGAAGCGTGACTCGGACCGATTCGAGGGGCCACTCTTTGCGGTCGGCATACATCTTCAGCGTCATGGAGGTACAGGCGCCCAGGCTCGCGAGGAGCAAATCGTACGGGGTGGGGGCCGCGTTGGTGCCGCCCTTGTCGAGCGGCTCGTCCGATGCGAACACGAGGTCGCGGGTCCGGATGTGTTGGAGCAGACCGGACGTCTTGCCTTCGACGATGACTTCGCCTTCTGCGGTGTCCTCGGGGAGGTCTTCCGGTGGGTCGTCCGGGAGGTAGCGACTTGCCCAGCTCGAAAGGACGCTGGCGACGTAGCGAGCGTCAGCTTGGCGGCCGAGAAGGTGGTCGGCGCCGTCGAGTGACACGAAGCTCTTCGGGTGCTTGGCAGCGACGAAGATTTCGCGCGCGTCGTCGATGCTGACGACTTCATCTTGTGGGGAGTGGAAGATCAGCAACGCCTTCTTCAAGGAGGCGAGCCCGCCGGTATCGAGGGAGCCGGTGAGCTTGGACGCATGGTAGGGGGAACCGATGGTGGCGATGGCCGTGCATTCGGGGATGCGGGGAGCCGCGGCGAGCGCCGCGGTGCCTCCGCGGCTGTGGCCGACGAGGAGGGTTGGGGCATCGGCATGCGTCGCCGAACGGAGCGCATCGGCTGCGGCGACAATGTCGTTCACGTCCTTTGCAAATGCGTCCTCGAAGGCTCCTTCGCTTTCGCCGAGGCCCGTGAAGTCGAAGCGAAGGGTGGCGATGCCTCTTTCCGCGAGAGCGGTGCTGACATAGCGGGCGGCCCGGCTTTGCTTCGAACATCGAAAGCAGTGGGCGAACACCGCCCAAGCGATCGGTCTCACCGCGGGGCGGTGAATGATTCCTGCAAGTGTCTGCCCGGCCGCGCCGGTGAACTCGAATGCTTCTGCGTCGCGCATGTCATCTCCGAGGCCGCTTCATCGGCCGAGAAGCCGGTCGCAGGTTGTCACGAGCGACCGCCGGGGCCGAAGACCCCGTGCGCGCAAGTGTGGTGCGAGTCGAGGGGAGCCGCCATGGGTGCGGGTTTCTCGGGCGTGGCGCGCCCTCGGGGTTATTCAGCGGCTTCGAGGTATTCGGCTTCTTCGGGGGTGTCGTAGCCGAAGGCTTCGAAGACTTCGCGGAGCTCCGTAGAGACCTCCTCTTCGGTGATGCCGAAGAACTCGAGGTCGACCGTGCGCGGGCTTTCGTAGACGCGCTGCGCGGCCTGGGCCTCGTCGAGCTTGGCTTCGAACTCTTCGCTGACCGGCATGCCGAGCCGACCGTAGAGGCCGAGGATGGTCTTCTTCGGGTTCGCGATGAGGTCTTCGTAGCGGATCGTGATGAACTGATCCTCGGGGATGTCCTTCCGACACTCGAGCGCGTACCGGTAGTACTCGTAGCCCAAGCGCTTGAGCGCCTGGATCTCCTCACCGGTAGGATCGATGCCCGGAGAGTGCGCCTTCCACGCGCGGTAGAACATGTTGAGGAACGAGGGCAGACACTCCCGCGGGTCCCGCACGAGGTACACGAACGCCGCGTCCGGGAACTTCTCGTAGACCGAGCGAACGCGCGTCGAGAAGAACACGTTCTTGTTCAAGAACCGCTTTCCGCCCGCTTCATAGACATGCCGCTTGATGGTGTTTTCGTACGCGTCGACGAACTCCTGTCGCTCCTCGGGCGTTCGACGGTCGATCCACGTCTGACTCGGTAAATCGTCCACGAAAGGAAAGAGCAGCGCCGACGTCGGGGAGCTCAGGTTCCAAAGCAGCGAACACACGTCCTCTTCGGCCTGGTCCAAACTGATGTGATGGACCCCTTCCCACCGGTTCTCGAGCGGCGCGTTGAAGAAGTCGTATGCCTTGCGAAGCGGTGCGCCCAACCTGGTGTCCGCCAGCTCGATGAGCTTCTTGAACGTCCGAGTCGCCGAAACGGCGGGGAAGATGGTCTGGTAGAGCTTCACCGTCGTGAAGACCTCCTGGTCCATGCTGATGAGACGATGGGCGAGCGTGGTCCCGCTGCGCGGGTTCGCGAACACGAAGACCGGCTTTTCGATCTTCTGGTCGCGGTACTCGGGGTGAAGAACCTCGTCGATCGACTGGAACACCGAGGCGGTCTGACGGAGGCCAAGAAAGATAGGCGCGACCCATGCCGTGGTGATCAGACGACCCACGGTAGGCTTCTTGAACATCACATGGCCGATTTCTCGGAGGCCGCGTTTGTTGAGATACATGGTGGTTTCCTGTCCGCTTTCGCTACGACCAGTCTAGGGTCGACGCTCGAAATTGCTGGAAAAACCTGGCGAACGGTGCGTTCGCACTGCTGAACGGCATTCGATAGGCCCTGAGTGGGCCCCTATTCGTCCGTCACACAGCCCTCGGAGGCCGACTTCACATTTTTGATGTACTTGTAAAGCGTGCCACGGCGCGCCTTGAGCGGTGGGGCGGTCCAGGCGGCCTTCCGAGCCGCCATTTCGGCCTCGTCGATCTCGAGCTCGATGCTCCGCTCCTCCGCGTCGAGAGCGATCGTGTCGCCGTCCTGGACGAGGGCGATCGGTCCACCCTCCTGCGCTTCGGGCGTGATGTGCCCGATGATGAACCCGTGCGAGCCCCCCGAGAAGCGTCCGTCCGTGATCAGCGCGACGTCGTTTCCGAGTCCGGCGCCCATGATCACCGAGGTCGGCGACAGCATCTCCGGCATCCCCGGCCCGCCCTTTGGCCCCTCGTAACGAATCACCACGACGTTGCCGGCCTGAATCTCGCCGCGCTCCATCGCTGCGAGCATGTCCTCTTCGCAGTCGAACACCTTGGCGGTCCCGCGAAACTGAAGCCCTTCCTTGCCGGTGATTTTCGCCACCGACCCGCCGGGCGCGAGGTTGCCTCTCAGAACGGTGAGGTGTCCGGTCTTCTTGATCGGCGCATCCCAGTCGTAGATGACCTTTTGCCCTTCGCGAAGGTCCGGGAGCTCTTCGAGATTTTCGGCAAGCGTCTTGCCCGTGACCGTCATGCAGTCCCCGTGAATCACACCCTTCGAGAGAAGGTAGCGCAACACCGCGGGCGTGCCCCCAACCTGGTGCAGATCTTCCATCACGTACTGCCCGCTCGGCTTCAGATCGGCGAGAAGCGGAATCCGATTGCTGACTTCTTGAATGTCGTCGAGCGTGAGCGGCACCTCGACGGCACGCGCCATCGCGATGAGATGAAGCACTCCGTTCGTGGACCCACCGAGCGCCATCACCGTCACGAGTGCGTTCTCAAACGCCTCGCGCGTCATGATGTCGCGCGGCTTGATGTCTTTCTCGAGCAGCAGCCGAACCGCATGCCCCGCACGCAGGCATTCCTCGCGTTTTGCAGGATCTTCTGCCGGTGTGGACGAGCTGTACGGAAGCGACATCCCCATGGCCTCGATAGCCGACGCCATCGTGTTCGCGGTGTACATGCCGCCGCATGCACCCGCACCGGGGCATGCGTTTTCGACGATGTCGAGTCGCTTCACGTCGTCGATCGCCTGTGTCAATAGCTCGCCGTATGACTGAAAGGCCGAGACGATGTCGAGCTTCTCGCCCTCGCTTCCGCGGCCGGCTCGAATGGTGCCTCCGTAGACCATGAGCGCCGGGCGGTTCAGCCGCCCAATCGCGATCATGCAGCCCGGCATGTTTTTGTCGCACCCGGGAATCGAGATGTTGGCGTCGTACCATTGCGCGCTCATCACCGTTTCGATCGAGTCCGCGATCAGGTCACGCGATTGAAGCGAGTAGCTCATCCCGTCGGTGCCCATCGACATCCCGTCGGACACCCCGATCGTGTTGAAACGCATTCCGACCAGCCCTGCGTCGACGACACCTTCCTTCACCACCGCGGCGAGGTCGTTGAGGTGCATGTTGCAGCTGTTCCCCTCGTACCAAACCGCCGAAATCCCGACCTGCGCCTTGTCCATGTCGGCGCGGGTGAGGCCGGTTGCATGAAGCATCGCCTGCGAGGCGCCCTGCGACGGCGGTTGCGTGATTCGACTGCTGTACTTGTTGAGCTTGGCCATGGGGGCGTGAACTCTAGCACCGGCGGCAAACCCGGCGGGGCGCCGAGCCGACCGGTCGCGGCGCCGTTCGCGCCTCTCCGACTCGAGGCGTGACACGCCACTTGCTTGACGCCGTTCCGCCCCGGTCCTACGACGTTTCAAGAAGATTTGAACGAACTGAGGCGCCCGAGTGTCCCACGCCGCCGCAAAACAAGAAAATATCAATGATTCTGAGCCTTTGTGGCGAGACGCGGAGCTCGAAGCCGCCGACGCCATCGGGCGTCTCATGGAGTTTTGGGGCTTTCGCCGCCACATGGGGCGGATCTGGACCGTCCTTTATTTGTCCCCCGAACCCATGACCACCGGCGACCTATCGGACACCCTCCAGCTCAGCAGCAGCGGCGTCAGCCTGTCGCTCGGCGAGCTCGTGCGATGGGGCGCGGTCCGCAAGACCTGGCTGCCAGGCCAGCGAAAAGACTACTACGAGGCGGAAACCAGCGTCTGGAAGCTCCTCCGGCGCGTATACGAGCGGCGCGAGCTCATCCTGATCCGTGAGGCGGGTGATGCGATCGGCGGCGCTCAGGCGAGGCTCGCTGCGGCGCGCGACGGCCTCGGCCCCGAAGGGCGCCGCCGTGTCGACCACATGACAAAGCGACTTTCACGGCTCAGTGCGCTAACTAAGGCCGGCGAGCGAATCGTTCGCCTTCTCGTGGCAGGTCGAGCGATCAACCCGGTCGAGCTGCAAAGCGTGGAAGAGGAAGACTGATGGCGCAGGGGAGACTCACAGGAGGCACGCCATGTCGTTGATAGCAGCGGTTCGCACCGATGCGTCCACCGACGTGCTGACGAGTCTCCAGGCCGTCTGCGACTCGCAGGGTCTTGCCGATCTCTCAGCTCATCTTGCCGACCTCGCCGACCTGGTGAAGTGGGACATGAGTGCGCTCGAGCAAGGGATCCGAAGTGTCCCGAAGGGCGAGAGCGTCGTCCACAAGAGCGGACATCACCTGCTTCAGGTGGCCGGCAAGCGCCTCCGCCCGATGTGCGTCGTGCTCGCCTCGCGGCTCGGTCACGGGCTGAACGACAAGACCCGCGAGTTCGGCGTCGCCGTCGAGCTCGTTCACTGCGCGACCCTGCTCCACGACGACGTGGTCGACGCGGGTGACCAGCGAAGAGGCGTTCCGGCCGCACGTACACTCTACGGGAACGCGGCGTCGATCTTCGCCGGCGACTGGCTTCTCGTCGATGCGCTTCGCCGAGTGCGGTCCGCAGACATGCCGGACGTGCTCACGAGGCTCCTCGACATCATCGACGAGATGATCTTCGCAGAGGCCATTCAGCTCGAGAACCGGGGCAAGGTCGACGCACGCATGCATACATACATGCGCGTCGTCGAAGGAAAGACCGCGGCGCTCTTTCGATGGGCGATGTTCGCGGGCGCGCGAGCCGGGGGCCTCGACGATGCCGCCTGTGCAGCGCTCGAGGACTACGGACGGCATCTCGGAGTGGCGTTCCAGCTCATCGACGATCATCTCGACTACGCCGGCGATGTCGCCAGCATCGGCAAGGCGCCCTTCACCGACCTTCGCGAGGGGAAAATGACCCATCCGGTCATCGTTGCGCTGGAGCGAGACCCGTCGCTTCGCGATGTCCTCGATCAGATCGTTCACGCCAGCAAAGACGACGTTCCCGAGGCATCGAGGATAGCGCTCTTGAACGGCCTCCACAGCACGGGCGCGCTGACGTCGACTCGCGAACTTGCTATCGCCGAGGCCGAAACGGCCTGTCAGGCGATTCAGAACCTGCCCGAGAGCCGGGCGAAGCATGCTTTGTTCACGGTGGCGAACGCGACCGTGCACCGGGAGTCTTAGAGAGAAACGAAGAAAGAGGCATTGATGTCCAAGCAACCACCAGCCGTGACCAGCCGTATCCCCGGCTTCTATCGCGAGCGCATCGAGACCCGGCTTCGCACGATGATCGACACGGGTTTGCTCTCGGAAAAGTCCATCGGACACCTGGAGAACGGCGGACAGCTGACGCTCGACGTGGCCGACCGCATGAGCGAGAACGTGATCGCCATTCACGGCCTTCCGCTCTCCGTTGCTCTCAACTTCCGAGTGAACAACAGCGACGTGCTCGTCCCGATGGCGGTCGAGGAGCCTTCCGTGGTTGCCGCTGCATCCAATGCCGCGCGTCAGGTTCGGATGACGGGCGGCTTCTTTGGGGAAGCGACTGCGCCCATCATGACGACGCAGGTGCAGTTCGACGACGTGCCGAACGCCCGTGAGGCCGCCGGTCGTGTCGAGGCAGAGCGCGAGCGAATCTTCCAGATCGCGGACGACGCGATCCCCGGAATGGTCAAGCGAGGCGGCGGCTGCCGCGACCTCGAAGTGCGCGTGCTCGACGAAGAGCAGGGCGTCTTGGTCGTCCATCTGTACGTCGATGTCGGCGACGCGATGGGAGCAAACGTCGTCGACGCGGTTGCCGAGGCTGTCGCGCCGGAGATCCATCAGCTCACGGGTGGCACCATCGGCCTTCGTATTCTCAGCAATCTACCGCTTCGCCGTCGTGTGAACGTCACCTGCGACGTCAGCGTCGACGCGCTCGGTGGCCCCGAGCTCGCCGACGGCATCGTCAAGGCCAGTCGCTTTGCGGAGCTCGATCCGTTTCGTGCCGTCACGCACAACAAGGGTGTGATGAATGGCGTCGATGCCGTTGCGCTAGCGATGGGTCAAGATTGGCGCTCGATCGAGGCTGGTGCACACGCGTTCGCTTCGCTGGGCGGGCAGTACAAGCCGCTCGTGGTTTGGCGACGCACCGACAGCGGCATCCGCGGTGAGCTCGACATGCCGATGGCGGTAGGAATCGTCGGTGGGTCCACCCGCGTTCACCGAGGTGTCCGCGCGAGCTTCGAGCTGATGGGCGTCCGAAACGCCGGCGAGCTTGCGATCGTGATGGGCGCCGCGGGCATGGCATCGAACCTTGCCGCGCTTCGCGCACTTGCCGGCGAGGGCATTCAGCGCGGCCACATGCGCCTCCACTCGCGAAAGCAGGAAGTGCAGGAGAACGCTCGCATCGAGGGCAAGAAGGTCGAACGAGGTGCTCCGTGAGCGAAGCGGTTCCAGAAGGCGCCCCGCGGCCCAACCCCGGCTCCGGGGAGATGTTCGATCAAATCGCCGGCCGGTACGACTTCCTCAACCGGCTGATGTCGATGGGTATCGACCAGTCGTGGCGCCGCAAGACCGTGGCAGCCCTCGAGCTCCCCGAGGAGGGGGGCTTCGTTCTCGATCTGGCCACCGGCACCGCGGATCTCGCCATGATGATCGCGAAGCTGTATCCGAGCGTGAAGGTCATCGGCAGCGATCCTTCGACGCGCATGCTCGCGGTTGGCATCGACAAAGTCGAGCGCGACGGGCTGTCAGAGCGTGTTGCCCTCGAAGAGGGAGACGCGCAGGCGCTCCCCTACGACGACGACAGCTTCGACGGCTGCTGCATCGCGTTCGGCATTCGTAACGTTCCCGATCGCGACGCCGCGCTTCGGGAGATGGCGCGCGTCACCAAGCCGGGCGGTCGTGTCGCGGTGCTCGAGCTTGGTGAGCCCAATGTCGGATGGCTGAGCCCTTTCGCCCGCTTCCACGTCCGAAAGGTGGTTCCCCGCCTGGGCGGCATGCTGTCCGGCGTAAAGGAGTACAAGTACCTCCAGGAGTCGATCGCAGCGTTTCCGCCGGCCGAGCAGTTTGCCGAGCAGATGAGCGCGGCCGGGCTCGAGGTGCTCGAGGTGAAGCCTCTGACGTTCGGAGCCTGCAGCCTCTTCGTCGCCACCCCCGCGGAGGCGTCGCGATGAGGTCACACGGCGCGGCAGTGGCGCGAGCGGGCGGCGCGAGTCGCGAAGTCTCGCGCACGTTCTTCGAAGAGTCCCTTCGGAGGCGTCGCGAGGGTCGACACGTGGTCGTTACGGTTCCCGCGCCAGTCGCCCGGCCCGACGCGCTTCTACGCGCGTTCCCGAGCGAAGCGAGCATTCTCTGGGATCCGCCTGAGACGGCCGCATGCGCGGGGCTCGGAGCCGCCACCACGCTCCCGCCGCGTGCCCCGCAGCTCGACGACTTCTTCGAATCGACCGAGCAGGTCACAGAATGGGATTGCCCTCCGCCGCGCGTATTCGGCGGCGCAGCGTTCGCGCCCGGCGCGGCCACGCAGCATCCGTGGGACCGCTTTGGCGACGGCTTCGTCGTGCTGCCTCGGTGGACCTACCACGTCGACAGTCGGGCGTGGCTGTCGTTCGCCGTCCTCGATGGCGAACACATCGAACTCAGCGATGCGCTCGAGACGTTCGACGCGCTATGGGGGAGCCTCGAGCGTCCCATTGGTGTCATTCCATCGCCCGTTTCGGCGAGGCGTGTCGACGAGGTTGGAGCCGACACATGGATCAACCAGGTCGACGACATCCGCGATCGGATTCGCGCCGGCGGATTCGACAAGGTCGTGGCCGCCCGACACTGCGTGGTCGAGCTCGAAACCGGCGCGGGTTCGCTCGACGTCCTCAAGCGCCTCGAGGAGCGCTTTCCTGGGTGCACGCGTTTCGCGCTCTGGCGTGATGACGCTGCCTTCCTTGGCGCAACACCCGAGCTGTTGATTTCCCGCCGCGGCCACACGGTACGCAGTGAAGCTTTGGCGGGCTCGACTCCGCACGGAGAGGCGACCCGCATGATGGAAAGTGCGAAGGAGCGAGAAGAACACCGCCTCGTCGTCAACGCCATCCTCAAGGGGCTCGAGCCGTTCTGTGAGTCGCTTCGATCCGATGAAGAACCGAGCGTTCGCGAGCTTCCGAATCTTCTACACATGCAGACCGCCATCGAAGGACGGCTGTCGGAGCCGACGCATGTGCTTTCGCTCGTGCAGGCACTTCACCCGACGCCCGCGGTTGGAGGCGTTCCGACCGACGACGCGGTCGCCTGGATCGTCGACCACGAAACCATTCAACGCGGTTGGTACAGCGCGCCGATCGGCTGGGCCGATTCCTCGGGCGACGGTGAGTTCGTCGTTGCGCTTCGTTCAGGCCTTCTCCGCGACGGCAAAGCCTGGGTCTACGCAGGGGCGGGCATCATGGGCGACTCGGATCCGCAGTCGGAATACGCCGAGACCGAGCTCAAGATGCAGGCGCTTTTAGGAGCGCTCCATGGGGACGGCCGCTGAGCGACAGACCGCGTGGGCGTGGCTCGTCGTCGACAGCTTCGTCCGCGCCGGCGTCCGTAACGCGGTCATCAGCCCCGGCTCCCGCTCGACGCCCTTCGTCATCGCGGCACTCGAGCATGAGGGCCTCGCGTGCACGAGCGCCTTCGACGAGCGCTCGGCCGCGCACTTTGCGCTCGGACAGGCCCGAAGCACTCTCGTTCCTTCGCTTCTGATCTGCACGTCGGGAAGCGCACCCGCCAACTATCTTCCGGCGGTTGTCGAAGCGAGCGAGGCCGGTGTGCCCCTGCTCGTCCTTTCCGCCGATCGACCGCCCGAGCTTCTCCACTGCGGGGCCAACCAGACCACCGACCAGTCCCGACTCTACGGTTCGCATGCCCGCTTTTTCGCGAACCTCGGCGAACCGTCTGAGGACGTCGAGCGCCTCCGCGCGGCACGGCGGCTCGTCGCGCGCGCGTTTGCGGAGGCGACAGGCCCGACGCCCGGCCCCGCGCATCTGAACGCGCAGGCCCGCAAGCCGCTCGAGCCCGCCCCCTCCGACGGCGAGCTGCGTTCGCGTATCGAGACGGTGCTCGACGAACCCATGACGCGGGTCCACCGAGTCCGACCGCTCGATCCCACCTTGGTCGAGCCCGTACCGGAGCTCGTCGTGCACGAAATCGCCGAAGACCTGGGCCGTTCGAAGAGGCCCGTCGTGCTTTGCGGACCTGCGGACATTCGAAGCTCGATGTTCGTCGACTCGGTTGCCGCGCTCTGCAAACGCTCGGGCGCACTCCTGCTTGCGGAAGCCACGAGCCAGCAGCGGTTCTGGGCGGAGACTTGCGCGCTCGGTGCGTTCGACGCGATCTGGAAGACCGAAGTGGGTCGTTTTCGCGGGCGTCCGGATTTTGTCCTCCAGCTTGGCGCTGCCCCGGTATCCAAAGGGTGGGAGCTGCTGTCGGCGGAACACTCGATTCATCGGGTAGTGGTTCACCCCTGGGAGTGGGCGGACCCGAGCTCGAACGCAGAGGCGATCGTTCAGGCTGATATCGGTTCGTTCGTCTCGGCTCTGAGTACGGTGCGTTTCCATCAGGACCGAAGAGACGCGCGCTTTGCCAAGTGGTTCCGGGATGCGGAACGGAGCGCGTGGCACGTCGTCGCCGATATCCTCGACGCGGACGGAGATGGGTTGACCGAAGCGAGCGCTGTCCGAGCCGTCTTCGACGAGGTGCCGGACCCGAGCGCCATCGTGCTCGGCAATAGCCTTCCGATCCGCGACGTCGAGACGTTCGTCCCCCCGAGCGAAAAACTTCTCGTCGTGCATAGCCAGCGGGGGGTCAGCGGGATCGACGGCGTCGTGTCCGGCGCGGCCGGGGTGGCCTCGTCTATCGATGGCGCCACCACCGTGATCGTCGGTGACGTGAGCTTTCTTCACGACCTCAACGGCCTCCATCTCGCGGCGCGCGCGGAGGGACCTCTCGTCATCGTCGTGCTCAACAACGGCGGCGGTCGTATCTTCGAGCAGCTTCCGATCGCGGACTCGGGTGACCCGGACTGGTTGCCGTACTTCACGACACCGCACGCCATCGACCTTCAGAAGGCCTCCACCGCGTTCGGATGCGTGCATCTTCGTGTCGACTCCGTGGCGGTGCTCCGCGCCGCGCTCGAGCGTGCGTACGGGACTGGCGGCTGCACCGTCATCGAGGCGGTCGTGCCTGCGTCGAGCGCGCGCGACCAAAGCCGCGAGGTGGTCCGTCGACTTGGTGATGCGCTGCGGGACCAGGACGACTGATGTGGCTTCTGCTCCATGGCTTCACGGGCTCGCCCGCGAGCTGGGAGCCGGTCCTCAGCGCGGGCGCCTTTGAAGGCGCCGTGGTGGCGCCGTTTCTCCTCGGGCACGGGCCGGATTGGCAAAGCGTCGAGCGATCCACGTTCATCGACGAAGTCGATCGGCTGGCCGAGCTCGTCGCTGGCACAGGTGAACCTCGCTTCGTGGGGGGCTACTCCCTTGGCGCACGTATCGGCGCGGTGCTCCTCGCGCGGCATCCTCGGCTCTTCGCCGGTGCCGTGTTCGTCGGTGCTCGGTTGGGGCTCACCGACTCGCGCGAGCGAGAAGCGAGGCGCCAATTGGATGCTCGTCATGCCGCCACTCTCCGGCGCGACGGGCTTTCCGTGTTCATCGATTCATGGGAAAAGCAGCCCTTGTTCGAGACTCAGCGTGCACTGCCACCCGAGCTGCTCGAGGCGCAGCGCGCGATTCGAGGGCTTCACGACCCCGAGGGTCTCGCTCGCTCGCTCGAGGTGTTGGGCCTGAGTTCGATGCCCTCCGAACCGACGTCGATGGCCTCCAGCCGAGTGACGCTCATGACCGGAGAACGAGACTCCAAGTTTCGCGACCTTGCCGCTCGAATCGCTGCCGACCATGGCGGGCTTCGTCTGGTGAGCGTCGAGGGTGCGGGTCACAACCTGCTGCTGGAAGCGCCCGACGCCGTCGCGCGGGAGATGTCACGAATCGCTTCGGACACGTCTGCAGGAGATTCGCCGTGACGGACGTGCAGCCGGGGTCGCCGAAAGCCTGGGTGCTCGCGGCGCGACCGGCCACGCTGACGGCCGCTTTTGCTCCGGTGGCCGTCGGAACCGCGTGCGCGTGGCGCGCCGGAGGGTTCCGAGTCTATCCCGCGCTGGCCGCGCTTCTCGGCGCCTTCCTGATCCAAATTGCCACGAACTTCGCGAACGACATGTACGACTTCGAAAAGGGCGCGGATGACGAGGACCGTCTTGGCCCGGTGCGGGCAGCCCAGGCTGGACTGCTCACGGTCACGCAGCTTCGCTGGGGCATCGTGTGCACCTTTGGTCTTGCGATGCTGACGGGCGTCTACCTCACGTGGGTCGCTGGCCCCGTGGTGATCGCGATCGGGCTTTCCTCGATCGCGGCTGGCCTCGCCTACACCGGCGGGCCGTTTCCTCTCGCGTACAACGGCCTTGGCGACGTGTTCGTGATGCTGTTCTTTGGCTTCGTCGCGGTCTGCGGGACCGCGTTCGTTCAAATGCTGTCCGTGCCCGGTACGGCCTGGCTCGCGTCGGTTCCCATCGGCGCGCTCGCGACGGCGATCTTGGCGGTGAACAACGTGCGCGACTTCGAGGGCGACACGCGAGCGGAGAAGCGGACGATCGTCGTTCGGTTCGGTCGCGCCGCCGGCGTACGTGAATACGGAATGCTGGTCGCCGCGTCGTACGCGACACCGTTGATCATGCTTGGTCTCGGCTGGGTAGAGCCCTGGGTCTTGCTGCCTCTCGCTACGCTTCCTTGGGCTCTGAAGCTGACCCGTTCGGTTGCCCGCGACCGGGGTCCGACTCTCAACACGACCCTCGCCGGGACGGCGAAGCTACTTTCGGTCTACGGAGTACTCTTTGCGATTGGACTCGCGCTGTGATGAAGCTCTATGCCAAAGTCGACGTGCTGGAAGGTGAGCTCCCAACGCCGCTCGTCGGCGGCGGGGCTGGGATCGCCCGCCGAAGTTTCGCGGTGCTCACCCTGACGCGTGACGACGGCACGTCCGGAGTCGGTGAGGCCTCGCCCCTTCCCGGATACTCTCCGGACGATCTCGACGACTCGGCGGCGGCGCTACACGCGCTCGTCGACCGGCCTCTCGTCGTCGACGCGCTCGCGTCCCCCTTCGAGATCGTCTCTTCGGTGTTCGAGCAGTACCCGCTCGTAGAGCCTTCGGCCCGGTTTGCCCTCGAAACCGCGCTCCTCGACTGGCTTGGCCGGAACCGAGGTCTACCGGTGCACCAGGTGGTGGGCGGCGATTCCGAGCGTCGGCCCATTCCGATCTCCGATCTGGTCCTGGCGAGTGACCCCCTCGCATGGGTCGGCGAAATCGAGCGTCTGATCGCCGACGGCGCCAGCCATCTCAAGTTCAAGGTCGGTGGCGACTTCGAGAGCGAGGTTCGCGCGCTCGAAGAGATTCGGGCCCGACATCCCGAGATCCCCATTCGCCTCGATGGGAACCGCAAGGTCGAGGTCACAGAGCTGAACGCACGCGCCGATGCACTCGAGGCGCTCGGGCTCGAAATGTTTGAAGAGCCCGTTCGCCAGGAAGACTTCGTTCGTGCGCTCGAGCTACCGCTGCCCTGGGCCCTGGACGAGACGTTGCTCGACATCGACGGCGCGATGCGACTCCTCGAGACGGAGAAGATTCGGTGTGTCGTCTTGAAGCCGACCGTGCTGGGCGGGTTTCGCGCAAGCCTCGAGATTGCCGAGCGAGCGGCCGAGTTCGGCGCGGAATCCACGGTTTCCCACACCTTCGATGGCCCGATCGCCCGGGCCGCTACGGCCGAGCTTGCTCTGGTCCTGCAATGTCCGCGCGCGGTGGGGCTCGGTATGCACCCCGCACTCGACCTCTGGCCTCCGTGCGATACGGCCGCCATCGACGGGCGACGGATCGTCGAACATCACGAATTCGGTCTAGGGCTCTCGTTCGAAGAGGCGCCCGATGCGTGAGCTCAGCATCTTTGCGGCGGCCGACGAGGCTCCCAACCGGGACTGCGTCGTCGACGGCCAACGCACGTATTCGTTCATGGACGTCGCGGGGCTCGTCGCCGGCGAGCTCGAACGACTGCATGGGCTCGGAATTGCCGAGGGGTCCTACGTGGCACTCACGCCACGCGCCGACCTCGACTCGATCGTTCGGCTCTTCGCACTCTTCGAGCTGGGCGCGCCGGCGTTGCTGCTTCATCCCCGTCTCACCGACCCGGAACGCAGAGCGCTCCTCGACGACGCTCGGACCCATCGTGTCCTCGAAGACCAGACGTTGCCGACGCCTGCTCCGTTCCCGCGTCGACGAGTCGAACAGGCTCCTGAGCAACCACTCGCCATCGTCTATACGTCCGGTACCACCGCGGTCGCTCGCGGGGCGATCCTTTCTCGGCGCGCCTTCCTCGCTTCCGCCCGTGCACACGCAGAGAACCTCGGCTGGCAGGACGACGATCGCTGGCTGCTCACGATGCCTCCGGCACACATCGGCGGTCTATCGATTCTCACGCGGTGCCTCATCGCGCGGCGGTGCGTCGTATTGGCTCCCGGTCCGTTCGATGCGCGTGAGGTCGCCGAACAGATGGCTCGCGAGAGGGTCACGCTCCTGAGCGTCGTGCCCACCATGCTCCGAAGGCTGGTCGATTTGCCGTGGCACGCACATCCGGAGCTTCGCGCAGTGTTGGTAGGAGGCGCCACCCTTCCAGCCTCCCTCCGGACTCAGGCGACCGAGCTCGGACTCCCGGTCTTGGCCACGTATGGTTGCACGGAAGCCTGCTCCCAGGTCACCACGCAATCGGTTGATCGGTCGGGCGCGAGCGGGTCCGGCTCTGCGCTTCGGGGCATCGAGGTGCGCACCCGGCACGATGAGATCCAGATTCGAGGTGAAGTCTTGATGGACGGATATCTCGACGAATCCTCGAACGCTGACGCGTGGACCGACGACGGGTGGTTCCGGACGGGCGATGTCGGCGAGCTCGACCCGGAGGGGCAGCTGCACGTACACGGACGGCACGACGACCGGATCGTCACGGGTGGCGAGAACGTCGCCCCCCTCGAGGTCGAGGCGTGGCTGACGTCCGTTCCCGGGGTGCTCTCGGCCTGCGTGTTCGGACTTCCGGACGAGGAGTGGGGCGCCACCGTCGCCGCGGCGCTCGTGGTCGACACCGATGTCTACGACGAGCGGGCGCTGGTCGACCGCGCAAAACGAGAGCTCGCTAGCTACAAACGGCCCCGGTCGATCGCGCTCGTGGAATCCCTGTCCGAGACCCGTGCCGGCAAGCTCGACCGGCGGGCCACCTGCGAACGTGCGCGACCGCTTCTTCGCGCGATTTAGAGCGCCCGCCACGCTCGTTGTCTGGTAGGGTGCGCGCGTCGAGGGGAGACGACCATGTCAGACCAGATCAACGCGTCCCATATCCTTCTCATGTACGCGGGCTCCGAGCGCTCTCGAGCCACCCGAAGCAAAGAAGAGGCACAGACCCAAATTGCGAGCATCGCAGACGAGCTTGGCGGCGGCGCCGACTTCGCTGTGCTCGCACGCGAGCACTCCGACTGCGGGTCCGCACAGGCGGGAGGCGACCTCGGTACGTTCGGCCGGGGCCAGATGGTGAAGGCGTTCGAGGATGCTGCGTTCGCGCTGAACGTGGGCGAGACCAGCGCGGTCATCGAGACTCCGTTCGGCTACCACATCATTCGACGCACGGGCTGATTAGTCAGCGTCGCGCTGCTCGTCAGCAAACGAGCGGACGATGTCGAGATAGCCTTCTCGAAACGTCGGATACGTGAAGACGTAGCCGGCGTCGCGAAGACGCGCATTCTTGCATCGCTTGTTGAGGCGCGTCGTCTCCCCGGGCTGTGGTGCAGGCTTCCCCAGCTGGTGCGCCATCCAGGTGACCACGTCCTTCGTCGTGACGGGCGCGTCGTCGGTTCCGAGATATGTCGATGCCGGCGCGTCCACGTTCATCAGGTGATGCAGGACGCCGCCGCAGTCTTCGACGTGGATGCGATTGGTCCAGCCCTCCGTTGCGCGTGCTTCTCCGCTCCAAACCTTTCGGACCAATCGGAGCCGGCCGGGCCCGTAGATACCCGACAGGCGCACGTTGACCCCCGTTTCGGGTGCATCGTTGACCACTGCCTCAGCTTCCAACAGCACCGCCCCGTTGAAGCCGCTCGGCTCGGTAGGGGACGTCTCGTCGACCCACTCCCCCTCGGACTGGCCGTATACGGCCGTGCTCGAAGTGAAGAACACCCGTTCGAGCGGGCAGCCTTCGTTTCTCAGGTGGTCGAGCAGGCCCCGAAGAGCGTCGACGTAGATCGCGCGATAGGCGTCTTCGTCGCGACGGTCCGCGCTGGCGGTGAAGAAGAGAGTGTCGAACGCGACGGGGGGCGCGTCGTAGCTATCTCGATCGGTCAAGTCGATGCGCCAAGGGACGATGCCGGGTCCGAGGGCGTCGACCCTGCGACGGACGCCGTACACCTCGCAGCCATCCTCGATCAGTCGGCGACCGAGGGCGTTTCCCACGTCGCCGCATCCAGCAATCAATACTCGTCGCGCCATGCTCTAACCGCAGAGACGATTCCCGCCTTTGCCCTTGGCGGAGAATGCCATGTCGTCCGCGCGCTTCAACACGCTTCCCACCGTGTCCCCAGGACGCGCAATCCCGAGGCCTGCGCTGGCCGTTACGGGATTCTTCGGGTCGAACTTCATTCCCACTTCGCGAATCGCGGCGACGAAACGGTTTCCCGCGACGCGGCCCTCTTCTTGGTTCGTGTCGGCCAACACGATGACGAATTCGTCACCACCGTACCGCCCGGCCACGTCGACTTCGCGTGTCGAACGTCGCAGTGCCTCAGCGACGTTCTGCAGCAGGAGGTCGCCTTCGAGGTGACCGCGCATATCGTTTACGCGCTTGAACTGGTCGAGGTCGATCATCACGACCGCCATCGGACGACCGCGGTTGAGCCACGCGAGCCCCTGCTCGATGTGGTTCAGGATGTGGCGTCGGTTCCAGAGCTTGGTGAGCGGGTCCTGTCGAGAGAGCTGGGCGAGCCGCTCGTTCGCGTCCACGAGCTGCACCTCGCGTTCGTTGATCTTGCGAACCAGCGTCGCGACGATTGCCGTGCCGAACACCAGAAGGCTCGTGACCAGGATCGACTGGACGAACGCCTCGAAGGCGTCTGGGCGGTGGGGCTGCAGCCATTCAGGCCCGTCGGGCGCGAACGGGAGCGCGCCTCGCGCCTCCATGATGACGACCGCCGTGTACATCGAGGCGCCGATGCTGGAGATCAGCAGACCCATGCGTGGCGTCACCACGAGGGAGTTGACGATCGCCGCGACGAAATAGAGCGCGATGATCATCGTCCGCGAGGAGCCTACGCGCTGGACGATGAACGTGAGCAGCGCCATATCGAGAATGCCCCCGAGAAGGGGACGCCAGGTGCTCCCGGTGTCCCGCCAAATCAGGAATTGCTCGACGATCGCGACCCCTGCGTACGCGAGGAACACCCAGCGATGCTCGGCCATCGGGGGGTAAAGCATCGGGACGAGCCAGATCCCGCACGCCGCGAGCAGAAATCGAACCCAGGCGGTCCCGAAAGCCAGTCTGTTGGAGTTCATCGAGCGGGGTCCAGTCGACGCAGTGTATATTAACCCACTAGTATTATAGAGGAATCACCGACGCGATGCCCACTGGCACGGGCGCGCGCCCCGTTTTCGGTTCATAGCCGCTGTCCCTAGAGTGTTGAACATGAGTGACGACGTAACCCAAAGGCTGAAAGACCTCTTTGACTCGCGGATCGCCTTCTTCGACGGTGCGATGGGGACGATGGTCCAACGCGCGGGGCTGAACGAGGACGACTTCCGTGGGGAGCGTTTTGCCGACCATCCGAGCAGCCTCCAGGGCAACAACGATCTTTTGGTCCTCACGCGGCCCGACGTGATTCGCGACATCCATCGCGCGTACCTCGAAGCGGGGGCCGACATCATCGAGACCAACACGTTCAACGCCAACTCGTTCTCGCAGGCCGACTACGACTTGCAGAGCATCGTGTACGAGCTCAACGTCGCCGCCGCCAAGCTCGCCAAGGAAGCGACGGCTGAGTACACCGATACGCACCGATTCGTCGCAGGGGCGGTCGGACCGCTCAACAAGACTCTGAGTCTGAGCCCCGACGTGAACGACCCTGGGTTCCGCGCTCTCACCTTCGACCAGGCGCGCGAGGCTTATGCGGAGCAGGTTCGCGGGCTCATCGACGGTGGTAGCGACCTGCTTTTGGTCGAGACGATCTTCGATACGCTCAATGCGAAGGCTGCGCTGATCGCCATCGACGATGTCTTCGAAGAGAAGGGTGTTCGGCTTCCGGTCGTTCTTTCCGTGACGATCGTCGACAAGAGCGGACGGACCCTGTCCGGCCAAACCGTCGAGGCGTTCTACACGTCGATTGAGCACTCTCGACCGCTCGCCGTCGGTATCAACTGTTCGCTCGGTGCGGCAGAGATGCGCCCATTCCTGAAGGAGCTTTCGGACGTCGCAGAGTGTTACGTCCACTGCTACCCAAATGCCGGTCTGCCGAACGCGTTCGGCGGGTACGACCAAACTCCGGAGGAGATGGCGGAGTTGCTTCGAGGATTCGCCGCCGAAGGGATGGTCAACCTCATCGGCGGCTGCTGCGGCACCACTCCCGATCACATACGGACCGTTCGCGAAGCAGTTGCAGGCGTCGCGCCGCGTCCCAAGCGCACCGACACGGAGCACTTCCCGACGTTCAGCGGTCTCGAGCCTCTGGTGATTCGACCCGAGGCGAGCTTCATCGTGGTAGGAGAACGCACCAACGTGACCGGGTCTGCGAAGTTTCGGCGGCTCATCACGGAGGGCGACTACCCCGAAGCCGTATCCGTCGCCCTCCAACAGGTCCGCAACGGCGCCAACATCATCGACATCAACATGGACGAAGGGATGCTCGACTCGGAGGAGGCGATGACGACCTTCTTGAATCTCATCGGTGCCGAGCCGGAGATCTCGCGCGTCCCCATCATGATCGACAGCTCCAGGTGGAGCGTGCTCGAGGCCGGGCTCAAGTGCGTCCAAGGAAAGTCGATCGTCAACTCGATCAGCCTGAAAGAGGGCGAAGACGAGTTTCTCGAGCGTGCTCGACAGGTGCGCCGTTTCGGTGCGGGCGCGGTCGTCATGGCATTCGACGAGGATGGCCAGGCGGACACCATCGAGCGCAAAGTCGAGATCTGCGCGCGTGCGTATCGGCTGCTCGTCGACGAGGCCGGCTTCGCTCCCACCGACATCGTGTTCGACCCGAATGTGTTTGCGGTCGCGACGGGCATCGAGGAACACAACGAGTACGCGATCAACTTCATCGAGGCGACACGACAGATCAAAGAGCGGTGCCCTGGCGCGATGATCAGCGGCGGTGTCAGCAACTTGAGCTTCTCCTTTCGCGGAAACAACCGTGTCCGAGAGGCGATGCATTCGGCGTTCCTCTTCCACGCGATCGAGGCGGGGATGGACATGGGCATCGTCAATGCGGGCCAGCTCGAGGTCTACGAGGAGATTCCAAAAGAGCTTCTCGAGCACGTCGAAGACGTCTTGTTCAACCGACGGGAGGATGCGACCGAGCGGCTGGTGACTCTCGCAGAGACCGTCAAAGGGAAGGGCAAGCAGCAGACACACGACATGTCGTGGCGCGAAGCCCCCGTGGAAAAACGTCTCCAGCACGCGCTGGTCAACGGTGTCGTCGAGTACGTCGTCGACGATACCGAGGAAGCGCGGCAGCAGTACGACAAGCCGCTGCAGGTCATTGAAGGTCCCCTCATGAGGGGCATGGCCGTCGTCGGCGACCTCTTTGGCTCCGGGAAGATGTTCCTTCCGCAGGTCGTGAAGAGCGCGCGCGTGATGAAGAAGGCCGTCGCGTACCTCGAGCCGTTCATGGAAGACGAGAAGGTCAACGGGTCTGCACAGGGCAAGGTGCTTCTCGCCACCGTGAAAGGTGACGTTCACGACATCGGGAAGAACATCGTCGGTGTCGTGCTTGGCTGCAACAACTACGAGGTAGTCGACCTGGGCGTCATGGTGCCGGCCGAACGAATCCTCGACGCGGCGGAAGCGGAGAACTGCGACATCGTCGGACTCAGCGGCCTGATCACGCCGTCGCTCGACGAGATGGTCTACGTCGCATCCGAGATGCAACGCCGTTCCTTCGACAAGCCGTTGCTCATCGGCGGTGCGACGACGAGTCGTGCGCACACCGCTGTCAAGATTGCGCCCGCATACGAGGGAAGCACGGTGCACGTGCTCGACGCGTCACGCGTCGTCAACGTGGTGTCCGACCTGTTGAGCCCCGATCGTCGTTCGACCTTCGATGACAAGAACCGTTTCGAGCAGGAAAAGTCCCGCAAGCTGTTCGAGCATCGACAGAACCGAGAGCTGGTCTCGCTCGAGATTGCGCGGGAAAACGACACTCCGATCGACTGGAGTGAAGAGGACGTGCCGACGCCAGAGTTCGAGGGACGACGCGTCGTCGACGACGTTTCGCTCGAAGAGATCGCGCGTTACATCGACTGGACCTTCTTTTTCTCGGCGTGGGAGCTCAAAGGCAAGTTCCCGAAGATCTTCGAGCACGAAAAGTACGGGGCGGCCGCGCGCGAGCTCTACGACCACGGCCAGGCTCTCCTCACGCGCATCATCGACGAGAAGCTTCTCACTCCGCGCGGCGTGTACGGGTTTTGGCCGGCCAATCGTGAGGGCGATGACATCGTCGTCTGGGACGACGCCTCTCGCGAGCGTGAAAAGCTTCGCTTTCACATGCTGCGCCAACAAGCCGTGAAGCCCAACGAACAGCCCTACTTCTGCCTGTCTGACTTCGTAGCGACCAAGGAATCATCGATGAACGAGCACATCGGTGCGTTCGCGGTGACGACAGGGATTGGCGCAGAGGAGTTTGCGAGACAGTTCGAGGACGACCACGACGACTACAACTCGATCATGGTCAAGGCCCTCGCGGACCGGCTTGCAGAGGCATTCGCGGAGCTTCTTCACGAGCGCGCGCGCCGCGAGTGGGGATACGAGCCTGCGGGCGAGTACACCAACGCAGAGCTCATCGCGGAGAGATACCGCGGGATTCGGCCGGCCTTTGGCTATCCAGCCTGCCCGGACCACACCGAAAAGCTCACGCTTTGGAAACTGCTCGAGGCCGATGCACTCGGGATTTCTCTCACGGAGAGCTTTGCGATGAATCCCGGCGCAAGCGTGAGCGGGCTTTACCTCGGGCATCCCAAAGCTCGCTACTTTGCGGTAGGGCCCGTCGACCGCGAGCAGGTGGAAGACTACGCGCGCCGAAAGAACACCAGCCTCGCAGAGATGGAAAAGTGGCTTCAGCCGAACCTCGGGTACAAGCGAGACACTTGATGGCAAGGCCTCGCCTGAAGGACCTCCTGCCGGCGACGGTCGAGGTCTTCGATCCGCAGGAGGTCACGACCAAGAGCCATCGCGAGACCGACCCGCGCGGGGTGGGGCTGACCTCCGCAGACATCGAAGCGATTTGGGACTCGGTCGTACGTCTGTACAAGACCGGGATCCATCCCGCGATCGCGCTCTGTATTCGACGGCGAGGCGAGATCATTCTCGATCGCGCGATTGGGCACGCGAGCGGCAACGGTCCGCAGGACCCCGAGGGAACACCGCTCGTTCAGGCGACGCCGAACACGCTCTACAACTTCTACTCGGGCTCGAAGAGCATCACGGCGATGCTGATCCACCTGCTCCAGCAGGAAGAGCAGCTCCACGTCGATGAACCCGTGGCGACCTTCATTCCGGAGTTCGCGAAGAAACGAAAACACGGCATCACCATTCGGGATGTGCTCACCCACCGTGCGGGCATTCCGCCTGCGCCCGAGGACGTCATCGACCTCGACTTGCTTGCACGGCCCGATGACATCGTTCGCGCGTTCTGCGAGTTGGAGCCCACCCATCGGCCTGGCAGCGTGCAGGCCTACCAGGCGGTCACGAGCGGCTTCATCCTCGGCGAGATCGTGCGACGCGTGACCGGGGATCCCGTCCAAGATTTCCTGACGAAGCGCGTGCGACGGCCGCTGAACATGAAGCACTTTCGGTACGGCGTAGATCCGAAAGACCTCGACAAGGTGGCGGTCGATGCGTTCACGGGACCGCGCCCGGCATGGCCCGCCAAACGACTCGTCCAGTTTGCGTTTGGGGCCTCGATGCAGGAGCTGGTCGACTTCGGCAACGACCCGCGTTTTCGCACCGCGGTCGTCCCGGCGGCGAACATCATCGCGACGCCGGAGGAGATTTGCCGTTTCTTCGAGACCCTACTCGGAGACGGTGACTATCAGGGCGCGCGCGTGTTCGAACCTCGCACCATTGCACGCGCGGTCGAACCTCAGGTGACCGGTCAGGTCGACCGCGTGCTGATGATGCCGATTCCGCTTTCCATGGGTTTCATGCTTGGGCTTCGTTCGTTTGGGTTCTACGGCCCTCGAACCGCCAACGCGTACGGGCATCTCGGTTTCACGAACGTCCTTGGCTGGGCGGACCCGGACCGTGACATCAGCGTCGCGTTCATGAACACCGGAAAACCATTGCTTGCCGCTCGCATGCTCGCCTGGCTCAACGTCACGCGTGTCATCGGCACCAGGATTCCTCGAGACCGCGCCTGAGAAGCGGCGGAGAGGTGCTTTGATGCACCCGCGCCTATGCTAGAGTCCGCGGCATGAAATTTAGCGTTTCGATCGCTATGGCCCCTCCGGAGCACTACATCCCCGTCGCTCAGGAGGCCGAGAAGCTCGGATTTCACGCGGTCGTTCTTCCGGACTCGATCTTCTTTTCCGAAGACGTCAGTAAGCCGTATCCATATACGCAGGACGGCAGCCGCATGTGGGACGGCGAGACACCGTGGATCGAGCCGATCGTAGGCGCGGCTGCGATGGCCGCCGCGACCGAGTCGATCTACTTCTACACGAGCGTGGTGAAACTTCCGGTGCGTCACCCGGTGCTCATGGCGCGTCAGGTTGGTTCACTTGCCGTGCTCTCGAACAATCGGTTTGGCTTTGGTGCGGGCCTCGGGTGGCTTCCCGAAGAGTTCAAGTGGTGCGGCACGGAGTTCGAGACGCGAGGCAAGCGCATGGACGAGTGTCTCGAAATCCTGCGCCTCATTTGGGGCGGCGGCATGGTCGAGTATCACGGCGAGCACTACGACTTTGGAAAGATACAGATGAGTCCCGCGCCAAGCGAGCCGATCCCCATTTACATTGGCGGTCACAGCAAGCCGGGGCTTCGACGGGCGGCCAAGTACGGAGACGGCTGGTCTTCCGCGATGCTTCGTTCGAAGGACCTACTGGACCTGATCGGCCAGATCGAAGCGTACCGAAAGGAATACGGTCGGGATCACCTGCCGATGGAGTATCAGGCGGTCGTGACCGACGTCTGGGATGCCGATGGCTACAAGCGGCTCGAGGAGTCCGGCGTCACCGACATCATCACCGTACCCTGGCTGATGTACGGAACGCCCATGGTGGGCGGCACCCTGCAGGGACGGCTCGACGGCTTGAAGCGGTTTGCCGACGAAGTGATCGCCAAGATGCAATGACGGACGACTCGGCGATCTTGCAGCGCGCGAGCTTCGGACCGTCGACCGACGACGACGCGGTTCGGCTTCCCGCGCTTTCGACAGAGGCGCTTTGCGAAGCGGCACGTGAGCGTCGCGATCGCGTGTGGGGGCGCACGCTGACCTATTCTCCAAAGGTCTTTCTTCCGGTCACCAATCTCTGCCGCAATCGCTGTGACTACTGCTCGTTTCGGCGCTCGCCCGGTGACGCCGACGAGTGGACGATGAGCCCTGACGAGATTCGCGAGTGGCTTCAACGAGCGAACGCCCAAGGGTGCGTCGAGGCCCTGTTTTGCCTCGGAGACACACCGGAGACCGGCTTCGGCGAGTACCGCGCGCTACTCCGATCGTGGGGCCACGAATCCACGGTCGACTACCTGCACTGGGCCGCGGAGGAGGCTCTCGGCGTGGGTCTCCTGCCGCATACCAACGCGGGGATCCTGACGCGGGATGAGATGATCCGACTTCGACCGGTCAACGTCAGCCTCGGCCTGATGCTCGAGAACGTGAGCGAACGGCTGTGCGAGAAGGGCATGCCGCACCACCGCGCGCCGGACAAACGACCGGCGAAGCGCATTCGCATGACCGAAGAGGCGGGCGAGCTTTGCATTCCGTTTACGTCCGGCCTGCTCATCGGTATCGGAGAGACCGTTCAAGAGCGCGTCGATACGCTTCTCGTGATTCGCGATCTCCATCGTCGCTACGGGCACATCGGCGAGGTCATCGTGCAGAACTTCCGCGCGCATCCGTCCGCCCCGATGCGGCTGGCGACGGAGCCGAGCGCCGATGAGCTCGCCGCAACGGTCGCCATGGCGCGGCTCATCCTCGATGACGACGTGAGCGTGCAGGCGCCGCCCAACCTTAGTCCGGCGTCGATCGCTCGTCTCATCGACGCGGGAATCAACGATTTTGGAGGCATTTCGCCGGTCAGCCCGGACTACATCAACCCTGGCCACCCGTGGCCGTACCTCGAGCGACTCGGCGAAGCGTGCGCATCGGAAGGGTTTCGACTTCAGCCGCGCTTGCCGGTATACCCGACCCACTTGAACGCATCGGGCTTCATCGACCCCTCGCTCCGACCTCGCGTCGACCGGCTTCGCATGGAGCTCGCCTCGTCATGACCCTCTCTCTCGAATCCTGCCTTCATGAGGTCTCGCCGCCGGTTCGCGACGTGCTCGAGCGCGCGCTTGATGGAGTGGAAGTTCGAGTGGAGGACGGCGTGCTTCTCAGCGAGGCGCGCGGCACCGATCTTCACGCGCTCTGCCTCGTCGCGGACGCGCTGCGCAAGGAGCAGGTGGGCGACCGGGTCACGTACGTCGTCAATCGAAACATCAACTTCACCAACGTTTGCATCAAGAACTGCAAGTTCTGTGCGTTCGCGCGCACCGTTCGCTCCGAGCAGGGCTACTTTCTGCCGCACGACGAAATCGCGATGCGGGTTCGTCAGGCCGCCGAGATGGGTGCAACCGAAGTCTGCCTCCAGGCCGGTCTTTCTCCGAACCTCGACGGCGACAGCTACATCGAGCTTTGTCGCGTCGTAAAAGAAGCCGCTCCCGAGATTCACATTCACGCGTTCTCTCCCGAGGAGGTGAAATTCGGCGCGTCTCTCAAGCGGGTGTCGTTCGGCGACTACCTCGCGGAGCTCAAGGATGCAGGTCTTGGTTCGCTCCCGGGCACGTCCGCGGAGATCCTCGACGATCGACTGCGGAAGACGATCTCACCGACTCGAATCACCACGAAGGAGTGGCTCGAGGTCATCACCACGGCGCACGAGCTTGGCATTCCTACCACCTCGACGATGATGTTTGGTCACGTCGAGTCCATCGAAGACCGGATGCGCCACATGGACCTTCTTCGCACGGTCCAGCGTGAAACGGGCGGCTTCACGGAGTTCGTACCGCTTTCGTTCGTCCACGAAGAAGCGCCCCTGTTCGTGAAGAGTGACGTGTCCGGTGTGAGGCCAGGGCCGACGGGTGACGACGTGCTTCGTCTCTACGCCATCGCGCGCCTCATGCTCGGACACGACATCCCGAATCTGCAGGCGTCCTGGGTCAAGGAAGGGCTACGCACGTCGCAGCTCTTGTTGAGCTGCGGGGTCAACGACCTTGGCGGGACGCTCATGAACGAGAGTATCTCGACGGCCGCGGGCGCGCGGCACGGACAGCTGATGACGCCGGCGACGCTTCGCCGGGTCATTCGAGACGCAGGGCGGCAGCCGGTGCAGCGCAGCACGTCGTATGGCGTGATTCAAGAGTTTGGTCCGACCGCGGAGGACGACCCCACCGAGCCACTCGACACTGTGAGGGACTCGGACTCGGTATTCGGTTCGTACGACGCACTGACGCAGGACCCGCGATTTCACTACGAGCCTCGCGGTCTGCGGGTAGTCGGCAACTAGCGGCGTCGAAAACGCTCGAGGTCGCCCGGGTGGTCGATGTCGAACCCGATGCCAGGGCTCAGCTGGATGCTGACGGTGAGTCCGAGCTCCCGGGCGCGCCCACGGTGACGTCGCAAGCTATCCTCGTGGCCGAAGCAGCTCGGCATCGCGGTCGGTGGTCGAATGGCGACGAGGTTCGTGCCTTCCTCCAGAAGGTCGGGAACGAGCACGACGTCGCTCTCCTCGAGCTGCCGAACGACGCTTTCCACGTCATGAACGCTGAGCTCCGGAAGGTCGCTCATGCAGATGAGGGCGCTCGTAGCGCCGCGCCGTTCGAGCTCAGCGAGTCCGGCGTCGACGACATCGAAGAGGCCTCGGCTGTCGGGTGGATCTTCGAGCGTCACGACGCCGAGCGTTTCTGCGTGGTGGAGCGCGTCGAGCGAGCTGCTGACCACCGCCACACCGTCGACACTCGGGCTTTCCCGAAAGACCTTCACCACGTGATCGAAGAGCCGGCGCGCGAGTGCAATGCGCTCGTTTGGCGGAAGCACGCTCGACAGGCGTGATTTGCCTCGGTCGAAACCCTTGAATGGAATCAGCGCCCAACAGGTCATCGTCGTGCCTTCGCGAGCTGGAGCAGCTCGGAGGCCAAGCGTACCCGATCTCCACGCGTGCGGATCAGGATGTTTGTTTCGACGACCGGATAGGGAGCGTCGAACGCATCGCCGTCCTGGACGAAGAACCCGTCGAGAAGGTCGCCATAGTGATCCGCCACGGCCTGCGCGGACGGTTTGCGCCGACAAAGCTCTTCGATCATCGACGCGAGCGGACCTTTGACTGCCGCACCGCCGACGATCGGACTCACCCCGACGGTGGGCTTGCCGACGAGAGCTGCGCGAACGCCGGACAGGGACAGGATGGGATCGATGGAGACGTAGGGGTTCGACGGGCAGAGCACCACGAGCTCCGCGCGTTCGAGTGCCTCGAGCACCTGAGGGGTGGTTTCTGGTTCACCGTCGTACTCGATCGCAGCAACCGGAAGCGACGCGCGAGCGCGTACCAGCCACTGTTGGAAGTCCAGCGTTTCTCCCGTCTTCGTCACGACGCGGGTTGGGCGAGGGCGATCGCTCATCGGGAGCAGTCGTCGCGACACGCCGAGCGAATGGCACAGCGCCTCCGTTACGCGCGTCAGCGATTCACCGCGCGCGAGGCTCGCCGTTCGCGAGAGGTGCGTCACGAGGTCTCGGTCCCCGAGCTGGAACCAGCTTTCGCCTCCGCGGCGCTCGGCCTCACGAAGCACGTGAAACGTGTCGCCCTCGATGCCCCAGCCGCGATCTTCGGGCGAGAGTCTCGCGAGCGTGTACATGATCGTGTCGAGGTCCGGGCTGATGTGAAGACCCCAGTGTCGAAAGTCATCACCTGTGTTGACGACTACGCTCAGAGCGCCGTCTGGGAGTACCCCGTCGAGTCCATCGACCAGGCGCGCACCTCCGACGCCGCCAGCAAGTGCGACCACGGCGCCCGGGCGGTCAAGGCTCATGCGTAGAGGTCCTCGTCCGCGTCGCGAAGCATTGCGCGTGCGCCCTCATCCGACACGTCAAACGAAAGTCCGCGGAGCAGCGTGACCGGGGTGCCCTCGTCCGCTTGCCCCGCGACGAGGTCGGCCGCAGCGGCCACCGAGTCGGCGAGCCCAGAAATCGTGGCCTCGAGGACGCGTCCGTGTCGGTCGGACGCGCCGCGACGGTCCCACACCGGAGGCAGGCCTGCGATGCCCAGCGCGAAGCCCACCGTTCCTCGTCGGAACGGGCGCCCCCACGAATCGGTCAGCATGACGGCAAGCTGCACCCCGAACCGCTCGCTCAGCGCGTCGCGCAGCTGGCGAGCCGCGCCGTCTGGATCGGTCGGGAGCGTGAGCACCCAGGGGCCGCTCCTCGGCGAAGCATCGCTCGGGGCGGAGTTGCTGGAATCGATGCCCGCGTTCGCCGACACGAATCCGAGTCGATGCCTCACGATCAGCGCTCCGGTCGTCTTGCGGGAGATGCCTTGACTCTCGCGCACGATGAGCTCGACCAGGCGCGGGTCCTTGTCGACCTGTTGGGCCAGTTCGATGGCATCGTCGCTCGGGTGGATGGTGGAGAGGTCGACGAAGCAGCCCTCCGCGCGTGACACGACCTTGCTGGCGACGACGACGATGTCGCTGTCCGAGAGCATCCAGCCCGTCTTGTCGACGGCACGGCCGATGAGCTCGGCGATGTCGTCGCCCGGGTGAACCGTCGGGATCCCCGGAAGCGCGCGGACCGAGATCTCCGAGCCGACGCGAACGCCGGCGGCGCTCGGCCCGACGGAGCTCATTCCTGCTCCGGGATACCCGTGATTCGTATGCCGGACCCGACGCTCTTGTAGCGACGGTTGATGTGCAGCAACACCGGCGTGAGCGATTCGAGCGCGACGGCGTTCTTGAGCACGCCCGCATCGATCCCGCGGAGCCCGAGGTCGTCGATCACGTCGATGACGGCGGCGCGCGCTTCTTTGTCGTTTCCGCACACCAGGACGTCGCAATCGAACGTATGCTCCGGGTCGCTCAGGTGCTCCGAGCTGATGTGATGAAGCGCGGCGACGAGCCGAGCGCCTTCCGGCAGATAGCTTCGCGCTTCGAGCGCGGCGGCGTTGCCTTCCGGCAGATTCACCGAACGCACCTTGGGAGGCTGTAGCGGGACCGTGATATCGACGACGATCTTTTCGCCGACGGCGTCCTTGATCGACTCGAAGGTCGCCTTGTGCGCGCCGTACGGCACGGTGACCACGATGATGTCCCCGTGTTCGCAGGCTGCGAGGTTGTCGGCGCCTTTGACTTCTACGCCGAACTCCTCGGAGAACTCGGCCGCTTTCGCCTGCCCCTTTTCAGCCTGACGTGAGCCGATGAACACGTCGTGTCCAGCTTTGGCCCATCGCACGGCCAAGCCGCGCCCTTCGCGGCCGGTGCCGCCTACGATTCCAATTTTCATGTACGCCTCACGAGTTGAGCTCGGCCATGAACCTCAGGGTGTCCATGTCCTGCGAGCCGACCATCATGGTCCCAACCGGCGAATCTTTCCAGCGCTGGAAACGGTCGCGAATTCGCTCCTTCGGGCCAACCAGGTAGAGGGCATCGACGAGCTCGTCGGGCACTGCGGCGATCGCCTCATTGCGCTTACCTTCGAGGAAGAGCGTCTGGACGTTGTTGCACGCCTCTTCGAAGCCGACGGAGCTCAAGTAGTTCTTGTAGAAGTTCTTCTTCTTCGAGCCCATGCCGCCGATGTAGAGCGCCAACTGCATCTTGCAAGGGATCATGGCCTGTTCGACCTCGCCGATGATCACCGTGACTGTTGGGGCGATGTCGAAGTCGTCGAGACCCTTTCCGTCGCCCGCCTTCTCGAAGCCCTCGTTGAAGTTCTTCATCAGGACCTCGGGGCGCTCGGGGTGCATGCACGTCAGCAGACAGCCGTCGGCGAGCTCCGCCGACATGACCTGCGACTTCGGGGCCATCGAGCCCGTGTAGACCGGAATGTCGGCACGCGAGCGAATCATGCTGCGGAGGGGTTTCCCCTGGCCGGTCGAGCCGGGGCCTTCGTACGGAATCTGGTAACGAACGCCGTCGAACTCGAGCGGTCCTTGCCGTGCGAAGATCTGCTTCACGATGGTGACGTACTCGCGCAGCCAGGTGAGCGTCTTGTTGAACGGGACGCCATGCCAACCTTCGACGACCTGAGGGCCGGACGTTCCGAGTCCCATGATGAAGCGTCCGCCAGACAGGATATCCATCGTCATGGCTGTCATGGCGGCGTTCGCGGGTGAGCGACCGGGGAGCTGCATGATGCCGGTGCCGAGTTTGATGGTCGACGTCTGACTGCCGACCCATGCGAGGGGTGTCACCGCGTCGTTGCCCCAGGACTCCGCCGTCCAAATCGAGTCGTAGCCAAGCCTCTCGACCTCGCCGATCTTCTCCATGTTCACGAGGTCGGGGACCGTCGTGTTCAACTGCGGGCCTGCATACCCAATGGACAAACCGAGCTTCATGGCTCGGCTGTATCAGGAAATAGAACACGTTTCAATTTGAAGGGGCCACGGGTGCAGGTCAGCCTGCGTGCATGCGGGTGTTGGTGACCGGAGCGTTCGGCCGTCTTGGCCAAGAGGGTGTCCAGCGGCTTCTCGACGAAGGGCATTCCGTGATCGCGTTCGACGTTCCGAACCGTCGAAATCGAAAGGCGGCGAAACGCTTCGAGGGTCGTGCAAACGTCGTGTGGGGAGACATTCGACAGGTGGACGATATCGCGCCGTGCGTCGAGGCGTGTGACGCGGTCATCCACAACGCGGGCATCCTGGCGCCGCTCTCGGAAACCGAATCCGAACTGGCCTTGGCGGTCAACGTGGGCGGAACGCGGAACATCCTCGAAGCGATGAGGCAGCGAGAGAACCCACCGGTCGTCGTGTTTTCGTCGACGCTTTCCGTGTGCGGGCCCCGTAAACCGGGCGGTCCGCCGTTCACCGCCGACGACCCTGCGGTTGGGACCGACCACTACACCTCTCACAAGGCCGAATGCGAACGGATGCTTCGCGAATCCGGGCTTCCGTACGTGATTCTTCGCATCGGGGTTTCGGTGGGCTCGAAGGCGGCATCGGGTGATCGGAGTCCGGACGTTTTTCGCGTGCTCTTCGGCATCAATCCGGACTCTCGATGCGAGTGGGTGCATCCAGAAGACGTCGCGCTCGCGCAGGTGCGGGCGATTCAGACCCCGGCGGCGTTTGGAAAAATACTGATGATTGGTGGAGGCGAAGGGTGTCGGCTGACCTTCCGGGAGCTCTACGAGAAGATGTTCGACGCGACGGGGGTGGGGCGCTTCCCCCGAGAGGCCTACGGGTCCGATGACTACTACACCGAGTGGATGGATACCTCGGAGAGTCAGGCGCTGCTTGGGTTTCAGCGGATTCGCTTCGACGAGTTCATCGAAGCTCTTCGGCACTCCTATCGGTTCACGCGCCCCGCGACGCGCATCGTTGCGCCACTGGTTCGGCGTTGGATGCTCCAGTACTCCGACGCCTGGCAGGCGCGACGTTCGTGATCAGGCGCGCTGGCTCGAGGCCGAGAGCACCTCGCCGGTCATGTAAGAGCTGTAGTCGCTCGCGAGGAACACCATCACGTTCGAGATCTCCCAAGGCTCTGCGCCGCGACCGAATGCTTCCTTTTTCTGAAGCGCTTCGAGCAGGCCGGGAGGCGTGACCTTCTCGAGGAAGGGGTGCATCGCGAGAGACGGTGCGACGCAGTTCACACGAACGTTCGCTTCCGCCGCCTCGATGGCCGAGCATCGCGTCAGCGCCATGACGCCGGCCTTTGCCGCGGCGTAGTGCGATTGCCCTTCCTGCGCGCGCCACCCGAGGACCGATGCGTTGTTGACGATGGCGCCAGCGCCGCGTGGCATCATGTGCTTGAGCGCGGCTCGAGTACACCGAAAGCACCCGTTCAGGGTCACGTCGAGGACTGTGCTCCACTGTTCGTCGGTCATGTCGACGATCTTGGCGTAGCCTCCGAGGCCGGCATTGTTCATCAGCACGTCGACGTGCCCCATGTTCTCGACGGCAAACTCGAACATCCCCTGCACTTCGTCTTCTTTGGTGACGTTGCACAGCACGGTCTCGGGGCGCGTCCCGGTCGCTTCTTCGATCTTGTCGGCGGCTTCGCCCAGGCGACGTTCGTGGATGTCGCTGATGACGAGTGCAGCTGCGCCTTCCTCGACGCTGCGCAGGGCCGTCGCGAAGCCGATTCCAGTCCCCGCTGCGGCGGTGACCAACACATTCTTGCCTTTGAGCAGACCGTGTCCTTCGACGTACGTGGGTGCGTTGCTCATCGGGGCTCCTTTGGAAGACCGAGGCCCCGTTCACCGATGATGTTTCGCTGAATCTGATTGGAGCCGGCGTAAATCGTGTCCGCGCGCGCGAAAAGGTACCACTTCTGCATCGGAGTGAGCTCGTAGGGGGACCCTTCGATCAGTTCTGCGTCGGGTCCGAGAATGTCCATCGCGAGCTTGCCGAGGTCGCGATGCCAGTTCGACCAGTAGAGCTTGCTGATCAGCGCTTCCCGGTTGAGGTCGGCGCCTTGGTGCTCGAGCATCCGCAGCGCGTTGACGCGCATCACTTTCAGTCCGATCCAGGCGTCGGCGAGACGCTGTCGGATCAGCGGGTCCTTCGACGCGCCCGTCTCCTTGGCTGCTGCGATGACCTGCTCGAACTCCTTTGCGAACAGGTACTGTTGGCCAAGAGTCGACGCGCCTCGCTCGAACGCGAGAGTACCCATTCCGACCTTCCAGCCATTGTTGACGCCGCCGACGACGTGGTCTTTGTGCGCCTTCGCTCCGTCGTAGAACACCTCGGCGAACTCTGACCCTCCGCTCATCTGCTTGATGGGCCGGATCTCGATCCCCGGCTGATTCATCGGCACGAGGATGTAGCTGATACCGCGATGCTTGGGCGCCTCAGGATCCGTCCGGCACATGACGAAACACCAGTCCGAGTGTTCCGCGCCCGAGGTCCAAATCTTCTGACCCTCGATCACCCACTCGTCGCCGACGAGCGTGGCTTTGGTCTGCACGTTGGCGAGGTCCGAGCCGGCCCCGGGTTCCGAGTAGCCCTGACACCAGATCTCGTCACCCGCGACGATGGGCGGAAGGAAACGCTTCTGCTGTTCCTCCGTACCGAAGTGGATCAGCGTGGGTCCGAGAAGCGTCTCTCCGATGTGTCCGACGTTCCCTGGGCCATTGGCACGGACGTACTCTTCGTTGAAGATCGCCTCTTCCTTGATGCTCGCGGCACGACCGCCGAACTCCTTTGGCCATCCGATGCAGTTCCAGCCGGCGGCGCCCATCGCTTTGCCGAACTCGATGCGCTCTTCCACGAACGATTCTTGGTCGCCCGAAAGTCCCCGGCCTCGTACGTGTGCGAACGGGCCGTTGAGCTGCTCCTCGAGCCACACTCGGGCTTCCTTTCGGAACGCTTCTTCTTCCTTGGTTAGCTGAAGCTCCATTACAACCCCATCTGTTGTGCGACTCGCTCGCGATGGAAGGGCGGGTCGCCAAGCAGCACCTCGCTTGCCTTTGCGCGCTTGAAGTAGAGGTGCGCCGCGTGTTCCCAAGTGAAACCAATGCCGCCGTGAATCTGGATGTTCTCCGCTGCGCAGTTGAAGAGCGTGTCTGAGCACATCGCCTTCGCGCTCGAAGCGGCTTCACGGAGGTCGGTCTCGCCCTCGGCGGCCAACGCGCTCGCGTAGAAAGCGGCAGACCGCGCGGACTCGATCGAGGTCAGCATGTCCGCGCACTTGTGCTTGATCGCCTGGAACGAGCCGATGGCGCGACCGAACTGCTTTCGCACCTTCGCGTACTCGACCGACATGTCGAGGCACATGTCTGCCGCACCTACCTGCTCTGCAGCGAGCGCGATGCGGGCGAGGTCGAGCGTACGCTCGCAGGTTTCCCAGCCCCTTGACTCCTCTCCGACGAGTGCCGGTGGCGGAACGGCCACGCCACGAAGCTCGACCGTCGCAAGGCGTCGCGTCTGATCCATCGTGGGGGTCCAGGTACGATGGAGGCCGTCGGCGCCACCTGGGATGGCGAACAGGCTTACGCCTTCGGCGCCATTGCTCTTCTCGGCGCGGGCGGCGACGATCAGCAGGTCCGCCGTATCGCCGTCGACGACGTAGTGCTTGGCTCCGCGGAGGATGTACTCGCTCCCAGACTTGCGATACGTCGCTTGAATCGCGTCGGGGCCGTGTAGGCGGTTTTTCTCGTCGTACGCCAGCGTCGCCGTACGTTCGCCCGCAGCGATGGCTGGGAGCTGTGCCTGTTTCATCTTTTCGGACGCGCCCAAGAGCAGTGCGTTCGCACCGAGGCAGACGGTGGAGAAGAATGGCGAGCAGAGAAGGGTGCGCCCCATCTCCTCCATCAAGGGGTGAAGGTCGAGATAGCTGAGCCCGAGTCCGCCGTAGCTTTCGGGGATGGTCAGCGCCGTCCAGGCCAGGTCTTCCGAAAGCTTCTGCCACACGGCGGGGTCGTAGCCTCGCTCGCTGGCCATCGCCGCGCGCACGCGTTCCTCAGACGATTCGACCTCCAGAAAGCGTCGCGCCGAACGGCGGAGCTCCTGTTGATCTTCTGAGAACGTAAACTCCATTCGTTCACTCTCCTCGATTCACGGTCGCTGCGGACAGAAACGCGGGGGTCTCGCCTCCGCCGTGGAGCAACAGGTTTGCGCCGCTGACGTAGGACGCGAGCGGAGATGCAAAGAAGAGGCAAGCGCCCGCGACGTCCGACGGCGTCCCGAGACGTTTGAGGGGCACGGTATCCGCCACGCGACGAATGCCTTCGTCGTCCCCGTAGTGAAGGTGAGCCTGTTCGGTTTGAATGAGGCCTCCGGAAATCGCGTTGACCCGGACCTTGGGCGCCCACTCGATCGCAAGTGTGCCAGTGAGGTTGATGAGTCCCGCTTTGGCGGCCCCATACGCGGCGGTGCCGGGGGAGGGGCGAACGCCGGAGACGCTAGCGATGTTGACGATCGAGCCTCCGCTCGCCTGGCCCTGCATGATGCGGTTCGCTTGCTGCGAGCAGTGGAGCGCCGCGATGAGGTTGAGTTGGATGACCTTCTCCGAGAAGCGCGGCGAGGCCGTGGCCGCTTCGGCGAAGGGGGCGCCCCCCGCGTTGTTCACGAGGACGTCGAGCCGCTCGAATCGCTCTGCCACCGCATCCACCATCGCCTCGACCTGCTCGGGATCGCGGACGTCTGCACCGAAAAAGACCGCGGGTGTGCCATCGTGGACAGGGAGCTCTTCGGGTTCCTTGCGTCCGCAGATCGCGACGTCGGCGCCCGCCTGCAGGAACCCCTCGGCGATGCCGCGGCCAATGCCACGGCTACCCCCGGTAATCAGGGCAACGCGTCCGCTGAGATCGAGCGAGATGCTCACGTGCCGTACACCTTGACCAGCGGCTGGGCATTTTTGAGTAGGTCTTCGACCGCAGGACCGATCTCCGACGCGTCCCAGCGCTTTCCGATGTCGACCGACTGCTCGCGGCGATACCCGTCGAACACCGTGATGGTCCCTCCGAAGACTTCCCAAACGCGGCCGGTGACGCCGGCCGATTGGCGGCTTGCGAGCCACGCGATGAATGGAGACACGTTGGCGGGGTCGTTTTCGTCGAAGCCTTGCTCCGGTGCCGCCATCGTGTCGCCGAATGCGCCTTCGGTCATGCGCGTGCGTGCGATCGGGCAGATCGCATTGGCGGTGATTCCATAGCGACCGAGCTCGGCGGCTTGGACCAGGGTGAGGGTGGCAATGCCCGCCTTCGCGGCGGAGTAGCTGGACTGGCCAACGCTTCCGAGCACGCCAGCGCCGGAGCTCGTGTTGATGATGCGCGCGTCGACCTGCTCGCCCGCCTTGACCTGACCGCGCCAGTAGGCGGCGGCGTGGCGGGAGACGCAGAAGTGGCCCTTGAGGTGGACGCGAATCACCGCGTCCCACTCTTCCTCGCTACAGCTGACGAACATGCGGTCTCGAACGAAACCGGCGTTGTTGACGACGATGTCGAGGCGCCCGAACTCGTCGATGGCCTGGCGGACGAGTCCTTCGGTCTGGTCCCAGTCCGCGACGTCGGCCCCGTTGGCGACGGCTTCACCGCCCATCGCACGAATCTCTTCCACCACTTCGTCTGCGGGGCCCTGGCCTCCGCCTTCGCCGCTGTTGCTGACGCCCAGGTCGTTCACGACCACCTTTGCGCTCTGCCTGGCGAGCTCGAGTGCATGCGCGCGCCCGATGCCGCGGCCTGCGCCCGTTACGATTGCCACGCGTCCTTCACAAATCCCTGTCATTACTACACCTCGGGGTTGGCCAGTTTGACCATGAGTTTTCCACGATGTTCGCCGCTGAAGAGTCGGAGCAAGTGTGCCGGGGCCTGGTCGAGTCCCTCGACGATCTCATCACGGTAGCGGAGCTTGCCCTCACGGATCCAGGTGGCGAGGTCTGTCCGAGCCTGGTCGAAGCGGCTCGCGAAATCGAAGGTCGTGAAGCCTTCCATTCGAGCGCTCTTGGCGAGGAGCTGGAGGTAGTTGCTCGGCCCGGGAGGAAGCTCGGTCGCGTTGATTTGTGAAATGGCGCCACAGAGTGCGATTCGACCGTGTCGGTTGATCCGCGTCAAAGCGGTGTTGAGGATGTCGCCGCCGACGCTGTCGAAGAACACATCGATTCCCTGGGGGCACGCTTCTTTCAGCGCAACCCTGAGGTTGGTCGTTCGGTAGTTGATCGCCGCATCGTACCCGAGCTCCTCTGTGAGCCAGGCGCACTTCTCGTCGCTGCCCGTCAGACCCACGGCACGGCAGCTGTGGATGCGCGCCAGCTGTCCCACGATCGAGCCGACGCCGCCTGCGGCCGCGGAGACCAGCACCGTCTCGCCTTCTTTCGGACGACCGACTTCCAGGAGACCGAAGTAGGCGGTCAGCCCCGTGCCGCCGAGCACGCTCAGCATCGACTGCAGCGGTACGCCTTCCACGGGCTTCACGCGACCATGAAGGTTGGCGGCCGGAACGACGCTGTACGACTCCCACGCTGCGAGAGCCTGCACGATTTGTCCGACGGGCCAATGCTCGGCGTTCGACTCCACGATTTGAGAGAGCGTTCCGCTTCGAACGGGGGCGCCGAGCTCGATCGGGGGTAGGTACGACTTTGCGTCGCTCATCCAGCCGCGAATTGCCGGGTCGATCGACAGGTACAGGTTCTTCAGAAGCACTTCGCCCGGGCCTGGCTCGCCGATCGGCGCCTCGGCCGTCTCGAAATCCGAGGCCGAGGGCGTGCCGACGGGGCGCTGCTTCAACAAAACCTGGCGATTCACGGCGTCCTAGACTGAAACATGTTTCACTTTTTGCAACCCAAGGGGCTGTCAGCGACGGCACAAAGCATTAGAGTCGGGCGCCATGGCACTCAAAGTCATTCAGTGGAGCACGGGAAACGTTGGCCGGTACGCAGTGCGTTCCATCGTCGGCCATCCGGAGCTCGAGTTGGTCGGTCTTTTCGTCAGCAGTGAAGCCAAAGAGGGTAAGGACGCGGGCGAGCTTGCCGGGATCGATCCGGTTGGTGTGAAAGCGACGCGCGACATGGACGCGCTGCTCGCGATGGACGCCGACTGCGTTTGCTACACGGCGGATGCGGGAATGCGACCGGGCGAAGCGGTCGAGGACATGGCGAAGATACTCGCATCCGGGAAGAACGTCGTGTCGTGCTCGATGGTCGGCCTCGTTCACCCGACCACGTTGAACGACATGTTCACGAAGCAGCTGACCGACGCGTGCGAAGCCGGTGGCACATCGTTCCTCACGAACGGCATCGATCCTGGGTTTGCGAACGACACGCTCCCGCTCGTGCTGTCGGGTCTTTGCGAGCACTGGAGCGAGATTCGCATCCTCGAGATCATCAACTACGCCACGTACAATCAGCCGGAGACGATCGTCGACATCATGGGCTTTGGAAAGCCGCTCGATCACACGCCGGTGCTGCTGATGCCGGGGATGCTCGGGTTTGCGTGGGGCGGAACGATTCGACTGCTTGCCGAGGGTCTCGGCGTAGAGATTCAAGAGCTTCGAGAGGTGCATGAGCGCCTGCCCGCGACCAAGCAGCTCCAGATCGGGCCCTACACGATCGAGGAGGGCACGACGGCCGCGCTGCGCTTCGAGATTCAAGGCATCGTCGACGGTCACAAGGCTCTCGTCGTCGAGCACGTCACTCGGCTGGACGACGACCTCGCTCCGGACTGGCCCAAGAGCAACGGGTCGTACCGCGTCCTCATCGAAGGCGTCCCGAGCATGCAGCTCGAATACGAGTTCCAAGACGAGAACGGCGACCACGCCGTGGGCGGCGTACTCCTCACCGCGACCCGCCTGGTCAACGCCATCCCGGCGGTTGTCGAATCCGCCCCCGGCCTCCTGTCAGCCCTCGACCTCCCCCTCATCACCGGCAAAGGCCTCTTCAAACCCTAGGGGACACGCAGCCCCCCCAAACCCCCAACACTTCCGGACCCTTACCAACCAACCCGCGCGTTTTGCGTCTTTCCAAGGGTTTTTCACTGGCCGTGCGGCCTCTTGAAAAGCCCGCGAAATCGGCGAATCGCGCGGGTTGGTTGGTAAGGGGTTGAGATTGT
>CBFCWN010000019.1:0-47085 GCA_965601515.1 uncultured Myxococcales bacterium | reverse complement strand
GTTGGGAACTGGGGACACGCGGGGTACCCAGAACACGTGCAATTTCAATGGATTACCGATCGACCCGCGCGATTTGCGAAAACCCTTGGGGTTTTGGCAGGCCGTGCGGCTTATTGGAAAGGGGGGCGGATCGCGTGTGGGGGTGTCGCGCACGTTCTGCGTTTCGCGAATTGCGCGGGTGGGTTTGTAAGGGGTGGAGATTGCTTGGGTTCTGGGTACCCCGCGTGTCCCTAGGTGAAGTGGGTGAGGAGGGTGGTGGGGACGTCGGTCAGGGTGGCGGGTTGGGGGAGGGGGCGCGGGCCCGTTTGGAGGTAGATGCCGTTCCAGGCGTGGTTGCACGTGTCGGGGCCCGTGTCGTTGTGCTCGACGACGAGAGCGCCGGTGCCGACGGAGCCGATCGCGCGTAGGGCGAGGTCGTCGAAGTAGACCATCAGGTCGGGCGGGAAGCCTCGCACCTGGCGGTAGGTCTCCTCCGGGACTCGAACCAGCGCGTCGATCGGTTGGTCTTCGTCGTCACGCACGTTGGAGAGCATTCGTCGAAGCGTCTCTCGTGTCGTGCGCATGTCGGTGACGGGGACGATGCCGTTCGGCTCACGACCTTCGACGTTGAGGAAGACGCGGGCGTAATAACCGCCTTCCGCCCATGCCCGAGTTCGACTCCAGTCGATGCGCGTGCCGCTGAGCGGCGTCGTCTCGTTCGGCGACGACTCGAGCGCGAGCCAACCTTCGCGGATCAGCCATTCGTTGATGCAGAAGCCCCCCCGCATCGCGCGCGCGCCGTGGTCGCTCACGATCACGATGGCGGTCTCGTCGTCGGCATGCCGAGTGAGCTCTCCGATCTGCTCGTCGAGAAGCGCGTAGTACTCGCGACCGAGCTCTTCGTGCGCATTGCCCGGCTCGTGGCGTGGGTGTTTCGGGTCGATGTGACGCCAAAACGCATGGTGAAACCGGTCCACACCGATCTCGACCATCATCAAGAAATCTGGGTCCTTCTCTTCCCAGACCCACTTGGCAATCGCGAAGTGCTGCCGCGTCATCGCAACGATATCTCGATAGATTCGATCGAGGTCGTCCGAACGGAAATCGTCCACGTCGGCGAGGTAGGGTCCGAACCGCGATTCGATCTCGCTCTCGAGACTCCGCGGAAAACAGTAAGGTGCGTCTCCCCCCGGATGCATGAAACCCGACACCATGTGGCCGCGTACAGGGCTCGGTGGCGAGGTCAGCGGCACGAAAAGCGGCGCCACCCGAAAGCCCTGTTCCCCGAGCCAATCCCAGACTCGTTTGACCCGCACGTCTTTTCCCGTTGCGAGTCGCAGCTCGGTCGTGTCCGGCACGCGATTTCGAAACCCGTAGAGTCCGAGCTCGCCCGCGTCCCGACCGGATACCATGCACGTCCAGGCGGGTACCGTGATCGGCGGCTCCGAGCTGCGAAGCGGTCCCCACGTTCCACGATCCATCATCGCGCTAACGTGCGGCATCGACGCCCGATAGCGATCGAACACGAGCTCCGGAGGCGCGCAGTCGAGCCCGATCACGATCATGCGCGGGCGACCCATCACTGTGGGTCGACGAGGTCGGCGGCTTCGTAAATCGTCCGCTCGAGGTGCCCGAGCTCGAACGGCTTCTCGATACGAAGGTTCGGAACGCTCTCGAGGAAGTCGCGCGCTCGCTGCGTGAACGCACCGCCGGTCATGAAGACGATCCGTTCGTGCACCGGGGTCGAACGCTGGAGCGCGGCGCGGTACACGTCCATACCGGTCATCTCCGGCATGATCAGGTCACACAGAATCACGTCGAACGCGTGCTCACCCATGAGTGCCACGGCTTCGCGTCCGTCGGCCGCGGTCATCACGTCGTGATCGACGAGCGCCTTTTCGATCAAGCGCGCGATCACCGGCTCGTCGTCAACGACCAGCACCGAGAGCTTACCCCCAACGGCTCGTCGAATCGCGCTCATCGACGGCGGCGGTACCGTGAGCGGTCTGAGAGCACGGGGAGCCTTCGGGAGCACCACGCGCGCGACCGTCCCTTGCCCCGGATGGCTTTGAATCTCGATCGTGCCTTCGAGCGAGTGGACGATGCGCCGGCAAATCGAGAGCCCAAGCCCCGTTCCACGCCCCGCCGGCTTGGTCGTCACGAACGGGTCGAAGATGCGACGCAGCATCTGCGGCGAGATCCCCGGCCCCGTGTCCTGCACCTCGATGCAAAGCCGGTGCTTGTCGACGCTTCGCGCGCGCACGGTGATCGTGTTTTGTGTCCGGTCTCCCGGTTCGATCGCCTGCGCCGCGTTGACGATGAGGTTCAGGAAGACCTGACCGACGCGCGTCTGCGATCCGCGCACGTAGAGATGCCCGTCTTCGTACTCTCGAACCACGCTGGCGCGATGCTGAATCTCCGGGTCGGCGATGCGAATCGACGAGTCGAGGACCTGCTTGAGGTTGACCGTTTCGACCTCGCCCGCTTCACCGCCGTGAGACAGAACGTTGATCTCGTTCGTGATGATGCGAATGCGCTCGGCTCCCTCATAAGCCTCACCGATGAGCTCTGCGGTCTCGGGCGGAAGAGCGGCGGAGTTTTTCCGGAGCGAGCGAAGGTGATTCCAGACGAAGGTCAGCGGGTTCTTGATTTCGTGAATCAGGCTTGCGGTTAGAGTCCCGATCGCGCTCATGCGCTCCGCCAGAAGCAAGCGCTGCTGCAGCTCGCGCTCTCCGGTCATGTCGACGACGGAAACGACGGCGCGATCGAAGCGCCCGTCGGCGTTTGGCAAGAAGCGCCAGTGGACTCGAACGTCGATCGGCTCGCGGCCGCAGGTCATCATCGCCGTCTCGAGATGAACGTCGCGCTCGTTTCGAAAGGCAGCCATCAGCACCCGAAGAAAATCGGCTTTGGACTCCGCGGTGAGAAGCTCCGACGAACGACGCACGCACTCTTCGAGGCTGGAAGCCCCCACGAGGGCGGCCGCGCCAGCGCTCGTCCGCAGCACCCTCAGGCGGTCCAGGCACTTGGCGAGCGCGTCGGGATCTTTTCGTACGACTCGCTTGAACTCATCGGCGCTCTCGCATTCCTGCTCCTCGATCCATTCGAGAGTTCTCGAGAAGTCGAGCTCCCAAAGTGCGCTCGGCAGCACCTCCCAGAGGTCGCCCTTCGGCAGCTCGGACGGGGGGTTCGATCGGGAGATGAGGCGCACCATCGGCGCGCAGATCGTAGCTGGGAGTCGCCGGCCCGACCAAAAGCCGGCACGAAACCCCCGGTTGAGCCCGAATTCAGCGCTCTCGAGCGTTGAGAGCCGTTCGAGCGCGCAGCACGAGCGCCTCGACTTCGGACCGCGCTGCCGCCGCCGAGGCCCGCGCGTCCAGCCCCTTCGGAAGCGGCTCTCCAATCTCGACTGCGATCCGGGTCTCGGCGCGCGCGGCCACCTTCGACATGTGCTGCGCGAACGACTCCTTCGCGTAGGGGACCGCGGGCTCGTACGCGAGTCCGACCGGAACGATCGGCACGTCGATCGAGCCGACCGCCGCGAACGTGCCAGGGTGAAACTCGTGGACGTCGTCCCCGGGGAACGTTCCTCCTTCGGGAAACGCGACGACCACCTTTCGTTCCTTCACCCGCCGACGGATCTCGCGAAGGGCGGCTGCACCGCTCCGACGGTCGTCGCGATCCACGAAGATCGTGTTGCCGTGCTTTGCCATGCGACCGAGAAGCGGCCACTCGGCGACGTCGTGGCGACTCACCAAGAGACCACGAAACACCGACAGCATCACGCCGATGTCGAGCGCGCTCTGATGATTCGCCACGACGAGCGCGCCATCGTCGAACCGCGTGTTGCCTCGCACGTGAAGCTCGGTGCCAAACAGACGAAGCACGCCGTCGGTGAAGCGGTTCCGGTAGCTCGCCATCAGCTCAGGTCGATCGTCCGTCGTGGACAACGCCGCGTGGGCTTCGTAGGCGGCAAGCGTCGCGGCCGACAACCCCATGAACGCACCCGTCCTCAAAACCGCACGAACTTTGCTCACTTAGAAGACTCCACATTTTCGGCTCGCAGGCATTCAGCTTTGATGGCAGTCTCGTCTCGTGGCGGAATCACTCGCACCTGGGTTCCTCGTCGCGGCACCGTCGATGCAGTGCCCGTTTTTCAATCATACGTTGGTACTCCTGATCGATCACGGTGACGAAGGCTCTTTCGGGTTCGTCATCAACCGAACGACCGATCTCGAGCTGACCGACGTGTTCAGTGAAGTCGGCGTGACGGGCGAAGCAGCGGACTCGGTTCACGCGCCGGTCCTGCTCGGCGGTCCCGTGTCACCCGAATCAGGCTGGATCCTCTACGACACGCTCGGAGTGCCTCAGCCGTCTTCGGGGAAGACCATCGCCGTCGGAGAACGCATCTCGTGCAGCGCGTCGATCGAGCTACTCGAGCGGATCGCGCGAGGCGACGGGCCCGAGACGTGCGCCATGATGCTCGGCTACTCCGGCTGGGGGGCGGGCCAGCTCGAAGAGGAAATGAAGAGCGGCTCGTGGATTCCGGTTGACCTCGACTACAGCCTGATTTTCGAGACCCCGATCGACCAGCGATGGAAAGCCGCGCTTGCATCGCTCGGAATCGACCCTGCGCGGGTCATCGACAGCCAGATCGCAAGCGCCTGATTCGCGCCCCTGCGGTCGGCTTGTTCCGGCCGCACCGAATTGCTAACTCTCGAGGCGATGGGCGTGACTCTTCGTCGCTCGGTTCTGTTGGTGCTCGTCGCCCTCGCGATGGCGTGTGGCGGAAGCTCGGGCACCGGCAAGTCCGGAAAAAGCCTCTTGAAGGCCGACGACGACGCTCGAACCGCGTACGAACGTGCGCTCCTCAGCTTCCGTCAGGGTGACTGCCTGAACGCCGAGCCGACGTTCCGAGAGATTCGTCGCGAGTTCCCGTACAGTCGCTTCGCCGCGCTGTCAGAGCTTCGGATCGGCGACTGTCAGTTCAAAAACGAGGCGTATCCCGAGGCCATCCAGACCTATCGCCAGTTCGTGCGAATTCGCCCGTCGCATCGGGAAGTGCCGTACGCACGCTTTCGCATCGCCGAAGCCTATTACAACCAGGTTCCGGGCGGTTGGTTCATGACGCCGCCCTCGCACGAGCGCGATCAGACCGCCGCGCGCGACGCGCTCATCCAGCTCCGTCGATTCGTCGTCGACTACCCGAACGATCAGCGCGTCCCAGATGCGAACAAGCTCATGGCCGAGTGCATGAGTCTTCTGGCGGCGCACGAGCTCTACGTCGCACGCTTCTACCTGAAGCGCGATGCGTACCGAGGCGTCATCTCCCGACTCCGCGGTCTCCTCGCGGCGTACCCCGGTAGCGGCGTCGAACCGGAGGCCCTACTGCTGCTCGGACACGTCTATATGGAGACCGAGCAGTTGGAAGCGGCCAAGGGCACCTGGACCGAGCTCGTACAGCGCTACCCCGACAGCGCGGAAGCGAAGAGGGCCGAGGGCCGGCTCAAAGACCTCACCTGACTCCGCGGATTTCTGGCCAGCGTTCCACCCGATCGCTACCTTCGCGGCATGGCTCCCTGGGCTCAACAACTCCTCGAAGCGGCGAACGAACACTATGACCGCGCGGAGTATCCGCTCGCGCAACCGTATTACGAGAAGCTGGTTCAGCAGGGGCTTCGCTATCCGGACGTGCTCAACCGACTCGGTGTGATCTACCACCTCGGCGGCCGCCTGAGCGAGGCGCGTTGGTGTTTCCAGAAGGCGCTCGAGGTCAATGGCGGCTATCTCGAAGCGGCGCTCAACCTGACGGTGACCTGCAACGAACTCGGTGAGTACGGCTCCGGAATCTCCACGTTGAAGCGTGCGCAGCGGCAAACGGACTCCTCGAACGACGCGTACCGTCGCGGCAAGGTCGCGAACCTTCACCTGTCGCTCGCGCGGGCGTACCTCGATCTCGACCGCCCCGAAGACGCCATGCACGAGTACGGTCGCGCGCTTCGCCTGTGTCCGACCTTTCACGACATTCGACTCGAGCTGGCCAAGCTCCTTCGTAACCGCGGCAACGCGAGAGGCGCGCGGGAGGAGCTCACGCTCATCCTTCAGCTCGACCCAGGTCACCACGACGCGCGTGCCCTCCTCGGCGTGATGGAAATCGAGACCGGCGACAGGGCGCAAGGTGTTCAGCATCTCCGGGCGGTGGTCGCCGAGCACGCCGATCATCCGGTGGCGCGTGCGTACCTCGACGAGTCTGGCTCCGGGGTCCGTCAGGCGTCCTAGCCGGCCCGCGCATCGTTTTGTGACGCGTCGAAACGATGCCACAATAACGACCGCGTGACCCCGACCATCCTGCTGCTCGATGATGACACTCAGTTCCGCACGAGTGTCACACCCGCGCTCGAGGCGTTCGGCCTTCGCGTGCTCAGCGCGACCAAGGGAAGTATTGCGCGCGCACTCATCGGCGAGGAGGAGCCCTCACTGCTCGTCGTCGATGGGCTCCTTCCCGACACCAACGGCATTGCCTGGATCGAGGAGCTGCGCGCTGACGGATATCGCACCCCGATCATTTTCGTCTCGGCGTTCTACCGCGACCTCACGACATTCAAGCACCTGACGGGCAACCTCGGCGTTTTCAAAGTGTTTCACAAGCCCATCGCGGTCGATCGGTTTGCACGCGAAGTGGCGAGTGCGGTCTCTGCGCCGATGAGCCTAACGCCCGGGGCCAATCTTCCGGTCGACGATCAGGAGGACAAGGTGCTCTACCCGGAAGAGGGCTCGGAGCCGGGCGTGGATCCCGTCAAAGCCAAGACCTCGTACGTCAGTCTTCTGCCGATCGCGGCCGACAACCTCACGGGCGCGATTCGCCGCGTGCACGCCGAAGGCGAGCGAACCAGCGTTGTCGCCGAAGCACTCCGGCAGGCGCACGATCTCCACGGCGGTGCAGAAACCCACGGCTTTTCGGAGATCTCAGACGCTGCACGCCGGATCGAGTCCCAGCTTCGCCAGCTCCAAAGCTCGGGTAGACTCGACTGGTCGACGATGTTCGAGTCGATCGACGAGGTTCGATCGCGCGCCGCCCAGGCCGCGGGCCGACCCCAAAGCCAGCCGGCGGCTGCGGCCACGCCGTCGGTCACACCGGCTGCGAGCTTCTTCCTCGATCGTCCGGTTCCCGACGAGTTCGTGCCGACGCTCCTCGTCCTCGAAGACGACCCGGCGATGATCGCGTACCTCCGCTCTGCGTTCGACGAGTTCCTCGTGCACCTGAAGCCGACGGGTACCGTGAGCGAGGCGCTGCGAGTGGCCGGCCGCGATGCTCCGACGGCGGTCCTCATCGGCTGGCCCCTCCATGACCGAGAGTCCCTGCCGCGCTTCGTACAAATGTTCCGGAGCCTCTTCGGATGCGCCGAGACACCACTCATCCTGCTTTCGGTCGACGACGATCCGCATACGCGTGCGCTTGCGGCGCAGCTCGGCATCGACATCTTTCTGCCTCATCCGGTCGACTTGGTTCGCTTGCACCACGCGCTTGCCGTCGCCGTGGAGCGCGCCCTGCAGCCGAGGCCGCGCGTCGCCGTCTTGCGCGACGCCGAGGCGGCGTCCGCGATCGAAGACGCAGGTATCCCGTGCCTTCTGTTCCTAAGCCTCGAAGAGCTTATCCGTGAGGTCGACGTTCAGTGTCCGGACGTGATTCTTCTTGGTTCCGGGGTGACGGCAAAGCAGGTGCCTGCGATCATCCGGATGTCCGCGTGGGACAGCGAATGCTCGGTGTTGTGCTTCGACGATTCGCCTCTTGCTTCCGAGGCCGCGATCACCGAGGCCCTCAATCCGCATCGCGGCTGGCTGGCGCACCTTCATCGGGAAGCAGCGCGGGTCGCACGCCTGAGGTCGCAGAAGCTTCGCTGCGTGCAGACTGGTCTTCTCGGCCGTCCGGTGACAGTCACCGCGCTGGAGTCGGGGCTGTCGTTCGCGCAGAGGCACGGTCATACGTACTCGATCGGTCTGATTCGCGTCACCGGGCTCGACGAGCTCGACCACTTCGAAAGGCGACGCCTTCGAAACCACCTCGGCAACCTTCTTTACGGCAGGTTCCGTCGCGAGGACGTTCGGGGGCGCTGGGACGACGACACGTTCGTCGTCGGCTTTGATGGGTCGAGCGCACGAGCGGTGGTCGAAGTGGTTCGGCGGCTTCAGGACGAGCTCGCGGCGCAGAGGCAACGCGACTCGGAGGAGCTCAGTTTTCTTCACGCCGCGGTCGGTCTCGCCTCCTATCCTCTCGACGGCGATACGACGAGGTCGCTGCTTCTCTCTGCCCACGAGCGCATGGAAACCGCCGTCGAGCGTGGCGACGACGCGCTCGTTTGGCGTTGACGCCCGACTCGCGGTCACACCGTGAAGACGCTAAGCTCTCTTCATCGAACCCACCGCCCGAAGCGGCTCTGCAGAAGCCACCATCTCCGCTGACATCGAAGTCGCCGATCCGACGCTCCTCTTGAAGCTCACGGGGCCGGGCGGCTCGAACCTTCGCGTCCTCGAGGGCGAGCTCGGGGTCTCGATGGGTCTTCGCGGCTCGACGATTCACGTACAGGGCCCCAATCGGGACGTCGAGTTGGTGGAGCGGGTTCTCCACGAGCTCATCGACGCGCTTCAGCATCGTGAGCTCTCACCGGTCGAGATGGCGCGCGCCGCTCGCACGCTGCAAGAGCATCCAGAGATGCGACTTCGCTCGCTGCTCGACGACGTCGTCCTTACGACGTCGAGCCGCCGCATCGTTTCCCCGAAGGGCGTCACACAGCAGCGGTACATCCAAGCGATCCGCACGTACGACATCGTCTTCGGAATCGGCCCCGCCGGCACCGGCAAGACGTATTTGGCGATGGCCATGGCGGTGCGCGCCCTGCAGGAACGACAGGTCAAGCGCATCATTCTCACGCGCCCTGCGGTCGAGGCCGGCGAGCGACTTGGCTTCCTGCCCGGCGACCTTGCCGAGAAGATCAACCCCTACCTCCGACCGCTCTACGACGCGCTCCACGACATGATGGAGCCAAGTCGCATCACCGCGCTCATCGAACGAGGCACCATCGAGGTCGCTCCGCTCGCATTCATGCGCGGCAGGACCTTGAACGACAGCTTCGTCATCCTGGACGAAGCGCAGAACACGACGGCGGAGCAGATGAAGATGTTTCTCACTCGCCTCGGATTCGATTCGAAGACGGTGATCACCGGCGACGTCACCCAGGTCGACCTTCCCGGGGGCGCGCGAAGCGGTTTGCGACACGCCGAGCGCATTCTCCGAAACGTCGATGGCATCGACTTCATCTATTTCTCCCACACCGACGTGGTTCGCCATCCACTCGTCCAGCGCATCGTACAGGCGTACGAGTCCGAGGAATCCTCGCGTTCCGGCGGTGACATCTAGTCGCGCCCTGGTATGCTAGCCGCCACATGACCGACCGAATCTATGACGGCGCGATGGATCTGATCGGCCACACGCCTTTGGTGCGGCTCTCGCGAATCAGCGGAAAGGACGGCGCTGAAGTCTGCGGAAAGCTCGAGTCCAGCAACGTTGCGGGCTCCGTGAAGGACCGCCCGGCCCTTTCGATGGTGCTCGCCGCCGAAAAGTCGGGCCAGCTGAAGGAGGGCTCGACCATCGTCGAGGCGACGAGCGGGAACACCGGCATCAGCCTGGCCATGATCGCCGCGGTTCGTGGATACCGCTGCGTCATCGTCATGCCCGAGGACATGAGCATCGCCCGGCGTCACCTGCTGAAAGCGTACGGCGCAGAGGTCGTTCTCACGGGCGCCGAAGACGGCATGGCAGGGGCGGTCGAACAGGCCGAACGGATTCTGAACACCACCCCGGGCGCGATGATGTGCGGCCAGTTCGAAAACCCCGCCAACCCGCTCGTCCACGAGCAAACCACGGCCGAGGAAATCTGGGATGCGACCGGAGGCGAGGTCGACGCGTTCGTGGCCGGCGTGGGCACCGGCGGCACGCTGACCGGTGTGGGGCGCGTATTTCGCGAGAGAAACCCGGACATTCGGCTGTATGCCGTCGAGCCGCGTGCAAGCGCCGTGCTGAGTGGAGGCAAGCCGGGGCTTCACGGGATCCAGGGGCTTGGCGCCGGCTTCGTACCGGACGTGCTCGACACCGATCTCATCGACGACATCATCACCGTCACCGATCTCGCCGCCGAACGCATGACCAAGCGGCTCGCGCGCGAAGAGGGACTCCTGCTTGGCCCTTCCGCTGGAGCGAACGTTCACGCGGCGCTCGAGGTCGCAAAGGGTATGAAGCCGGGGCAACGCGTGGTGACCATCCTCTGCGATGGCGGTGAGCGATACCTCTGCTGACGTTCGATGGGCGATCTAGTCAAAGTGTCTCGCCGGCTCTGCCGTGCGGTCGACGCACTCGATTTCGCCGAGCCGGTGACCCACGTGTACAACCCGCTTCGGTACGCCCGACGAGCGCACGAGGCGTACCTCGGGCGGTTCGGTTCAGGAACGAAGGAGGTCGTTCTCGTCGGCATGAACCCGGGACCTTTCGGCATGGCGCAAACCGGGGTTCCCTTCGGTGACGTCGGTTTCGTACGAGACTGGATGGGCATCGAAGCCAAGGTCGATTCAGTGCCGAACGCACACCCGAAGCGACCGGTGACGGGCTTTGAGTGCGAGCGGTCCGAGGTCAGCGGGTCCCGACTCTGGGGTTGGGCGAAGGACCGCTTCGGCGAACCCCAGTCGTTCTTCGAGCGCTTCTTCGTACTCAACTACTGCCCACTCGTCTTTCTGGAGAGCTCGGGCCGAAATCGCACCCCGGACAAGCTGCCTGCCGAGGAGCGGGAAGCACTGATGGCCCCGTGCGACCGGGCGCTCCGCGACGCGATCGCCCTTCTTTCGCCCTCTCACGTCGTCGGCGTGGGGGTGTGGGCGACGAAGCGTGCGACCGCGGCGCTCGGAGAGGAGGCCGGCGCGATCGGAACGGTCCTTCACCCGAGCCCGGCGAGCCCGAAAGCCAATCGCGGTTGGGCCGAACAGGCAGAAGAGGACTTCCAACGGCTCGGGATCTCGCTCTAGGCGCACGGATCGGGTTCATGCGCTATGCTCCGCGCTCAGGGGATTTGATGCCGCACGTCACCACTCGCTTCTTTCATCTGCTCGTTCTTGCCTGCGTTGCCGCCTGTGGTCACGAGTCCGCCGCGACGCAGGAGATCCGAAACGCTGCCTCGGTCGACCTCGAGTGCAATGCGGCTCAGATCGAGTTCGTCGACGACTCGCCGATGGTCAAGCGCGTTAGCGGATGCGGGAGGACCCTGACCTACATGTACAAGTGCAACGCCGCCGAGGGTGGCGGCCAGGACTGCCGATGGAAGCCAGTCCGCGACGACGCCAACCAACTCTAGCCATCTTCGCCTGACGCGTCGGCAACCTCGGCCCGGAGCGCGTCGATGTCCGGGTTGGACGGGTCGAGCTCGGAGGCCGCGTCTAGCGCGTTCGACGCCGCCGTCATGTCACCGTCTTGAATGGCAGCGCGCGCTCGCGCGAGCTGGTCTTTCGCGGCTTCCTCGCGCTCATGAGGGGACATGACCGCTTCCGCTTCGCGGTCGGGTCCCGGCTGAGTTACTGGCTCCGGATCTGGACCAGGGTCTCGGTCCAAGTCCGATTCCGTCGTCGTGTCGGTAAGCGGCGGCGCAGTCGTCGTGAGCTCAGGAGGGGTGTCGGTGCTGGTTGGAGGCGCGGAGTCTCGACGGTCGAGAACGATCAGAACGGCGACGAGAGTCACCAGAGTGGCGACGAGCCAGAGCCGCCCACGCCCTTTACGTTTCGCGGAGCGCGGGGCCCGGCCCTCGTAGGCTTCGCGGAGCGCACTCACCAGCGTGCGCGCGCTTGCGTAGCGAGTGCCGGGCGTCTTCGAAAGGGCGCGCATGATCGCGACGTCGACGGCCGTTGGGATCGCTGCGCCGCGGTTCGCCTCGCTCGGCGGCACGGGCTCGCGGTTCATGACGGAATGGGCAACCGCCATCGCTTCGGTGCCCGGGAACGCCCGCTCTCCCGACACCGCTTCGTAAAGAACGGCGCCAAACGAAAACAGGTCGCTCTGCTCGCTGTACTCACCACCACGGAGGGTCTCCGGCGCCGAGTAGCAGGGGGTTCCGAGAAACTGCCCTTCTTTCGTGAGGTCTGCATTGGGGACGCGTGCGATGCCGAAGTCCGCGAGCTTTACCTGGCCGTTCCCGGTGATCAGCAGATTCTCCGGCTTCAGATCGCGGTGAATGACGCCGGCCACGTGCGCGGTTGCCAGCGCGTCGCCGACCTGCTGAGCGAGATCGAGAAGCTCTTCTCTCTCGAGCGGCCCGTCCTTCTTCAACCGCTTCTTCAGGGTGTGCCCTTCGACGTACTCGAACACGAGGTACGGACCGAGCTGAGGGTCGTCGCCGACGTCGAAGATCTGGACGATGTTCGGGTGGTGGAGCAGCGCCGCGGCTCGGGCTTCGTTCTGGAACCGGCTGAGGAAGATCTGCCGCATCTCTTCGTCGAGCACGACGTCTCGAAGCGTCTTGACCGCGACCGGCCGGCCGAGCTCCGCGTCGTGCGCGAGATACACGTTGCCCATCGAGCCCGAGCCGAGCAGGGCTTCGATCCGATAACGACCGATGTGCGAGGGCAGCTCCATGATGCGCGCGGTCTAGTCCATTCGGGCGATGCGGGCTAGAGGCGGTGCAGCTTGACCGTGTTCGTGCGGCCGGATGTGGGCCATCCGAGCACCATCGCGAACGCGTCCCCGCTTTTTCCAAGGCCCTCGCGCACGAGGAGCGAGGTCGCGATGCGAAGGGTTTCGTCGAGCGTCTCGGGTGGAACCTCCACGCGGGGAACGACGCCCCACTCGAGCGCGAGCCGCCGGGCCACTCGGACGTTCTTGGTGACCGCCACGATCGGCGCCTTGGGTCTGTGTTCAGCCAACAGTCCCGCGGAGCGGCCGTCCCCCGTGAACACGACCACCGCTTTGAGCGGCAGGTGGCTGGTGAGAATCGCCGCCGCTCGGGCGGCCGCGTTCGAAAAGGGCCAGTCTTCGTCGCCCACGTACTGAAGCTCGCCGAACTCCCGTGACAGGTGGTCGATGTACTCGGATTCAATCTCGGAGATGATGGCGGCCATCATCGAAACCGACTCCTTGGGAAAGCGACCGGCGGCGGTCTCTCCGCTGAGCATGACCGCGTCACTCCCGTCCATCACGGCGTTCGCGACGTCCGCTGCTTCCGCTCGCGTCGGCCTCGGGTTGCGTATCATCGAGTCGAGCATCTGCGTCGCGGTGATGACGATCTTTCCGCGCGCGTTCGTTTCCCGAATGATGCGCTTCTGGACGAGCGGCACCTTCTCGGCGCCGAGCTCGACGCCCAGGTCCCCTCGCGCGATCATGATCCCGTCCGTCGCGTCGAGGATCGCATCGAGCTGATCCACGGCCTCCGGACGCTCGATCTTCGCGATGACCGGTACGTCCCCGGCCAGGGCTTTGGCTTCGAGCACGTCGTTGGCCGAACGAACGAACGAAAGCGCAACGTAGTCGGCGTCGAGCTCAGACACGGCAAAGGCGAGGTCTTCCTTGTCTTTGTCGGTCACCGAGGCGCCCTGGATCGCAACCCCGGGAAGGTTCAAACCTTTGTTGTTCGATAGCGGTCCGCCGTCCTCGACGACGGTGTGCACCGTGTTGCCTTCGATACGCTGTACGCGAAGGCGAATCATGCCGTCGTCGAGGGCAACCGCATTACCGGGGGAGAGGTCGATCGCGAGGGTGGGGTGGGTCACGCTCACGATGTCCTGGCTGCCTGGAACGTCGTCGGTCGTGAGCGCGAACGCGTCGCCGCGCGCGAGCTCAATCGGCCCGCTGGCGAACTTCCCGATTCGCATCTTCGGCCCCTGTAGGTCGGCCAAGAGCGCGATCGGTCGCCGCGCATCCCGTGCTGCCTCTCGGACGAGCTTCGCGACCGCGGCATGCGTCTCATGGTTCCCGTGTGAGAAATTCAATCGGGCGCAGCTCATCCCCGCCTCGACCAGCTCGGCGATCTTTTCTTTCGTGTTGCTCGCCGGGCCGAGCGTACAGACGATCTTCGTGCGCCTCACAGCCGCGTTGTACCCCGCGGTACCCTGCGGGTCCAAGCTACCGTGAACGGTATCGAGGAGGCTCCCAACGGCTGAGCTTCGATGCGAACCCAAGACGGACCACAAAGGTCGCATACAGCGTCCATTGCGTCCGATCGCTCGTCGGCTGTGTGTTTCGAAATCCCGGGTCTGCGTTCACGTAACGCGTCGCGATGCGCAGCCAAAGTCCCTTGAGCGTGGTGAGTGGACGATAGAGGGGCAATCCGAACCCGAATCCGACGCCGAGGCCAACGCTACGATTGCCGTCGAGCAGAAATGCCGGCCCAATCTCGAAGAAGATCGACTGTAGGAGAAGATCCGCGAACTCGTTCCACGTCTGTTTGTAGAGAAAAAAGAGCGCCGGAAAGAGTGGTCGGAGGTCGACTCCGAGGAACAAGTGTTGACCGGAATCGGGTCCCCAGCGGCCCGAGAGCGCGAGGCCCGCGGCATCCGCGACGAGAAAACGGGCTTCGCCGATCACGTTCGGATCCGCTTTTCCGTTCAACCAGGTGGCCCCACCACCCGCGCCGAGAGCCAGCGTGAGACCACGGTCCCAGCGTCCGTAGAGCCCGTCACCGTCGCGCTGAGCGCTCGCAGGGGCCTCGAACGAGGCGAGAAGCAAGACCGCAGCCGCAATCAACCTTGCCCGGCCGCCCCGTGTCATGATGTCCCCATGCACCGGCCTGCGTGGCGGGTCAAGAGATTGAGGTTGTAGACTGTACCCATGGGGCGTCCTTTCGGACTGGGGCTCCGAAGCCAGCTCATGCTCGCGCTCATCGTGGCGTTCGGCGTTGCGTTCGTGTTGCTGAGCCTCATCACCGCGCGGCTCGAGGAGAGTGAGAACGCGGAGCAGCAGCGCATTCAGGCCGAGGCGCTGGCGGAAGCGTTCGCCGCGGCAGCGGAGGCCGACGGCTCCGGGCTGGACCGCGAGCAGCTCGCCGACATGATCACTGCGGGTCGAGCGGACCGCATCGAAATTCGCGCGCCGGATCGCGAACCTCTCACGTGGGGTGTGCTCGAGGGCGAACCGGACGCGGTCGTCACGCGCGATGACGGTCTAGTGGTTCGCGTGTGGGTTCCGGTGCTCACCGCGGGCGACTCGACGCGCAGGAGCCTCTTCCTCTTCTACCTCGGGCTCACCGCTGCGACGGTGCTGCTGCTCACCTACGTCCTGCTCACCTACTTCATCGTACGGCCGATCGATCGAGTTCGGCTCGGGGCGGAACGGTTGGCGTCGGGCAATCTTCGCACGGAGGTCCGAGTCCAGGGCGCGGCGGAGGTCGCGCGCCTTGCAGCGACGTTCAACGAAATGGCCGCTCAGCTCCGCGCCGATCGCAGCTCGCTACAACAACGCCTCGAGGAGCTCGAACGTACCACGGCGGAGCTCACGACGGCGCAGGAGCAGCTCATTCGAAGTGCCCGGCTTGCCGCGGTCGGACGACTTTCCGCGGGCGTGGCCCACGAGATCGGAAACCCGCTCGCGGCGATCCGAGGACTGCTCGACCTCCTGCAAATGGGCAACCTCGAGCCCGAGGAAGAGCGTGAGTTCATCTCACGCATCCAGGGTGAGACCGAGCGCATTCACCACACGATCCGCGACCTGCTCGACTTCTCGCGAAGCGATGGGGGCCCCACGTCGCGCATCGAGTCGTCTTCCGATCTCGCCGAGGTCGTCTCCGATACGATCAAGCTCGTCGACCGGCAGACCCGCTTTCGAGACATCGACCTCACTCTCGGTCTCGACGACGGCCTTCCGCGCGTCCGCGGCGACGGCGAGCGTATCCGCCAGCTGCTTCTGAATCTCCTCTTCAATGCAGCCGACGCGCTTGGCGGCGAGGGATCGATTGAGCTCCGTGCGACCAACGGAGGCGGCCTGGTCCGACTGGTCGTCGAGGACGATGGGCCCGGTATCGACGCGGCGATCCTCGACCAGGTGTTCGATCCGTTCGTGACCACGAAGCCCGCAGGTCAAGGGACCGGCCTCGGTCTTGCGGTCTGTTACACGATCGTCGAGCGCCTCGGCGGTTCGATCGAAGCGCGGAACCTCCCTACGGGCGGCGCCTGTTTCGAGGTCCTTCTTCCCGTTGCGAGCTGACGCGCGCGGTTCAATCGGAGTGGAAGGCGTTTTCGACCGCCGTGTCTTCCGCATTTTCGGCGCCCGCCGCGTCGACCGGGGACGCTCCGTCGCCCCCGAGATGAGACTTGATTGCGTGCGCTTGGCGCTTCGTCGCGCCGGCTTCGATCAGGTCTTCTTCGGTCGCGGCGAGCACGCCGGCCATCGAGCCAAGGGCGCGCAGGAGTTTGCCGCGGGTCTTTGGACCGATACCGGGCACACTGTCGAGCTCGCTTTGGAGTCGCCGCTTTCGGCCGACCTTTTTGCGGAGCGTATTGGACGCGCGATGGGTTTCGTCGCGAGCGAGTAGCAAGAGCGAAAGCGCGGAGCTTCCGCGGACGGGGATCGGGTTTTTCTGGCCCGGACGGAACACGCGGTCGCCTTCTTCTTCGCCCGTCGCCGTGACTCTGGGCTTGGCGACCGAGGCCAGTTCGATGTCCGAAACGCCGATGTCCTCCACTGCGCGCATGGCAACGCCGAGCTGACCCTTCCCGCCGTCGACCACGAGGAGATCGGGAAGCTCCCAGCCTTCTTCGTCGGCTTTCCCGCGGCGAAGCCTCCGGATCAATACCTCGTACATCGCGCCATAGTCGTCGCCGCCGCCGACGCCCTTCACTCGGAAACTTCGGTACCTGTCTCTGTCGGGCGCCCCGTCTCGAAGCGCGACGAATACCGCCACCGTCTCCTCGCCGCCGGTGTGCGAGATGTCGACACACTCGATTCGCCGCGGAAGCACGTTTAGGCGAAGCTTGGTCTGGATCGCCTCCAGTCGTGACTCGACGTCTTCTTTCGCCCGTTCTTTCTCCTCGAACGCATGCTCCGCGTTCTCGCGAGCGAGGTCGAGCAGCTTGGCTTTCGCTCCGCGCTTCGGCTCCAAGATTCGCACGCGGCGCTGGCGGTTTTCGCTGAGCAGCTCCTCGAGCGCCTCGGCCATCTCGATCGGCGTGGGAACCAAGATCTCATCGGGAAGAGAGGCCCGGTCGGCGTAGTGCTGTCGTAGAAATGCGCCGAGCATCTCGTCGTTCGGTACCGCGACACGCCGGATCGGAAAGGTGCGCACCGCGAACAGGCGTCCGCCTCGCATGCTGAGCACGGCGAGCTCGACCTGGTCGCCTTGCCGGTGAAAGCCGATCACATCCTGGTCCGACTTGTGTACCCCGGCGACTCGCTGCTCCTCCCGCGCACGTTCGACCGCACGAAGCTGGTCTCGATACACGGCGGCGCGCTCGTACTCGAGGTCCTTCGACGCCTTCTTCATCCGCTGGTCGAGGTCCCGAACGAGCTCGTCGTGTCGACCATCGAGAAAGCGTCCGACGTTGATCACCTGCGCCTGATACTCGTCTGCATCGACGTCGAGCACGCAAGGCGCGGGGCAGCGCTTGATCTGGTGCTGAAGGCACGGTCGGGTTCGCAGTCGAAGCTCCGTGTCGGTGCAGGTGCGAAGCTGAAAGTAGCGGTTGACCAGACGCAGCGTTTGCCTGGCGGCCGTTGCCGAATGGTACGGCCCAAAGTACTGGGCGCCGTCGAGCTTCGGTCGTCGTACGACTTCGAGACGGGGCCACGACTTCTTCGGGTCGAGTCGCAGCGAGAGGAACTCTTTGTCGTCGCGAAGCTTGACGTTGTACTTCGGCTGATGCGATTTGATCAGCTGGTTTTCGAGGAGAGCGGCTTCTTTGTCGGTGTGGGTGACGAACGTCTCGATGTCGACCAGCTCACGCTCCAATCGACTCACGAATGCGCGTACGTCGCTCGAACCGGGCTGGAAGTAGCTTCGAACGCGGCTCCGAAGGTTCCTCGCCTTGCCCACGTAGAGCACTTTGTCCCCGGCACCGCGGAACACGTAGACGCCCGGCGACGCGGGGAGCATGTCGAGCTTTCGCTGTGCAGCTTCAGCAACCACGAAGGAGGTCTATACCACCCTCGTCAAGTGGCGGCGTCCCGCTCGCGTCGGGCGTCGAGCGTCCGAGTGTCGGTCACCACCCAGTCGACCGCGACGTCGAAGGGAAACTCCGGGACCTCGGCTACGAGCTGAAAGTCGAAGGCGACCGCGCAGGTCGAGGCACGCACGAGCTTCGGGAGCAGCCTGTCGTAGTAGCCGCCGCCGTAGCCGATGCGGAACCCACGCACGTCGACGGCAAGCGCGGGGACGAGTGCGAAGTCGATCGAGCTCGGATCGCACGCGGGCGCCTCCTCCGGGGGCTCCGGCACCGAAAACGAACCAGGCTCGAGGGGGGTGTCTTTCGACACTTGATGGAGAACCAGTTCGTCGTCCACCACGCGCGGAAGGGCAACGTCTTTGCCTTGGTCGTGGAGCGCGTCGATGAGAGCGCGAGTGTCGATCTCGTGCTCGAGAGAGGCGAACGTCAGCACGGTCTGTGCGCTCCGCAGTGGCTCGAGCGTCAGAACGCGTTCGGTGATCTTTTCCGAGCGCGCGATCGAGGCGCTCTTCGGAAGCGTCGCGCGCACGCCCTTCATCTTCTTCCGGATGATCTGCTTCGCCCGGCGGCGCAGCTCGCGTTCGACGACCTCACGGTCGTTGTCGCTCACGGTTCGATCTGTTGCGCGAGCTCTGCGTCGGCCTGAAGGCGCTGATCGATCCGCTGAATCGCCGCTCCGACGATTTGACGAGTCTTCGCCTCGAGGCCCGCGCGCTGCTGCTCGGAGGTCTCGAGGTCTTCCGCCAGGCTGAGGGCGACGACGGCCAATAGCTGAGCAGGCGTCGCGGAGCGTGCGGCCTTCGGTCCGAGCGCTTCGATGCGCTCGTTGACGATGTCGGCGAGGCGCTGAAGGTAGGCTTCGTCGGCGTCGGAAGACATGCGGTAGCGGGCGCCGGCAATCTCGATCTGAACGGTGCGCTTCACGATTGACCGGAAGGTAGTCCGCCAGCTCCTTTGGCGTCAAGGTAGGAGATTCACGCCATCGTAGGCTTCCCAGCAGTCTCGGTTCCGCTGCGGTCGGAATCGCGGGGGCAGGGTTTATGAGTCGCGCGCCTCACATGTTATCTTGGATACCCGGGGAATGAGGGGACATGATCAAGGTTAGCTGCCCGTCTTGTAACTCGTCTTACCAGGTTGACGAGAAGCGTCTGCCTCAGGACGGGCTACGCATGCGCTGTCCAAAGTGCGCGGAGAGTTTTCAGGTGCACCGCGACGGCTCGGTCGCCAAGGCAGGCGGGGGCACGGCACCCGCAGCGACGAAGCCCAAGCGACGGAAGCCCACGCAGGTCGGGTTGGGACCAAGCGTATCAAGCGCGGTCCAGCCGCCGAATCCTGCCGCCGATGATGACGATACCGATGCCATCGACCTACCGAAGCCGATGGCGCCGGCGGGCGGAATCGATCTTCCTGCGCCTCTCGCTGACGCCGACTTCGCGGACCTCCCCGCGCCGAAGGCCGGCGCCGATTCTCTCGATTTCGATCCGTTCGACGTTGGAGGGGTGGAAGACCTGCCGGCTCCGAAGGGCTCCCCCTCGCGCCAGTCACCCAACGAGCCTGCGTCGTCCGGGTTTGATCCGTTCGCGGACATGGACCTGCCCGCGCCCTATGAGGGTCCGAGCGGCGGAACCGATCTTCCCGCGCCACTTTCGAGTCGAGGCGCGTCCGACATCGATCTTCCCACGCCTATGACAGGGGGTCAGGCGCGCGCCGTTCAGCCCTCGTTCGACGAGGTCGACCTCCCAATGGCCATGACCGACGCCGAGCTGCCGAAGCCGATGGCGAGCGCCGACAGCATCCCGGAGCCGATTTCGCTCGACTCCGACCTTCCGGTTGCGCTCGACGAGCAAGACCTGCCGGTCGCACGCGACGACTTCGCGGACATCGAGGGCCCCGATCGAGTGCACGGTGGCGGACCGATCGAGCTCGACCTTCCGGATGGGGGCGATCTCGACCTCGAGATGGACTTTGGCGGTCCGGCTCCGGTTGCTCCTCAGCCCCCACCGATTGGTGGCATCGGCACGCCGGTTGGGTCGCCGGGCGAGGCGCCGGTCGGAGAGGCGCCGCCGAGTCGCGATTCCGCGGAGCTCGACCTCCCCGAGTCCGACGAGCTCGAGTTCTCCGAGCTCGGCAGCTCGGACGACGTGGTCCACATGCCGCATCCCGGCGGGGCTCGCCCCGAGGTCTCGATGGCCCCGGACCGTCCAAAGCGCCGAACCGCGATGAAACGCCCGCCCTGGCTGATGAAAGCCCTCGTGGCTATCGTCGTTCTTTGCGTCATCGCCGGCGCAGGCTTCTATTCGGGCACCACCAAATACGGGCTCTTCGGCGTTCACCTCGTCGAGCCGTTCCTGCCGGGGTCGGGCGACGAGGTTTCGGTCACCCAAGCGATCGAAAGCGCCGAGCTCGAGGCTTCGGCAGACACGTACGGAGCCACCAAGGCTGCAATGGCGAACCTCGCCGCCGCGCGAACCGAAGCGAATCTCAACCGAACCCTTGCCGCGCGGGACCTGCTCCACGAATCGTACTTCCAGATTCGTTATGGGCAGGACGCGCAGAGCGGAACGACCGCCGACGGTCTCCGGCTGTTCCTTCAACGACGAGGCGACGAGGCGCCGCGCGTCCATGTGGCTCTTGCCGCCGACGCACTGCGCACCGGCGACACGATGACGACCTCGAGCGAGCTCACCGCGGCCGCCGCCGAAGACCCGACGGACACCTACGTCGATCTGGTGCAAGGAGAGGCAGCTCTCAAGAGCCGGGACGGAAAGGGTGCGGTCGAGGCGTTTGGTCGAGCATTCGCGAAACACGAAAGCGCGCGAGCTCAGTGGGGACTCGCCCGCGGTCATGCGCTCCTTGGAAACACGGACGAAGCGAAGGCCGCCGCCGCGGCCACGCTCGAAGCGAGTCCGCTTCATGCGGGAGCACGCATCGCGGTTGCCACCTCATTCATCAGCGATGGGCAGTTCGACGACGCGGCAGCACTCCTCCGGGCGCCTGCGGGCGTCGAACCCGTCGACGGAAAGACACTCGACGTGGCGCGTTCCGACAAGTCGAAGGCGCTGACGCTCCTGGCCTCGATCGAAGAGCAGGGAGGCCGCCTCGGCGCCGCCCGCGAGATGTACGAGAAGGCGATCGAGCTCGACAGCAGCAACTCTCCGGCGGCACTGGGCGCGGCTCGACTGGTACTGCTCGAAGGGGTGTACCCCGATGCGCTGGCGCGATTCCGCACCGTGCTCGGATCGCCGGTGCCGCCTGGCGCCGAAGTGGACGCCACGGGCAAGCCCCGCATGGCCGTCGAAGCGAAGCTCGGCGCTGCAGAGGCCCTGCTCGCGATGGACAAAGCCGACGAGGCAAAGAAGATTCTGCTCGACCTCGACACGCCCGAGCCCGTCAGCGCGAACGTCGAGGTTTGGCTCGGCAAGGTCGCAGACGCGCTTGGCGAAACCGAAAACGCGGTCCGTCACTTCCGCAACGCAATCAAGCTCGACGAGTCCGACGTCCGTGCCTACATCGCGCTTGCCCAGCACTATGCCGACACGCGAAGGCCAGACCAAGCCGTTGCGGTCCTGGTGGAAGCGCAGCGCAACGTCGAAATCACCGCTGAGGTCCGACGACTCCTCGGATGGGCGCAGCTTCAGCGCGGCAACCTCGATGCCGCGATCGAGCAGTTCGAAGCGGCCGTTGCCGAGGAGCCTCGGGATTCCGCATCGGTGTTCGGACTTGCGCAAGCCTATCGACGTAAGCGGATGTTCGACGAAGCGGCTTCGGCTCTCGACAAGGTCGAAGAGCTCGACAACAAGTTCCCGACTCTTCAGCTGGAGAGGGGACGGCTCGCCGAGGCCAAAGGCGATACGGCCGCCGCGATTGCGGGCTACCAGGCCGCGCTTGCGGAGACCCCCGACGATATCGCGTTGAAGTCGCGACTCGGCGCTGCCCTCGTGCTCACCGGTCAGCTCGAGGAGGCCGAACAGCTCCTTCGAGAGGTCTTGAAGGCTCAGCCGTACTCTGCCGAGAGCGAGCACTACCTCGGACGCATCGAGTTTCAGAGGGGCGAGATCGAGGCCTCACGCGTGCGGTTCGCCCGCGCCGCACGGCTCGACCCGGAAAGCGGCATGTATCGGATGTACGTCGGCTGGGCGGCGCTCGAGTCGAACGAGATGACACCGGCGCTTCGCGAGCTCGAGTCGGCGATCAAGCTCGACCCGAACGTCGGCGATGCGTACTGGCTGCGCGCGCGCATCCGTATTCGGGCGGGCACGGTTCGTGACGCCCTCGCCGATCTCGAACGCGCGATCGAGCTCAACCCGAATCGTATCGACGCGTGGGCCGCCATGGGCGAGTGCCACTACCAGCTCGGTCAGACCAAGGAGGCGGTACGCGACTTCGAGAAGGCGGTGGCTGGCGCACCCGAGAACGCGTACTGGTGGTACCGCCTCGGACGGCTTCAGCTCGACGAAGGGCTCCGGGCGAAGGCGCTCACCTCCCTGTCGAACTCGGTATCCCTTGGGGACGACACGCCGAGCAAGCACGGCTGGCTCGCCGACGCCCACCGTCTGATCGGCGACATCTACTACGCGAAGAAGAAGCGAAAGGACGCGGTCATCGAGTACGGTCGGTATCTCGAGCTCGCCGATCCAGACGCGATCGATCGCGCGGACGTCGAAAACAAGGTCCGACGCATCAGCCAGGGCCGCGACTGAGACTTAGCGGAGCTTGTCCGCGTCGAACGCCTCGGGAAGCAGCGCCTCGACCGAGTATTCCTCGTACGCGTCTCCGATGTAGCTTCGAATCGGCAGACCCGACGCGTGCTCGTGAAGGACCTGACGGCAAATGCCGCATGGAGGCGTGGGGGCTCTCGCTCCCGTGACGATCGCAAGGGCGACGAAATCGCGCTCGCCCGCCGCGATGGCCGCGAGAACGGCGCCACGCTCCGCACAAATCGCCGCGCCGTAGCTCGCGTTCTCGACGTTGCATCCAGCAAAGACTTTGCCGGTTCGTGTCTGAAGCGCCGCGCCGACGCGGAAGTCCGAGTAGGGCGCGTAGGCGTTGTCGCGTGCTCGCGCGGCGGCGTCCCGAAGAACGCGCCAAGCATCGTCATCCATCACAACCCCTCCACGATGCCCGAAAGCAGCTGAACGAACCTTGGTTGGACGCGGGCCGCAGCTTCTTTCACCTCTTCGTGCGTGAGCGGTGTCGGGGACATTCCGGCAGCAAGGTTGGCGATGCAGGAGATTCCCAAGACTCGGAGACCCATCTGCCTCGCCGCCATCACTTCGAGCACCGTGCTCATCCCAACCGCGTCCGCACCGAGCGTTCTCAGCATGCGAACTTCTGCCGGGGTCTCGTAGGCGGGACCGAGCAGACCCGCGTACACGCCCCGCCGCAGTTCGAAGCCGAGCGATGTCGCCGTTCGGTCGGCCAGGTCGATCAGGTCGCGGTCGAAGGCGTACGTCATGTCGATGAAGCGAGGACCAAACGAGTCGTCATGTGCTTCGGTGAGGCTCTGTCCGGTGAGATTCAGCTGGTCGGTGATCAGCATGAGGTCGCCCGCGGCAAAGGACGAATCGATGCCTCCGGCCGCGTTGGTGACGATGAGAGTCTTCGCGCCGAGCTTTGCCATCAGGCGAACGCCAAATACGACGTCGCCGGGCGATCGCCCTTCGTACAGGTGGACTCGCCCCTGCATCGCGACGATGCGCTTGTCGCCGACGGTCCCCGCAACGAGCTTCCCCGCATGGCCGGAGACTCCCGAAGTCGGCTTTCCCGGAATCTCGTCATACGCGAGCGATACCGCAGAATCCACGTGATCCGCGAAGCCGCCGAGGCCGGAGCCGAGCACCAGAGCGACGTCAGGCGCTCCGACACGCGCCTCGATCGCCTGCTTGGCTTCGTTCAGAGCGTCGGTCACCGCGCGCATTGTACGCGACCTCGGCTATAGTGCCCGCCGGATGAACCGGTGCCTCCCTCTTCTGTGCCTGCTCCCGCTCCTCGCCTGCGCGCAACGGGGCGCTGAAGGTCCCGACGCCGATACTCCCGAGAGCGTGGTCGAGGCTCAGGTAAGCCCTATCGTCGTCGAACCGCTTTCCCTCGTATCGATCGTCCCGGGATCGACCGCGGTCCCGATCCCGCGCGACTGCGATCGACCGGTTGAAGAGAAGTGCAACGCGATCGACGACGATTGCAACGGGGTGATTGACGACGGGTGCGGTTACGGTACCGGCTTCATGCAGGTGACCGCCGCCTGGGACATCGGCGCCGACGTCGATCTCTACGTCACTGGCCCACTCGGCGACACGCTGAGCTTCCAGCGTCCGTCGACGCCGTCTGGCGCGCGAATGGACCACTCCGGCCGAGGGGACTGCGCCGAAATCATGGAAAACTCACGCATCGAGAACATTCGATGGGTCGGAGATCGTCCCGTTCCCGGCATCTACGAGGTCGAGGTTCAGTACTGGGGCGAGTGCAGTGCCCCAGGCGGCCCCACGAACGTGACCGTCTCGGTGGCCGTCGCACGTGAGATTGCTGGCCAGTACCGACAAAGCCTATTGCCAGGCGAACGGATCCGTGTGGTGCGTTTCGTCGTGCAATGAGCAGAGGACACGAGACGAACCGTAGAGGCGTGGCCCTCGTGTTGGCGGTGGCGCTCGAGACGATCGCGATGCTCATCGTCGCGACGTTCGCGAAGGAGGGCTTGTTGCCGTCTTACGTGGTCTACGCGCTGCTCGGCGCGTTCGTTCCCTACGCCGTGGCGTGTATGGCTTCGAAGGATGACGCCAGCACCCGCATGGCGCTCGTCGTGACGGCGCTGCTCGGCGCCGCACTCGTGTTCGTTCCGCCGGCGCTCTCCGACGACCTTTATCGATATCTTTGGGAAGGGCGCCTATGGCTTCTCGGCGAGAACCCATACCGAATCCCTCCCGATGACCCGAGTCTTGCACCGCTTCGAGACGCGCTCTGGGAACCGATCAACAACAAGTCCTTGGCGAGCATCTATCCGCCTCTTCTTCAGCTGCTGTTCGCGGCCGCGGCCCTCCTCGGCGGAAAGGTCTGGACGATCAAGCTGCTCGCCCTGCTTGGTCTGCTCGTTTCCGTGGCGATCGTGGCGCGCGTGACGCGGCGACCACGTCTTGCACTCGCGCTCGGCCTCAATCCGCTGGCGCTCAGTGAAACTGCCCTCAATGGGCACTTCGACTTCCTGGTGGGCGGACTCCTTCTCCTTGCCGCCGGATCGCTCGGTCGCCGAGCGTTTTGGTCAGCCGGCGTGGCGACCTGGAGCGCCGTTGGGATGAAAGTCATCGGACTCGTGCTGGTGCCGCTGTTCTGGCGTCGCCCGCGCGCGCTCGTCGCCATGCTTTGCGGGTCCGCGCTGCTTCTTCTTCCCTTGGTGCTCTGGCGTGCTCCTGGGGATCCGACGTCGGGGCCCGGTCAGTTCGCCGTTCGCTGGCAGGGCAACGACAGCCTCTTTGCGATCCTTCACGTCATTGCGGGCCGTGCGATGGAACCCGAGTCGGCCGCGCTTGCCGCTCGGCTCGCAGTCGGCGTTGCCATGCTCGGTGTGACCTTCCTCGTCTTGCGCGCGAAGCAGCCGCCGCTCGAGTCTGCGCGCGTCTTGATTTGGGCGGTCCTTCTGCTCTCGCCCCAGGTGCATCCGTGGTACCTCGGCTGGCTGCTTCCTCTCGAGCTTGCCTGCGGCGGGCGAGCGGGGCTTGCTTGGAGCGCGCTCGTCTTCGCGGCCTACGCGCCGCTCGACCGCTGGGCGACCGGCGGGGTCTGGGACATGCCCGTTTGGGTGCAGGTGCTCGAATACCTTCTTCTCGGCGCGGCGCTTCTCCTGGACCCGCGACGACCCGCGATCACCTCGGGGTCAGATGGCCATGATTCCATAAACAATTCGGAACTTTAGGGCCCCTCGCGGACCGCTCCCAGGAGGGTTCGGGTTTTGGCTTGCGACAACGCCGCGACCCCTTAGACTACGCGGCCCTGAACCCACAGGGACTTAGGATTTACGATGTACGCGGTCATTCAAACAGGCGGGAAACAGTACCGTGTCGCCGAGGGCGACACCATTCGCGTCGAGAAGCTCGACGGTGAAGTGGGCTCGAAGATCGAGTTCAACGACATCCTCATGGTCGGCGGCGAAAAGGTCGAGGTGGGCAAGCCCCACGTCGGTGGCGCCTCCGTCACCGCCGAGATCGTGGCTCAGGATCTTGCCAAGAAGATCATCGTCTTCAAGATGAAGCGACGGAAGGGCTACCGGAACCGCCGCGGTCACCGGCAGCCATACACCGAGCTCCGCATCGAGAGCGTGAAAGGCTGAAACACCGCCATGGCACATAAAAAAGGTCAGGGCTCGTCCCGCAACGGTCGCGATTCCAAGCCGCAGTATCGCGGCGTCAAAGTATTCGGCGGACAGGAAGTGCCCGCAGGCAGCATCCTCGTGCGTCAGGTGGGCCAGTCGTTCCACCCGGGTACCAACGTCGGCGTCGGCAGTGACTACACGCTTTGGGCGAAGGTCGACGGCGTCGTGAAGTTCGAGCGCCGCGGCCGTACCGGCAAGCGCGTCAGCGTCTACCCGTCCGACACCGCCGACAGCTGAGCGGCTCCTTGCAGGAGCGGTTCCCGGCGCCGGAGTTCGAGTCCCCCTCCGGGAGCGTATTCCCGCCGCCCGCGGGTCGTCGCGTCTACTGCAACCGAAACCTTCGGCTCGATCAGATCAAGGCCGTTGGCTTCGACATGGACTACACGCTGGCGATCTACCGCCAGGCCGAGATGGACCGTCAGAGCATCGAGGCGACGGTCCGAAAGCTCGTGGACCGAGGCTATCCCGAGGCCCTTCTCACGATGAGGTACCGAACGGACTTCCCGATCCGAGGCCTCCTGATCGACCGCAAGCTCGGCAACGTGCTGAAGATGGACCGCTACCGGTACGTGAAGCGGGCTTACCACGGGTTTCGGGAGCTCACCCGCGAAGAGAGGCGCAGCGCCTATCACACCCGGCGGCTCCGCCCCGGGACCGGGCGATACCACTGGGTCGACACGCTGTACGCGCTGTCCGAGGTGGCGGTGTACGCGGCGGTGATCGATCACGTCGAGACCCACGGAGGCACGCTCGACTACGCGAAGCTCTTCACCGACGTTCGCGATTGCGCCGACATCTCGCACCAGGACGGCTCGATCCTCGACGACGTGCTCTCCGACCTGCCGCGCTACGTCGAGCGCGACCCCGAGCTTGGGGTGTTGCTTCACAAGCTGCGAAGCGCGGGAAAGCGGATCTTTCTCTTGACGAACTCGGGCCCGGAGTACACCGACGCGATGATGACCTACCTCCTCGGCGATGCGCTCGAGGAGTACCCGAGCTGGCAGAATTTCTTCGACTACGTCTTCACCGCGTCGAAGAAGCCACGGTTTTTCACGGACAAGGCGCCCTTCATCGACTTCGAAACGGGAGACGAGCTCCGCGCGCCGGAGCGTGGCCGCATCTACACGGGCGGCAATATCGCGGACCTCGAACGCACGCTCGGCTTCGCGGGCGACGAGGTCCTCTACGTCGGCGACCACATTTACGGTGACGTGCTTCGCGCGAAGAAGGAGTCGACTTGGCGGACCGCCATGATCATTCAGGAGATGGACGCCGAGCTCCGGGTGCTCCGAGAGCACGCCGTGAGCTTCGAGCGCTCCGCTTCGCTTCAGCAGGCGCGCGATGCCGTCCAGGACCAGCTTCGCGAGCAGCAGGCCCGGCTCAAACGCGTCGAGCGAAAGCTCGCAGAGCCGGGTTTGGGCTCGGAAAAGGCGTCTTTCGAGGCGAAACGCGTGCTGCATCGTCGTTCGATCGATCGCCTTCGGGCCCAGCTGAAAGAGCTCGACGCCGAGCGTGGGGAGCTCGACGAGGCGCTCGACCAGGCGTTCCACCCGTTCTGGGGTTCAGTGTTCAAGGCCGGCGCGGAGGTGTCGAGCTTCGGCAGCCAGGTCGAGCAGTACGCTGGCATCTACACGTCTCGCGCGACGAACCTGACTCAGTACTCTCCGATGCACTACTTCCAAAGTCCGCGGCATCGCATGCCTCACGAACTCTGAGTGTTGCGAATTTTCTGGTCGGCGATCTCACGGCCTGTTTATACTGCCGTCACATTCAGCACGGAGCGTGACATGGCCAAAGCAGCCACCAAAAAAGCCACTAAGAAGACCACCACCAAGAAGCGCACGGCGAAGAAGACGCCTGCGAAGAAACGCGCCACCAAGAAACGCACGGCGAAGAAGGCGACGCCAAAGAAGCGCACCACGAAGAAGAGCACGGCGAAGAAGGCCGCTCCAAGGAAGCGCACGGCAAAGAAGGCGACGCCAAAGAAGCGCGCTGCCAAGAAGGTCACAAAAAAGACCACCACCAAGAAGCGCACGACGAAGACCACGAAGAAGGCCGCACCGAAGAAGCGCGTCACCAAAAAGACCGTGAAGGCGGAGGCCGCCGCTCTGAGGAAGGCAGCCAAGAAGCGGAGTACCGAGGTCAAGAAGAAGCTCACCAAGGCGGCGAAGGACGCCGACAAAGACGTCACGGCCCTCAAAAAGAAGGCCGAAAAGAGTCTGAAGAAGGCAAAGACGACCGCGAAGAAGCGTCAGGCCGCGACCAAGAAGAAGGCGTCCAAGGCGCTCAAGGACATCGAAAAGAAGATCGACGAAGCCAAGAAGCAGCTTCAGGCCGCCGTCGACAAGCCATCGAAGAAGAAGAAGGGCAAAAAGAAGAAGCCCGCGTCGAAGAAGTAGTCTCGCGCCGCGCGGGAAAGCCGCTATTTCCGGCGAATTTCTTCGATTTCGGCGGGCCGCCAGCTTTCGTCGAACCAGGCCTTCAGCGGGCCGTAGAGCCGCAGGATCGTGAACCAGCCCTTTCCGGGCACGGTCTGGATCCAGTTGGTTTCACGGCCGGGTGGAGGCGTCGGGCCGAAGTAGATCGTGGTCGAACCGTCTGCTCCCTGCGCCACGGTGCCGGTGTCGCTGCTCAGGCTCGGCGTCGCGGAGTGGGGCGTCTGCAGCATCGAGCGTGTCTGGGGGTCGTAGACGACGATCGACCAGAACTGCTTTGCGGGGATGTTCGGCGGCAGTTTCAGACGGTAGCTCTTCGAACCGTCGAGGTAGTTCCCATTGTCGTCGGTCGCAGCGAGAGCGTACTGCGAGCCCTTGCCGATCTTTGCGGTGACCATCGCTGGGGTCGTCCCGGTCGCGACGTAGAAGAACATCGTTCTCGCGTCGGTGAGTCGAACGCCTCGGCTGACGAAGTCGTAGCTGTTGCCAATGAAGGGTCGATACCAAGCGGAGTCTTCATAGAGGTAGGCCGTTTCGTCGCGCGGTCGGAATGCGAGAGCGCGAGCGGTCGCGTTGGCGACTGCCGCGGCCTCGGTGAGGCGACTGCGCGACTCCGCGTCGGGAGCGAACTTCGTTCCCTTTTGGATGCCCGCGGACGCCAGTAGCGCAAGCAGCTCCGGGCCGAGGGCTTCTGGGAGCTCTTCCTGAACCAACTCGTCGATCTCCTCGAAGAACCCGAAGTCGCTCGACGAGATCGTGTTCATCGGTTTGCCGCTCAGGTCGACGAAGCGGACGGCGTCGTCGGGAAGCACCTCCTCCTCGAGGGCCGCGGCATCTCCAGGCTCGTCAATTTCTGGAGTAATCTCAGACGCTTCCATCGCTTCGATTTCATCGTCGCTGATCTCGAACTCGAGCGGGTAGATCTGCACGTGGTTGCGAAAGCTCTGAACCGCAGGCGCCGGGTCGCCGTTCACGGCAAAGCCGCGCCACAAAAGCCAATTCCCGAACGTTCGCGAGACGGAGTTGAAGTAGAGCTCCGAGATCTGTCCCTCGTACATCGGCGGAACGAAGAGGAATAGCCCGCCCTTGCCCTCGTCGGGCCCGGCGTTTCCGAGATCGGCGACGTAGCGAAAGAAGAAGTCGTCCAAGATCCCGAGCGTGTTGGGCGGGCTGTCCACGACGAACGCTCCGCCTCGAAGGTCGAGCCAGGTCATCGCGTAGACGCTTTCCGTGTTGGGCGTGAGGAAGAGGGAGTGGGCGTCCATCCGGCGCTCGAAGACGCCCACCACGTCGTTCCCGTCGATCCCCGCTTGTCGAAGCCCTCGCCGCATGGCGACGAGCGACGCTCCGGGGAGCGTCGAGAGAAACGCGTCGACCCCCCGGACGAAGTCGAGATTGTCGTAGAGGCTCGTCGTCGTCGCCGCGGTCGGCGCCCCGTTAACGAGCTCGACTGGACCGATCCGTGTCTCGACGCGCTCTTTGGGCAGCACCGACGGCGGAATCGCGGTTCGCATCTTGGGCCCCTTCTTCGAGGGCGTTGCCGACGGAATCTCAGGGAGGAGCTCGACGTCCCCGGGCTCCCAGGTGCGATCGAACCAGGCTTGCTCCGGCCCGTAGAGGCGAAGGATGACGTTCCAGCCCGTGCCCGGCGTCGTCTGAATCCAGTTCGCGCGCTTCTTCCCGTCCTTGGGCTTCTTCGGCCCAAAGGCGATCGTCGTGGAGCCGTCGTCGTTTCGCCGTAGACCCTGCTGCCCGCTCAGGATGCTTGGAAACCGCTGACTGGTCTGGAGCATCGAGAACGTTCGGTTGTCGTACACGGTCAGCGACCAGAAGTACTTCGCCGGGACGTCGGCGGGCAGGGTGAGCGTGTAGGTCAGCGATCCGTCGAGGAGCTCGCCTCGGCCATCGTGGAAGGTCACCGCCGCGTCCGAGCTGCTCTCGACGCCAGGCGACTCCATCGTGGGAGTGACGGCGGTCGCGAACGTGAAGTAGCGGGCGCGGGCGTCCACCTCGCGAACGCCGTCTTTGAGCCAGTCGTGGCTTCCGCCCGGAAAGATGCGCTCCCACTGCCGTTCCTCGTAGATGCGCGTCCGGTCGGTTCGCGGGGAGAACACCAGCGCGCGAGCGGTCGCGTTGCCGACCAGCGCCGCCTCCCCAAGCGTCTCCTTGCGCCGCGCGTCAGGTTCGAAGTGCTGGTCTTTTTGGATGCCGATCGAAGCGAGCACACCGAGCAGCTCCGCGCCCTGCGATTCGTTCGGTTCCTCTTGGATGAGATCGTCGAGCAGCTCGAAGAACTCGAAGTCCGTTGGGGGAAGCGTGCTGAAGGCTTTCCCCGACACGTTGACGAACATGTTGGGCGGTGGGCGCTTGGCCTCCTTCAGCGGGTAGATCTTCAGGCTCTTCTTAAACGTTTGAATCGCGCGCTTGGGGCTCCCCTTCGAGAGAAAGCCCCGGAACACCGCCCACACGCCGAAGGTCGGCGATTCCATGGCGTACTGGGTGCGAGGTACGTAGCCAGCGTATTGCGGTGGCACGATGACGTACTGGCCGCCGCGGCCACGGTCAGGCCCTGCCTTTCCCGTCTCGCCGAGCGGTCGCTGCCACGCATCCACAAACACGCCCTGGGCGCGCGGCGGGGTGTCGATCACGATGGGCCCGCCCTTCAAACTGATCCACGCGAGCGCGTACACGCTCTCCGTGTCCTGCGTGAGAAACAGCGACTTCGAGTCCATCAGGGATTCGGTCAGCAGAATCGAGTAGTTCGGGAGCATCCCCGCCTCGTCCATCCCGTTCCGCATCGCCATCATCGATACGCCCGGCAGCGTCTGAATCACGGCGCGCACACCGCGCACGAAGTCGAGATGGTCGTAGACCGCATCGACCGTCGCGTCGTTCGGCAGCCCGTCGAAGAACTCGAGCGTACCGACGCGGGTCTCGACGCGATCGGGCGTCAGAAGGGATGGAGGCGTGGGCGCGTACTCAACGCCGACCGGCTCCTGAGACGGCGGCGGCGCGGCAGGCGTCGTCGCACAGCCCAGTAGGGAGCAAGCAATTCCCCAAGCGACGACTTTCCTCATCGGTGGAGCCAAGGGGGATCGAACCCCTGACCTTCGCACTGCCAGTGCGACGCTCTCCCAGCTGAGCTATGGCCCCGGAATCGAGGCCCGGGGTCTAGCAGCAGAGCTGCAGAGACGCCAGGCAGGCCGTATTTTTGACCTTTCCGAGCGCCAAAGCGAAAGGGAAGAGAGAATGCGCGCCGTCTGTCTTGCACTCTCGTTTCTCTGCGCGTGCAGCAGCTACGACGACCTCGGTCTGCTGGATCTGGAGCACATCGAACCGTCGGAGATCGAGGCGGGGACGACGCTCCGGCTTCACGGGGGCGGCTTCGCGCTGGGCCAGGCGCCCGCGGTCCAGCTGTCGGGAACGGTCTATCGGCCAGGCGTCCCTCCGATCCCGGGCCGCGTCGACTTGATCGGCGTCGTTCGCTCGGCGTCGCTCATCGAGGTGCCGATCACCGAGGAGCTGATCCAAGCGATTGGGGGTCGCGTCACGTTCGACGGCGAGCTTCGGGTTTCGTTTCCGTCGGCCGATGGCCATCGCGAAGTGTTCGCGGTCGAACCGGTTCGGCTCGACTTCTTGCCCGAGACGCACATGCAGCTCCTGTCGGAGGGCCTCGAAGAGGAGTCGGACGCAGCTCCCGCAGCGGCTCGGTTCGGTCTTCAGCTCTCCCGGGAAGAGCTCGGCACCGCCGGGGTGCGCGTGGCGTCGGTGGAGCCCGGTAGCTTCGCGGAACGCCAGGGCATGAAGGCAGGCGACGTGGTGGTTGCACTCGATGGGGTGAGCATCTATCGGTGGCGCGATTTCGAGCCCGACCCGAGCCGCACGGAGTCCACTGTCGTCGTGGCCCGCGACGGCCTCCGCGGCACCCACTCGCTTCGCTGGCCGCATGAAGTGACCGAGCATCGGGGGACCCCGCTCGTCATGCTGCTCTTCGCCCTACTCGGCGCGCTGATCGGATGGACGTCGCCCGCCGTGTTTGCTCTGAAAGAGCAGCGGCCTGCAGGGTCGGCGGCCATATGGGGCACCAAAGTGCTCGTCGCCGCGGTGTTCTCGGCACTCATGCTGTTCGTCCCGAGCCTCCAGTGGGTGACGCTGTGGGTGCTCATTCTCGGAACCTTCGCAGCGCTCTACGCGCTCGCGACCCGCGACCGAACCGCGACCTCGAGCTTTGCGATTGCGGTGGGCGCAGCGCTCGCACTCATGCTCGAATCTCGCTCCGCCGACATCGTGGAGCTCGTTGCCGCGCAGACCCCAGACGTCATGCGCTGGTACGTCTTCCAGACCCCCTCGGCAACCCTCGCGTTTGGAGGCGCCCTCGTCGCCCTCAGCCTGATCGACCGAGGGCGGCTCTCCGCGAGCCTCTACCAGGCACCGATGGCAGTGCTCGTGGCCGTGCTGTTCCTCGGTGGATGGCCGCTCGCGGAGCCTGTCGTGGGGGCCGCGGCGGTGTTCGGCAAAGCCGTGCTGCTGCTCGCTCTGGCCCATGCGATCACGGCGCGGGTCTCGGTGGGCGTTTGGCTCTCGGCCGTCGCGTTCGCGCTTGGTCTCGCGGGGTTCGTCGTCGATCTCGATGCGCTCTTTCCAGAGTGGAGCACGCTCGCTATCGGTTTCGCGAGCGCCTTCGTGGTGCGTGGGCTCTTCCCGCGTCTTCGCAGAAGCGGGGCGCCCGTACCGGCATGACTCAGGCAGCCTGGGCGAGGAAGTCCGCCAGAAGCGCGCGCTGATCCGCCGACGGCGACAGGAACTGAACGCCGGCTTCGTAGCCCCGGGGTCCCGCAGGCTTGGTCCATCGAACCGAGGCCGCGCACTCGAACGGAACGCGTTCCGGATCTTCGATGCCGTCCTGCGCCAGGAAGAAGCTGACGGTCATCACCTCACCGACCGTGAGCGGTCGATCGAAGTACACCGCCGCCCCGCCCGGGCTGAGGTCCTTGGTCTCCGCGTGTCGCGTCTCCCCGGCCACCGTCAGCTCGCACGAGATCGTCACGCGGTGGCGAGCATATTGTCGAGGCGTTCGGGTCACCCATTCATGATGCGGAAGGAACCGGGGGGTCGCCAAATTGCCGGCGTCACTGCGGTGCGTACGAGCGGCGGGTCTTGGCCTCTTCACGCACCGCGTTGACCTCGGCCACCAGGTCCCCGTCATCCGGCTCTTCGTCCAACAATCTCGCGTAGATGGCGAGCGAGCGTTTGAAGTGTCCCTGCTCGGCGAGAATGCGCGCCATGGTCCGCGTCGGGATCGGCTCCTCGAAGAGACCCCCGTTGTTGGCGAATACGCCCGCGGGGGGGCGGGAGGAGGCGGCGCCTGGGGCGGGGTCGGGTTCAAGGGAAGTTGTTGGTTCAGGTTGAGGAGGAGCTTCAGCTCGAGTTCCCGTTTCAGGTTCTGGGCTAGGAGCGGGTTCAGAATCAGGGCTAGGAACAGGGTCGGAAACGGTTCCAAGTTCCAGGGCTGGGGTTGGGGGGGCTTCTATCTCCGTAGCCTCGCCTGCGGCGAGAGGGGGCGGATCCGCTTCCCTTGCGGGCTCTCGACTGGGTTCGTTTTCGTCGCGAGCTTCTTCTTCGTTCGCGTCTCCCGTCTCGACTGCGGCCTGGACCGCCCACTTCGCGAATCCGACCACCCTTCCGAAGAGTCCCTTCTTCCTCGCGGTCGGCGGTTCGAGGTGCTCGCGGATCGCTTGGATCAGCTGCCCCCGGCTCATGGCGTAGGTGTCGCCGATACCGAGGCGCTCGGCCTCGTCGCGAAGCTCCGAGGTGGTGAAGTTGTAGAGACGCGTCAAATCCATCGAGCCAACTCCAGGCTCGTGCGTTGTAGCGCGTTCTTCGCCGAGTCGCAGTCCTTTGCGATCTGCGCCTTCAGTCCCTCGAGCCCGTCGAACTTCTGTTCACCACGAATGCGCGATGCGAAGCCGATTCGCATCTCGGTTCCGTAGATATCGCCCTCGAAGTCGAGAAGGTGTACCTCGACCGAACGCCCCGCCTCGAAAGTCGGCCGGTTTCCGAGGTTCGCCACTCCTCGAATCAGCTCACCGGGTTCGCCCAACACACGGGCGAACACTGAATAGACTCCGTCCTTCGGAAGCTGAAGTGCCCCGGTGTTCAGATTGGCGGTCGGAAACCCGATGGTGCGCCCTCGCTGGTCTCCCGGCACGACCTCGCCGGTCACCTCGTGGAGCCTGGTGAGCATCCGCGCAACATCCTCGACGTCGCCGTCTTCCGCCAGCACTCGCCGGATGCGGGTCGACGAAACGGCCTCACCCTCGAACATCACCGGGTCGACGACCTCTACGGAGAAGCCCTCACGCTCGCTCCATTCGCGGAGATTGACGATGTTGCCCGAGCGCTTGTGGCCGAAGTGAAAATCCGGGCCGATGACCACGCCCCTCGCGTGACAGGCTTCGAGCAGGACCTTCTGGACGAACTCGTCCGGGGTCATTTTCGAGAATTCGTCGTCGAACGGGAGCACCACGACGTCGTCGCAGCCGGCGCCCTTCATGATCTCGACGCGCCGCGCCACGTCGGTCAGGAGCACCGGCGCTCGGTGGGGCGCCAGGACCGCCGTCGGGTGCGGGTCGAAAAACATGCCAAGCGTTTGCCAGCCCCCCGCCTTCGCGGTCCGCTTGGCGGCATTGATCAGCGCGCGATGGCCGAGATGGACGCCATCGTGATTGCCTGGAGTGACGACGGAGAGGGCCTCGGGCATCCTTCACCCCCCTACAGCGCCCACAGAGAGGCTTCAACCGAAATGGGCGAATTCTCCGCGTTGATGACGGCGGGCGTAGGGTGCTGTATGTTTGAAAACATGGGGAAAACGAAGGGGCGGGCCATTCCGGCGGAGGACGCGCCGTTTGAAGCTGTCATGGAGCGCCTTCAGGCCGTCGTCGAGCAATTAGAGGCCGGAGATTTGCCTCTCGAGGAGTCTCTGGCGATGTTTGAAGAGGGGGTCCGCTTGTCGCGGGCCGGATCAAAACGACTGGATGAGGCCGAGCGTAGAGTAGAGGAGCTCCTTTCAGCTGGAGACGAGCTGAACACGGAGCCCCTCGACGAAAGCGAAGCGGGGGAGCAATGAGCCAAGTTCTCACGGTACCAACACACTTCAACGACATCGGAGAGCTGTCCGAAGGCTTCCTCGATCGCGTCGAAAGCGACACGTTGATTCTCTATGGACCGGTGCCTTACGAAGACGGCGCCGAGATCGAGTTTGCGGTGCTTCTTGCCGATGGCACGGCCGCACTCGGGGGTACGGGCCGCGTGCGCGCTGCGGTCGACGGCGGCGCGGACCGAGTTCCGGAGACGCGATACGACGTCGTGCTCGAGGCGCTGTCTCTCGACGCGCGTTCCGAGGTCGTCTTCGAGCGTCTGGTGATCGAACGCCAAGCGGTGTCGGAGAATCCGCCTGCCGACGAAGACGCGCCTGCCACCGGCGAAGTCGACGCCGCGCCCGAATCGATCGATGCCGACGAAGAGTTCGAAATGACCGTCGAGCAGGTCGATTCGCTCGGCCCAGACGTGTACGACGACGACTACGAAGGCGAAGACCCACCGACGGTATTGAAGCAAGTCGATCCAGCGATGCTCGAGGCCGTCACAGCAGAGTCAGATGGCGCCGACACGGACGCCGAGCCCGAAACCGTCGTCGAGACCGACCCGGAAGCCGACGTCGATACGGGGAAAGTGTCCGCCGTGGAAGACGACGAGTCGGAGCTCGAAGTTTCTTCCGAGTCCGACATGGCTCAGCCGAGCGAACCCGTTCTGGACGTCCAGTCGGACGCCGGATTCGAATCGGACGAGCCCGTCGCGATGAACGATGAAGTCGCAGCGGACGATGAGGTCGCAGTCGGCGCTGAGGTCGAATCGGAGGACGAGCCCGAGCTCTCCTACGATGCGCCCGCCGGGCATGAAGACGAAATCGCCGCCGTGCTCGCGAACGCCAACGCCACCGAGATCAGCATCGAGAGCGACGGCATGGATTCCGAAGACGACGACGGCTCCGAGTCGGCGGGGCGTATGGATTCGATGTATGCCTTCGAGCATGGGATCTCGGCCGAGCCCAAAGTGGGGATGCCGGTTCCGATGCCATCCATGGCGGCACCGCCGATGGCGCCTCCCGCGCCGCCCCGACTTCGACTCGCAGAGCCGCCCGACGGGTTGACGCGACCGACACTGGCCGAGCCGGAAGAATCCGGGTTCACGGTCGACGGCGAGGTCAGCGACGTGCATCAAACTGGTATGTTTGCTTACGAAGATGGGCTTCCCATCCCCGATCGTCCGCCGCTTCCCGACCCAAACCGCGCAAAGCAGGTCCCCACGGTTGAAGCCGCGAACGATTACGACGTCCAAGACTCCGAGCCGGCCGAGCTGCTTTCGGACGGTTACGAAGAGGTCCGCCTCAGCGACTTCGCCGAGGCAGTCGAAGAAGGATAAGGCTCCATGAAGCGCGCCCTCGCGACCGTCGTTTGTGCATTGGCTCTCACGGTGACCACGCCCGTCCACGCAGATGCCGTCGTCAACGTGACCGTGCACGGCTCGAAGGACGGCAGCGTTGCGCTCACCGGTGACGGCGGGCGGTTCACCTGCACAGTCAGTCAGGGGCGATGCACGATTCGCTCGGTTCCTGGGGGCCGTTACTCGGCGGTCTTCACGCCCAAGGGCGGCAAGCCGACGGCGCCCAAGAAGGTGATGATTCCACCCGAGGGCAGCGCCGACCTGCACATCTCCGCCAAATAGCGTCCCAAGTTGGCCGAAACCGGCGCTGAAGTGGCATCCTTTCAGCTGGGGGAACGCGAGGGATGCGTAGGAGTTGGGGTTTGGCCTTCGTCGGGGGCTTCGCCGTCATGGCGCTGGCCATGCCGGTGCGAGCACAGCGGGACGTTGCGGACGTGCAGAACTCCTTCACCGGCCCGACGGGAGGCATCCGGATCTTCGATGCGGCGTCGGGCGAGAAGGGCACGTTTCGGCTCGCGCTGCAGACCGACTTTTTCCTGATTCGCGATTACTTCGTGGAGGGCGACCGAGCACACGCGTTTTCAGGGAATCTCTCTCTCAGCATCACACCGACGAACTTCCTCGAGGTGTTCGCATCGGTGGAGGTGATGTCCGCGTGGGACGACTCGAACGACCCCTTGCTGATCCAGCGTGTGGCCGACGTCTACCTTGGGCTCAAAGGCTTCCACCGCGTCAGGCCCTGGGTTGCCGTGGGCGGCGATTTCGAGCTCCTCTTCCCGGGCGGCGTGGGCGATGCGAGCGCGATCTTCCGAGCCACGAGCGTCGGGCTGCGCGCGAACCTCACGATGGATTTCCGCGAGCATGACAAACGCGAGGCTCCGCTCATCTGGCGTTTCAACGTGCGCTACTGGTTCGACAACACGGAGAACCTCACACAGGGCATCGAGGACCAGCGATTCGATGCGCTCGGTGGGCTCGTCCCGCGCCCGTTCGAAACACGGAACCTTCTGACTGCGTTCGAGCGGTTCGCCTACGGTGTGAATCGAGTCGACACGGTGCGGTTGGCGACGGGCTTGGAAGTCCCCTTAACGGTGCGGAAGGTCGGCCTACGGCCGATGCTCGAATGGCAGTGGGACATTCCGGTCAACCGTCAGGGCTACACCTGCTTCATCAGCAACACGGACGGGGACGATGGCTGTCTCGATCAGGAGGGCGCCAAGGCCTGGCCGATGCTGCTCACCGTGGGCATGCGAATTCTGAGCCCACCGATGGGGCTCTCGTTCACCGTCGGCGCGGACATCGGTCTCACCGGAACGCGCACCTTCGTCCGTGAGCTTGCCCCGAACGTCCCGTACGCCGTCATTCTAGGCATCGGATACGCGTTCGATCCCGGTCGGCATGACCCGGCGCCCGCGGCCGTGCCCGCCACGCCGGAGATGGGTCGCGTGGACGGCCGGATCGTCGAGCAGGGCTCGGGTAGTCCGGTCGAGGGGGCGACCGTTGCGGTCGTCGGTGAGACTTCGTCCGCTCAGGTCACCGACTCCGATGGCCGATTCGTGAGCTACGCGCTGCCGGTCGGCGAGGCCGCCCTCGAGGTGTCGCACCCTGAGTACGCGTCCGCGCAATGCCCTGTGAAGGTCCCGTCTCAGGCCGAGTGTGCGCTCGAGCGCATCGTCGTCGACGGCTCGCTTCGCATCGCGACGGTCGATAGAAGCTCTGATCCGGTGCCGCAGGTCGTCGTCAAGGTTCGCGGACCGTCCGAGCACCTACTCACGTCGGACCGAACGGGTCTCGTGGCGGTCGAGGCGCTGCCGCCGGGTGCGTACACCGCCTACGTCGACGACCCTGCGTACCTGGTGTCGGTGCAGGACTTCGACGTCAAACAGCGCGAGCGGACCGACATCCAGCTCCGCATCCTGCGAAAGCCATCGAGGCCACGGGTCCTGGTGAGGCAGACCGAGATCGTTCTTCGTCGTCAGATCGGCTTCGCCACGGGCAGCGACGAGATCCTGCCGAACAGCGAGCTGCTCCTGCTCGAGATCGCCGACGCGCTTCTTCGGAATCCCGACGTTCAGCTCGTCGAGATTCAGGGGCACACCGACAACCGCGGCCAGCCGCAGCTCAACAAGAACCTCTCGCAGCGTCGGGCAGAGTCGGTGATGCGCTGGCTCGTCCAGCACGGGGTCGAGCCCGAACGACTCACCGCGAAAGGCTACGGCGCAACGCGTCCGGTCGCGCCGAACATCACGGCGTACAACCGTTCGCGAAACCGTCGCGTGCAGTTCAAGATCGTACGTCGAGGACCCGCGGGCGACGACGAAGCACGATGAGGCCGAACACGCCGGCGAGCATGCCGGCCCAGGGCGCGTTTGCAGGGTCCCGCGAGGCGGAGCAGCCACTGCTGCTCGAGCCCACGCTGCACGAGCTGGTGGTGCAGGCCTTTTGCTCACAGTCGAGCTCGAGACCGCCGTACGGCGTCGCGTCGCAGGATTGCTCGAGAGTCCCTGGCGGATAGATCGAGCAAACCGCGGCCTCATCGTCTGGATGGAGCGTTCGGTTTTCGACCGAACGACGGTCGGTCGAGAGGAACATCGTGGCCTCCTCGACCTCCGAGTGCCCGATCCCGAGCACGTGGCCGACTTCGTGCGTCACGATGCTGCGAAGGTCCGCCGGCCCGGGGTTCGTTCCGAACGAAGGCGGGCATCCCGTGTCCGGGCAGTTGGCATAGGGGCCTCCAGCGTTTCGACCGTTCGACATCGCATCGTTGATCATGATGTCCGCGTCGAAGATTCGACCGCTCTGCGCGCTGCGCCAAACGACCGTGACGGCGAACGCCTGAGGGTCGTACGGCATGGACGCGCACGGTTCCTGCCACGGATCGAGAAACGCGATGGTGTTGACGTTCCCGTTGCAGTTGAACTCGGCGCGCTGACACGTAGAGGGCTGAAGGGGCTTCAACACCACGCTTGGAGGGTTGCCCCCACCGCAGTCGACGTTTTCCCAAGCCTCGAACGCGAGGTCGACGGCCTCGTCTACTTCCTGTGCAGTCATCCATTGCGAGCCCCGTTCGTCGATGGCGTACGAAAGGCAGGCGCGCTCCCATTCGAGAAACTCTCCGATCTCCGTGCCCTCGTCGCAGTTGCCTTCCGTCGTCGTTTGGCAGAACGCGGAAGCGTCTAGAGCAGGCAGGGTGACGAACACTGCACACGCGGCCGCGGAGAGTAGGGCGCTACGCTTAGTCATTGGCCGTACCGGCCTTGCGATCGACGAGGGACTTCACGCGCGAGAGGAACGTGTCGAGGCGCTCTTCTCGAGGCAGCGCCCCCGGGGCACGCTTGAGGAGGCCCTGCGCGTTGCGACGCATCAGCACCATGCCCGCGCGGGTTTGTCGGACGCGCTCGACGCCGGCTTCGGAGCGCACGCGCATCACACCCTGACCCATGCCAACGGCGCGGACGGCTTGAAACGAGCCTCTCGCCGACGCGAACACGAGGACCCGTTCGCCGATCGTAAACTGTGGCTCTCCGGCGACCTGCATCCCGATGTCGCCGATGTCGCCGCCGAGGGTCTCGATGATGACCTCCGGCTCGCCCGACAGGGTGCCTCGGATGTCTCGCTCGACCACGATGCGGTGCCACGTGCCGATGTAACCGTTCGGGTACTCGAACGACTCGGAGTAGGCCACGCGACCGAGGAAAATCCGGTCGGACATCTCGACGAGCTCGTCGAGCTCGAGTGCCTGGACGATGGATGCATCTGACGGGCTAGCCCAGAGGACCGCGGTCAAGACGCCCAAAATGACGGGGAGCGACTTGAATCTAAGCATTCCATCTAACGTGGAGGTCGGCGCGGATTCCGTCAAGCGAGCTTTCATACACGATCTCGATTGACAGTTTCCCCTCAATTTTCGTACACCTCGCCCCATGAACCAGGTCAATTCCGGTCGCGGGCTTTCCGTGCTGCTGGCCGTGCTCGGCGTCATCGCAGCCGGAGGTTGCGACGTGGCGGAGTTCACAGCGGACTCGACCGCAGGCCTCTTCACGCGAGCCGCCCCCGCCTTCGAGTCGTACTGGGACTACGAGCTGGCAGGCGAAGCGGTTCCCGCGAGCATCGTTCAGTTCGAGGGCATCCTTCGCGTCGTACCCGACAACGAGTCGATTCTTCAGCAGCTCTCACAGGCCTACGTCGCCTATGCGTATGGCTGGGTCGAAGCGGATGCAGAGTACTTGGACTTCGAGGGAGACATTGAGAAGGCGGATGACCAAAGGCGCAGGGCGCGCACGATGTACCTCCGCGCGATGGACCTCACCCGTCATCGCATCCGCCTCTACAACGAGGACATCGACCGCGCGGTCAAGGGCAGCGTCGAAGACCTCGAGGCCTGGTTGGAAGCCGCTTTCGTCGAGCCCACGGATGCCGAGATGCTGTTCTGGCACGGATACGCGTGGGGCTCCTACATCAACACTTCCAAGGACGACATGGAGGCCGTCGCCGACTTGGCGTACGCGAAGGCGTTCGTGAAGCGTTCGATCGAGCTGAACCCGGACTACTACCACGCCTCTGGCTACACGTTCATGGGCGTCGCGACGGCGTCCGAAATGGCGGCCGACCTCGATCAGGCCAAGATGTATTTCGAGAAGGCACTCGCAGCCACGGAGCGGCGCGCTCTCAACACGCAGCTCAACATGGCGCGTTACTACGCCGTAAAAACCGGCGATCGAGCGCTCTTCGACAGCCTGCTCACCGAAGTGATGGACGCGAACGACCCGCTTCCGGAAGCCCGGTTGGCCAACACGATGGCTCGCGAACGCGCAGCGATGTACATCGACAACGCCGACCAACTTTTTTAGTGATCTCGCAGAGTGCGGCGGCTATTCTCCGGGGCCGCGTCGCGTTCCTGGAGGCCATGAAACCACGACTTGCACTCACGGTGGCCCTCGCCATCGCCGCGTTTTGCGTTCCGGGCGCGGCCCAGACCCCCGCCGAGAGTCCCGAGGTCGTCGAGATCCGAATCGCGACGTTGGCTCCGAGCGGCTCGTCCTGGATGCGCGTGTTCAACGCATGGAATCTCACGATTCTCAAACAGACCAACAAGACTCTCAGGCTCCGCTTCTATCCCGGGGGCAGTCAGGGGGACGAGCGTGATTTCGTTCGCAAGATGCGCGCCGGTCAGGTGGACGGCGCGGCACTGACGACGACAGGCCTCGGACAGCTCGTTCGACAGATCTTGGTGCTTTCCGTGCCCGGCGTGTTCACCGACTACGACCAGCTCGACCGCGTTCGTGCGGCGATGGACGAGCGTTTCACCGGGATGTTCGATCAGGAGGGCTACACGCTCCTCGGCTGGGGGGACGTCGGCAAGACTCGCCTGTTCTCGATGGAAGAGATCCTGCGGCCTCAGGACATCAAGCGGCTACGCCCGTGGGCCTGGAAGGACGATCTCATCTTCACGGAGTTCCTCAAAATCGTCGGTGCCAATCCGGTCAGGCTGGGCGTGCCCGAGGTCTACCCCGCCCTACAGACCAAAATGGTCGATACGCTTCCCGCGTCCGCGCTCGCCGCGGTTTCGCTTCAGTGGTTCACCCGCCTAAAGTACGTATCTGCTCAGAATAGCGGGATTATCGTCGGCGCGACCGTCCTGAAGAAGAAGAAGTTCGAGTCCCTCAGCGATGAGCACAAGAAGGTCTTGATGGACACGTCCAGCCGCGCCCACGCCGCGCTCAACAAGTCGATTCGCCGAGATGACGACCAGGCGTACCAGACCGTGCTAAAGCGGGGGCTCACTGCTGTGGACACCACAGAAACCCGGGCCGAGTGGGACGCCGTCAGCGCGCAAGTGCGTGAGCGGCTGACCGGACGAATCTATCCGAAGAGCCTGCTGGATTCCGTTCTCGAGGCCGCGGAGAACCAACTGTGAAGACAATCCGACGAATCGATAGAAATCTCGCGCGAGGCGAAGCCGCCATCGCTGCGGCGGTTCTGTTGATCATGATCGTCGTCGCGGCCACTCAGGCGCTTCTGCGCAATCTCACCAACCTCGACATCGATTGGGCCAACCTCGTGCTCGAGCGCATGTCCTGGGCCGACTCGTTCCTTCAGAAGGGCACCCTCTGGCTGGCCTTCTTCGGCGCGTCGCTCTCGACCTACGACGAGAAGCACATCGCGATCGACGTGTTGCCGCGGCTTGCGCCTCCCAGGGGCAAAGAGCTGATTCGCATGATCGTATGCATCTTCTCGTCGGTCACCTGCTTCTACCTCGCGCGCGTCTTCTGGCTGTCGGTCCTCAACAACGCAAAGGAGATTCCGCTCGAGTACTCGGTTCTCGGCCCGACCGACGAGATGATTCACATCTGTGCGGCGTCCGCTGAGGTGCTCGCCGACACCGGACTCTCGAGGCCGAGCATCTTTTGTGCGCTTCGCAATGCTCTCGAGGTCCTAGGCGTGCAGATGTCGACTCCAGACGTTGCCCTGCAGCTCATCGTCCCGGCGATGTTCATGTTCATGTCCATCCGTTTCATCAGCCGTGCGGCCGCCGCGAGCGTCGCGTTCATCACGAACAACACGTCGCGCGACCCCGAGGTGGAGGACTGAGCCATGGATACGATGTGGATCATCCTCCTGGTTGCGCTCGCACTGCTCGGTTCTCCGCTGTTCGCGATCTTCGGCGCCGCGGCGATGATCTTGTTCGGCAATCTGCCCGACACCAGCGTCACCGGTACTGCCAACGACGTGTTCAGCGAGAAGTTCGCCGACTCGCCGCTTCTCGTGACGATTCCGCTGTTCACGTTCGCGGGATACGTTCTCGCGGAGAGCGGTACCCCGCAGCGCTTGGTGAAGCTTTCGCGGGCGTGGCTCGGCTGGATGCCCGGCGGGCTTGCTATGGTGTGCTTGGTTGCGTCCGCGTTTTTTACGACGTTCACCGGCGGTTCGGGCATCACCATCGTCGCCATCGGCGGCCTTCTGTATCCGGCGCTCATCGCCGACAGATACAAGGAAAACTTCTCGCTCGGTCTGGTGACCACCGGTGGCTCGCTCGGTCTGCTGTTCCCGCCGAGCGTTCCGATGATCATCTACGGCGTCGTCGCCGGCATCATGATCGAGAAGCTGTTCCTCGCGGGCCTCATCCCCGGGATCATCACCGTTGCGGCGCTCGCGATCTACGGCTCCATCACGGGCATCCGCCACAAGATGCCCCGCACCTCGTTTGATCGAGGAGAGGCGATCAAGACGCTGTGGGAAGCGAAATGGGAGGCGCTGCTTCCCGTCGTGCTCCTCGCGGGGATGTACACCGGTCTTCTTCGGATCCACGAGGCCGCCGCGTTCACCGCCATCTACACCCTCATCATCGAGGTGTTCATCTACAGGGACGTGAGCTTTCGAGGCGACCTCCCCCGCATCATTCGCGAGTCGATGACGCTTGTCGGCGCCATCCTCGCGATTCTGGCGACCGCCATTGGCTTCACCGCGTTCCTGATTCAGGCCCGCGTCCCGATGCTGATCCTCGAGGCGATGGAGGGCTTCATCACCTCGCAGGTGATGTTCTTGGTCGCGCTGAACGTCTTCCTCATCGGTGTCGGCATGCTGATGGACATCTTCTCGGCCATCGTGGTGGTCGTCCCGCTGATCGTCCCGATCGCGCTCAAGTTTGGCGTCGACCCGTACCACCTTGGCATCGTGTTCCTTCTCAATCTCGAGATCGGCTACATGACGCCCCCGGTCGGTCTGAACCTCTTCATCTCGAGCTTCCGCTTCAACAAGCCCATCACGCAGCTCTACCGAGCGGTGCTGCCGTTCATCGGTCTGCTCGGGCTTGCGCTGATCATCGTCACGTACGTGCCTGCACTGTCGACCTGGCTTCCCAGCATGGTCGAATCCAACGCGGTGGAGCTCGGTGCTCCGCCGGACGGCGCAGAAGATGATGGGGCCTTCGACCTCGATTCGCTCGAGGACGGCGATACGCTCGACCTCGATGCGCTCGAGGGTGACGGAGGGGGCTTCGATCTCGACGACCTCGATGGAGGCGGAGGCGAAGACCTCGACCTGGACGACCTCGACGGAGGCGAAGACCTCGACCTCGACGCGCTCGAAGGCGAGGGGGGTGACCTCGACCTCGACTCGCTCGAAGAGGCGAGCGACGAAGCAGCCGCGCCCGAAGGGAACGCGGCCCCGTCGAAGCAGTAGAGACCGCTACCTGCAGGTGGTGTGTCGGCTCGCGTCGTCTCGCGTGCCCTTGAAGGAGAGCCAGACGCGGCTTGGCGAGTCGTTGAGCAGGTTGTACGAGCCGTGGCCGCCCTTGGCCGGCTTCGGTGATTCGAGCCGCGACAGATCGCGAGAGATGTACACGCGCCCTGGCGTGTCGGGTGGGCCGGCGATCAGCGGCTGATCCCACGAGATGTCGATCGGGTTGTCGCCGCGCGAAAGCGAACCGAGCTTGCAGGCGAAGCGTCCGTCGCAGTGCACGTTCCCCACGGCGCGCATCTCGTTGAGACAACCCTTGCCGCGACTCTTCGAGCCGGGCGCGTAGGCCTTTCGGTTCTTCGACCAATAGGTCGGTGCGGCCTTGCACTTGTCCCACTCGATGACGGTGTCGCTGCGTCGCAGAGTTCCCGTGGCGACAGGTCGCTTGTTCCCGGTGTATCCGCACATCTTCGGGAATCCAGGGTCGGTGGGCTTCCGCCACGTAGGTTCCCGTTCGCCGCTACAGGTAGGCGCGAAGTCGTGCACCGCGGTCGTCACGGTGACGACCGTATCGACCGTGAACTTTTGGAAGATGGCGAAATGGAGAATACCGACGTCGCCATCGGTAGGCTCTTGCTCGTCGGCGTCGAACTCCAGCAGCATCATGCCTTTCACCGGAATGCTCACGTCGCCCTTTCCGAAGTCGGTGTCGGACACGGTGAGCTGAGCGTCGAGTGTGTACATGATGGTGCAGGTCTCGGCTGCCCGAGAGACGCTGGGCCAGACCAAGGCCATCAGTGCCAAGACGGCGGTGGTAACGGGCGTGGAGCGAAGCATTCGGTGCGATCTAACTCCGCACGCGTGTCTCTCCAAGCGTTTTCGACCTAGCGATCCACCTGACCCGCGGTTGTCGCGCTCATCCGACGCATCCCCGAAAGTGAGGGCGGGGGGACGCGGGGTTCTTACCCCAAAGGTCGCGGGCTCCCAGAGATGACGTCGCTCAACGACCCGACGTCTGCGCGCGCCTCATGGTAGGTCTCGTCTCTTGAGCAGGACGAGGCCCTCCTCTGCGGCAACGGGGAGGTACGTGCCTTTCTTGAGCTCTTCGATGGCACGCTCGGAGCCGAGATAACCCCACTTCTTCATGTTGTCCGTGCTGTAGAGGAGATAGTCGGCGCCGAAGAGTCCGTCCTTCAGCGTGTATACGTACTTGCGGTTCGACACGTGGGGGAGCTCCCGTCCGCTGACAGCGACGCTTTCATCCGGTTCCACTATGGAAATGAGCTCGTGAAGCGCACTGCGCCGGAGCTGATGATTTTCGGTTGGACGCTCGAAGTTGATGTCGAAGAAACCCGCCCGAAGGCTTCCCTTCGTCGATAGCGGTCCAAAGCATACCGAGCTGAGAATCGCGCCGAAGAGCACCGCGGTGACTGCCGCGCGCTGGGCGGGAAG
>CBFCWN010000018.1:0-47421 GCA_965601515.1 uncultured Myxococcales bacterium | reverse complement strand
CCCGTCTTCGCCGAGCACCCAGCCGTCGCTTCGCACCGCGTCGACGCCTCGGGTGAAGATCCCGGCGGCCACCGCGTTGGGCGGCGGCGGGACGAGGTGTGTGAGCACGAGGAGCTTGGCCCCCGCAGCGTTCGCGGCCTCCGCCGCCTGGACCGGGGACGTGTGGTAGCTCCGGATGTCCTCCATGATCTGCGCAACGCGCGGCCTCTCGACGTCGAGCGCGATCTCGCCGATTTTCTCGACCATGTGCCCCGCCTCGGCTTCGTGCACGAGCACGTCCACGCCTTTTGCGGCATCGACCAACGTCGGGGTCTTCATCGTGTCGCCGCTGATCACCACCGAGCGACCCAGGTAGTCGAATCGATACCCGTACGCAGGGCGGACCGGTTCATGCCGGACGGGAAACGCGGTGATGGTGAGCCCAGCGATCTCGACGACTTTTGTCGGCCCCTCGCCGTACTTCGGCTCGTCGATCACCTCCGGCTGCATCACCGACGTCGCCAGAGGCATGAAGCTCTCGCCATGGTGCGCATTTCGGTACTTGCTGTCGAGTGCGTACGTTTCGTTCAAGCCGGCCACGACCCGGTCGACGCCCGGCGGTCCGAAGACACGCAGGGGAAGCACACGCCCGTCCGCCCATGTGATCATGTTGAGCTCGCCGAGGTCGCCGATGTGGTCCGAGTGAAAGTGCGTCAGCAGCACGCCTCCGATTCGAGAGCCGTCAACGCCCAGCAGAGAGAGCACGTTCGCGGAGCCCGGCCCGACGTCGACCACCCAGAAACGCTCGGCCGCAAAGACTGCGACGCACGACTTGGCCCGATCGGGGTCGGGGAAGGGCGAGCCTGTGCCGCACATGAGCACTCGAAGCGCGTCGGGCTCGAAGAGCTCGGTTCGCCTTTCGCTGACTCGCCGTTCGATCTCGCGCGCGGCGAGCGTGTCGGTGACGGCCGGAATCTGAAGCGCAACGAAAACGATGGCGCCGACCCCGACGAGCAATCCGATGAGTCCGAGGACGACCTTGAGCATGACCGAAGCGTGTCACCTCTCTTCGAAGTCCTCAAAATCTTCGATCGGCGTGGCGGGTGACCTCTCGGTGTCGACCACGGGGCGAGTCTGCTAGCGTACGGGCTCGCTGGAGGTAGTGGTTTGGATCGCGAGTTTCGAGTGGGCCTTTGTGGCTGTGGTGTGATTGGCGAAGGCCTTGCACGAGTGTTGGTGGAGCATGGGAGCATCGTCGCGGAGCGAACGGGAGCACCGGTGAGACTGACGGTCGCTGCCGACATGGACGCGGGAAGGCGCGACGTCGTCCGCGCGCTCGATTCGAGCGTGACGCTTCTCGATGACGCCTTCGAGGTGGTGAACCGCGAGGACGTCGACGTGGTCGTGGAGCTCATCGGTGGCGTGGATGTTGCCGATCGGCTGGTACGGGCCGCGCTCGAAGCGAAGAAGCACGTGGTGACCGCGAACAAGGCCCTCCTCGCAGAGCGTGGCGAAGCGCTCTTTGCGCTGGCGGAGGCCAATGGGTGCGACCTCTACTTCGAGGCGGCGGTCGCGGGCGCCATTCCCGTCATTCGCGTGCTCCGAGAGTCTCTTGCGTCGGACCGTATTCATTCGGTTCGCGGCATCATCAATGGGACTAGCAACTACATCCTCACCAGCATGGCGAACGAGGGTGCCGCGTTCGCGGACGCTCTGGCGGCAGCCCAGGAGGCCGGGTTTGCCGAGGCCGATCCCACGCTCGACATCACGGGGGGCGATGCGGGCCACAAGCTTGCGATTCTCGCGGGCCTCGCGTTCGGCGCGCTCGTTTCGCCGAAGGACATTCCCACCGAGGGCATTCAAGACGTGGACCCGCGCGACATCCGCGATGCGAAGAAGTTCGGTTACGCAATTCGGCCCCTGGCGGTGGGAGCGCGGCTTGAAAACGGGGACCTCGACCTGCGCGTTCATCCGGCGCTCGTACCGCTTGGCGAACCGCTTGCGCACGTCGAGGGGGCGCTCAACGCCGTCGACATTCAGAGCGAGATGGTGGGGCCCACGTTTCTGTCCGGGCCGGGCGCGGGTGCAGGGCCCACCGCGACGAGTGTTGCCGCCGACATCATCGACATTGCCAAGGCCGCCCTCGCCGGGGCACCGGTGCGTACGCGAAGCCTCGCGGCCGGAGCGGGCCAGGACATCCAGCCCGTCGCCGACCTGAGCTCACGCTACTACCTTCGCTTCAGCGTGCGAGACGAGTCCGGCGTGCTCGCGAAACTCTCCGGCGCCCTCGGCGATGCCAGCATTTCCATCGATCAGATGGTTCAGGACCACGAGTCCGGGGCCGAAGGTACGGCGTCGATCGCGCTTCTGACCCACGAGGCGCGCGAGGGGGACCTCCGGGAGTCGCTCGCGAACATCGACGAGACGCTGAAGCTCACCACGGCGCCGACCCACGTGATTCGCATCGTCGATTAGCGTCAGCCGCTCTCGAGAATGGCTTTCACTTTGGCGAGCGACGCCTTGATGTCGCGGTCGTTGCGGCCGACCGTCGCGCTCTCCGCGAGCTTTCCGAGAATGAAGAAAGGAAGCGTGTACTCGACCTCGACGGTGAGCCGTGTTCCATTGTCGAGTGGCTCGACGGTTCCGACCCACATGCTGTGGATCATGCCGATCCCCTGATGGACTGTACGGCGGTTCTTTTCCCACTCGACGACGACGTTCTGACCGCGAAGAGCGATTCCCGCCATCGTGTAGGTCCAATCGTATTCAGATGTGTCGACCCGACGTCACCTCTTTGCGGGCCGAGCGAGCGCGAACGTCGAGTACTCCTGGTCGAACCCTGCGGACGCGGTCACCCCGCTCGCGAGGTGCCACACGAGCTCCTTCTCCGTGACGACGTCGGGCTTCCCGAACGTCTTCTGCGCCTGCTGCCAAAGCCCTTCGATGTTCTCGGGCGTCGAGGGGTAGGCGATCATCGCCCATTTCACCACGTCGTCCGAGTGCCTGATCGCGAGGAGACTCCGTCCGCGCTCGCACTTCGCAATCTCTTCGCCCTCGGTCAGCTTCCCGTCGAGTCGCAGACACGCTTTCGCAAACCCGTCGGTCGTCGCCTCGAGCAAAATCACCGTCATCTCGACCTGATGCTGGTACTCATCGGCCCGCACCCCGGCAGCCGCGCCCAGCACCAACAGGAAAACCCCCCACTTCACCCCCCCATCATAACGGGGACACGCAGCCCCCCCAAAAACCCAACCATCTCAACCCCTTGCAGACCGACCCGCGCGATTCGCAAGTCAGGCCTACCGGAGCGTCTCGAGAAACGCCCGGAGCAGCTGAGCGTGGTTGTGCGCCGAGTCTTTGGTCGCGTAGACGAAGGTCGATTTGCGCCGTCCGATTTGCTTCCGCAGCGCGAGAGCCTCGGCCTTATTCGCGCGCAGCTCACGTCGATAGCGCTTCTTGAATTCGGCGAAGGTTCCGTCTTCGCCATGGAACCACTTTCGAAGCTCGTGCGACGGCGCAAGCTCCTTGGCCCAGATGTCGATCTTCGCCGCTTCCTTAGAGAGCCCGCGCGGCCACAGGCGGTCGACGAGCACGCGAAGGCCGTCGGACTTCACGGGGGGATCGTAGACGCGCTTGGTGTGAACGTTCATCGAGCTCTCATGGGTACTGCGAAGACCGAAGTATCGACGCCTCGGGCGGACTCGTCGACCCGCGACCCGCGCAGGGCAGCTTGTCGAAAGTCGAGGATGAGGCCTGCGTCGGCGAAGTAGACCTCGACCGCGGGGCTCGGCGATCCGGCCCACGGAGGCATGAGGTCGTGACCTCGTCGGAGGGAAACTCCATGTCGAAGCCGATTTGGGCGCGCACTGTATCTAAGGTTTGCAGGGCCTTGGGGACCCTGCCTGTCCCTTTTCGTCCGGCGGGCGCAACTCTGGGGGCCAGGGTTCGATGATGGTGCGGCCGAGGCGGCATTTGCAGGCCGGCCGATTTGGTGAGTATATGGCAGGTATGGCAAACCGAACGACGGTCGTGTTGACCGAGGAGGACGAGCAGGCGCTTCGCGAGGCGAGCCGGCGTGAAGGGGTGTCGCAGTCGGAGTTGATTCGGCGGGGGGTGCGGATGGTGACCGCAGCGTACCGGGGGCGCGGCGGCCCGTCTGTAGGGTGGCTTCGGCTGAGTGGGGCGGAGCGCAAAGCACTCGAAGCGGACGAGTTTGGGGACTTCGACGGATGAGCTCAGGACCGCTGATCCTCGACACCGGCGGGTGGCTATTCGCGTTGGCCGGGGACGAGCCACATGCGACGGCGCTGCAGGAGGCGCGGCCGGCGATCGTGCCAAGTCTCGTCCTTGCCGAAGTGGATTGGCACCTTCGGAAGCGGCCGAGCGATATGGAGCGGATTCTGCGTGAGGTCACACGAGGTGCCTATGCGTACGAGTCGATGACGATCCATGACGTCGAGCGAGCGGCGCAGGTGGAGCGTAAGTTTTCGGACCTTCGACTTGGTATCGTGGACGCGTCGATCGTTGCACTTGCGGAGCGACTCGATGTACGGCGGATTCTCACGGTCGACTCCGACTTCTCGGCCGTACGCATGGGGAAGCGCTGGCGGAAGGGCTTCGAGCTCGCCGTTCCGATGGGTTAGACAGAGCGGAAAGCAGACCGGTCGACGTCGGTTGAGCGGACTATCCCGCGCGTCGCGCCCGAGGAAACCAAGGCACCATCGCGCTGACCTCCTTGACGACCTGTTGGTATTGGGGGCGTCGTTCGAGAGAGCGAACGTCCATCAGCCAGCAGCTGAACCGGAAAAAGAGCGCCATCGCGATCGGTCCAGACAGGACGAGCGCAGGCTGCGCCTGGAGGTAGCCGTCTGGAATGGCGAACGGAATCATCGAGAGCCAGAACAGAACCTCGCCAAAGTAGTTCGGGTGTCGCGAGTACTTCCACAGGCCGTCACGGATCGTGCCGCCCGTTCGGTAGGCATCGGTCTCCCGGTACTTTCGGAGCTGCTCGTCGGAGAAGTACTCGATCGCCACGGCGGTGAGCGCTCCAGCAAGGCCTAATGCATCCCAAAATCCGAACGGCGTCTGAGACGCGGGGTCGGCGATCAGGACCAGCACGCCCGGCGCGAACGCGAAGTAGACGAGTACGGTCGGGAAGAAGTGCATCCCAAGCAGGGAGTTGAGCCAGTATGGCACCGGCGCGCTCCGCATCGCCTCGTAGCGCCAGTCTTCGTGAACGAGGCCGGTTCGCCATCCCGTCCACGAGTACATCGTGTGATAGCGGAGTGACCAAATCCAAAGGCACGCGACCACCGCGATCTGGCGACCGCTCCACGCGCCAAAAAGACCTCCGCCGGCGGTTGCTTTCAACGCGAGTGCAAGAAACGGCGGCGCGATGACCCAGTACGGGTCGTAGATCGACGAATTGCCGTTCGCGATCGAGAAGACCCAAACGATGAGCGTCGAGACGCACGTGACCGCGAAGCCGATCCAAAACGGGTCGTCGATGAGGCCGCGGTCGAGGATGAACCACCAAGCGGCCGCGCCGCCGATCAGCGCTGCAAAGTATGCGAGGTAGCATTGGAGCGCTCGCACGGGACGGTGCGGAGGCGGTGGGAGGTCGGGGCGCGCGATGTCCTCGGTCACGCGCGGCTTGTTACCAAGAGTTCATAGCGGCTGACAAGGGGCCTACGGTTTGGGAGGCTCGAACATCGAGGCCTCGAACCCGTTGTCGAAGCGAACGCCCGTGCTCACTTCGTCGTTCCACTTGGCACCCTTCTTCACTTTCCCGGACCAGTCCGATTCGGTGTAGCGGCGCTTTACCGGAAGCAGCACTCCGTCGACGATCTCGTAGTCGACCTCCATCAAGAACGGGTCCTTCTTGCCGTAGTCGAGCACGGTGAAGAGGAACTGGTCGATGCGCCAGGTCTTCGGGTTGATGTAGAGCAGGTACGTGTCGGAGACGTCGCCCACGCCCTGGTCGAAAGTGAGCTTGACCACTTCGTAAACTGTGTCCCCGACCTTACGTCGACCCCCGTAGGCGTAGTTCATACCCGGGTCGAGCAGCTTGAAGGTCATCGCGAACCAGTAGAAGTTGGTTTTCCGGAGGAAGTCGGCTCGAGCGACGCTCTCCTTGTCGGTTTGTCGTTCACCGTTTGCGGTCTGCCACGACGTCGACCCGTCGTAGCCCTGCACCACGGGCCCGGCGACGGTCGGGGCGACCATCTCGTGTACGTCGTAGCGGGCCCACGACTTTTCTCCGTCGAAGAGGTATCGCTCCAGAGAAAGGTCCACCGTGCCCGTGTCGCCCCGGCGGTAGAGATAGGTGTATTCGACGTCTTTCCTTTTACGGAGGGCGTCAGCGCCGCCCGCTTCGTCGACGACGCGCGCGACGAGCGCTTTCGGGTCCTCGTCGTGCTGCTCCGCGGATAGAGGAGCGGCGAATGCGCCGGCGATCGCAAAGACCAACCAAGGGCGAAACTTCATCGGGGCCTCCAGGTCACCACGGGTGCTCGGACCCGTCCCACTGGAGGAACGCGCCGGAATCGTCGAGTGTGGCGGCTCGGAGCGTGCTCAACATGCCGTCGACCGATTCCTCCGGACTCAGCTTGGCCTTTTCGCCGCCCATGTTGGTGCGCACCCACCCCGGGTTCATGACGACGGAAATGACGCCGCGCTCCTTGAGGTCGCCGGCGAGCGCTCGGTTCATCATGTTGAGGGCGGCCTTGCTCGCGGCGTACCCGTAGTTGCCGCCTGATTTCTTGATGGAGATGGAGCCCAGCCACGAGGATACGTTCAAAACACGTGCGCCTTCGGCGAGCACCGGCAGCATCTCCTGTACGAGCAGCAGAGGCCCCACCGCGTTCACCCTGAGCTGATTGACGAGGCTCTCCTGTTCGAGCTCACCGAGCCGGAGCGAGCTCTCTTTCGAAAAGGGCCCGTTGCTCATCGAGTTGATACCCGCGCAGTTCACGAGAAGTTCGACAGACGAAGCGAGGTCCGGGAGCAGCGCGCCGAACCTGGCGATGGAATCCTCCGAACCGATATCCAGAGGAAACGCGATCACTCCGTCGCGCGATAAGAACTCGTAGTTGTCGGGTTTCCTCGCCGTTCCGATGACGTTGTAGCCCTCATCGACGAGCTGCTTGGCGAACGCGAGCCCGAGACCACGGCCGGCGCCGGTGACGACTGCGGTACCACCCATGGAGGGATCATGGGTGCGGAACATCAATCCGCAAGCGCTGCAGCTCGGTGACTCAGGACTGCAGGGCGTCCCGCTTCACGACCTCTGCCGTGGGCGTCTCCGGGAACGTTTCGGAGACGAGCCAGCGACAAAAGATAAGTCCATCATCATGACCTGCGGTGCCGACCCAGTTCGGGACGTCGAGCTCGTCTTTCGACAGGTAAACGGTCCACGTTTCGTCGTCGTTCAGCTGCACCTGGCTCGAGTTGAGCGACACGCGGTGATACCGGTAGTCGTCGGACTGCATGTACGGGTTCCAGGTTTGCACGCCCCAGTAGCAGCACTTCGGCGAGCGGCCGTGAATTACGAGCACCTCGTCGTCGGCGAGGTCGTACTGGGCGACCGCGTACACGTTGTCCGGTGTCCCCCAGCCCATTCCGTCGGGCTCGAACGTAAACGGCTCGCCCATCACGTTCTGCTCTTCTGCCTTCGCGAGCGGCACGATCGCACAGGTCTGATTGAGAAAGGTCATGACGGCTTCGAACTTCGCCGCCAGCTCCTCGTCGGTGAGAAGCCCCGGCGGAGGCACGTCCGACGCGTTTTCGATGTGAAGTTCCGCGAGCGTCGCGTTGTCGCGGTCGAAGTAGTACTCGCGCGTGATGAGACAGACGCTACGGGGGCCGACGGTGAAGTGGTTGGGTTCGTCAGGTTCGTCCGGGCCGAAGAACAGCTCGAAGGAGCCGTCTTCTTCGAATTGGATCTTGGTGTGGTTCACGTTGAGCGCGATGCTGTCGGACCACGAGCCGTCGTTTTCTCCGCCATAGAAGCAAAAGCTCAGGAAACACGCGTCGCCGCGCTTGCCCCAAACCCGGTATCGCTGATCGCTTCGCGTCTGGGTGAAGTAGTAGATCGAGTCGGTGTTGTCGCCGAGCATCTTCTTTTGCGGCATCGCGCAGGGTACGAATGCCGGCCGCAGCGGGTCGCTCTCCATGTAGAGGTCGAGCCCGTAGCTCAAGAGATGCATCGTGTGACGGTAGCCCTCGAGCTTTGCCTGGGGGCTGAGCGCCTTGAAGTCGTCGAGAAACGTTTCGGGAAGTTCCTTCAGTAGTTCAACGAGCTCCATGTAGGCGGCGTGCGTCTTTTCCATGGCGGTGTCCTATGGCGTGTGCCCGGTGTCGGGATGTTACTGAGTGGGGTCCGGGTTGCGGCGCTCCAAAATCGCTTCCGTGCGGCGCCGTAGGCGCTCGTCGCTCTTTCCTTCTTTGGAGAGAATCCAGAACCGGTCGTTGCGGACGCCCTCGATCGCCATCTCCGCTACCTCTTCAGGCTCGGTCAGCTTGAACTCGACACCTGCGCTCTCTGCGAGCGCCTTCATGTCGACGTAGGTGGCCGGCTTCTGTCCTTCGATTTTGAACTGGTCCGGGCGAACGCGGTCGGAGTTCAAGATGTTGGTGTTGACGAGATGAGGGCCGGGGAAGAGAACGTGCGCTTTGAGCTTCGCGTCGTCCATCAGGAACTGAAAGCGAAGCACCTCGGTGAGGCTCGTCACGGCGGCTTTTGAAGATGCGTAGACGGGCGTGGTTGGAAGCGACGCGATGCCGCCGTTGCCGGACGAGGTGTTGATCACGTGCCCGTCCTCGCCTTTGTCGAGCATCGTCGGCACGAAGGCTCGAATGCCGTTGGTGACGCCCAAGACGTTCACGGCGTAGGTCCACTGCCAGTCGCGTTCGGGAATGGTCCAGATCCGCCGCTTGGCTTCCTTGATACCCACGCCCGCGTTGTTGAAGAGCAGGTGCACGTTGTCATGCCTGGAAAACACCTCCGCGGCGAACGCGTCGACAGCGTCGGCGCTCGTCACGTCGACTCGGAGACCGTCGACCCGAAAGCCTTGGTCGCCGAGCTCGGCGCACGTGTCTTCGATGGAACGTTCGTCGACGTCACCGATCACCACGCGAGCGCCTTGTTCCGCAAGAAGACGTGCGATGGCACGGCCGACGCCGCTCGCCCCGCCGGTGATGACCGCCACTTTACCCTTGAAATCACGCACGATTAGCGATCCTCAGACGCAAGCGGGACGTCGATGCCTTCCTGCGGATCGTCGTAGCGCTGAGGGAGGAACGGCGCGAGCCACTCGCCGGGCACCGACCGAAGCACCTCTCCGCGTGTCCTCGAACCGCCCTCCGCAAGCTCCATGCGGACGAGGCGTTTGACCGGGACGTCGATCAGCGGGTCGCGAGCGGACTCTCGCAGGATGATCCGCCCGTCGTCGATCTTCCGGACTGAGTCGTAGTCGCGCTCCCAGGTGAGCAACGTGAGCAGCACGTCACCGTCGAAGCCGCCGTTCTCGTTGCCTTCTGCCACCGCCGCGGGGAGAGCCTTGTAGCAGTAAAAGTACTCGGTGAACTGTTTCGGGCTCTCGGAGTCTTCGCCGATGGTGCCGTCGAGCTCGAGAAAGGTGACGCCGTGTCGGGTCACCTTTGCGCTCACTCGGCCATCGATGATGGAGAAGTCGGTCTCGGCGATCTTCTTCGGTTCGCCGTACTTCTCGCGGCCCCCGATCACGACGAACTCGCCCTCCATCGGCATCGCGAGGACGTAGTAACCGTCGCGCCCTTCGTGGGAGCACGCGACACCGACGGTGGCCGCACCGATTTCAACCACACGATCGTCGGGGAAGTGCATCGCAACGTTCGCGAACTGCACGAAGATCTCGGGAGACTCGGCGGGTCTCAGCGGGCGGGGGAGCAAAGCGCGTGCGATTTCGGGCTCGGTTTCGTAGAGGGCGCGTACGGAGCGAACGGTGTGCCGGAGCGTGGCACCGCCCGGCTTGGCGGCTCCATTCGCCTCGAGGTCCCTCACGTATCGCAGACGGGCCATGGGCGTTCATTCCTCGCTTTCGGCGACAAAGAGGCTCTTCTCAGGGCCCACGCGGTCGGCGATTTCGGCGAGCGCGGTCTCGTCGAGACCGTAACACTCGATCGCGTTGGTGCTGAGCATCTTCGTGAGCTCGTCGTCCGGGATTCCGGTCATGTACTTGAGCATCTTTTCTCGAGTGTGCGGCCACGACCCCTCGGGATGCGGGAAGTCGGTACCCCACATGATGTTGTCCATGCCGATGTCGTGGCGCACCGCCGTGCTGCCCTCGTCGAAAAGGGCGGACGCGCTCACCCAGCAGTTCCGATGGAAGTATTCGCTCGGCTTCATCGAGAGGTTGGAGCGGAAGTCGCCCAGCTTTCCACTCGTGTGCTTCACCGACGCGCGGACATCCATCATCTCGAGCATCGACGGTACCCAGAACTCGCTCACTTCGGTGAGGCAGTACTTGAGCTTCGGAAACTCCTCGAAGACGCCGCCGAAGACGAGGTGCCACAGCGGACGCGCCGCCCACCACGCGAACTCGACGAGGAACACGCCCATCGCGCCGGGAAGCTGGAAGTCGTAGTCGGGCGACGGCCCTGAGTGGTTGTGGACGACCAGGCCGCGCTCCTCGCACGCTCGCCACACCGGATAGTACTTCGGGTGGTTGTACGGGTCCCAGTCGCCCATCAGCGCGGGGATGAGAATCCCCTGGAGCCCGTTGTCGTGCGCCCACTCCACCTCTTCAACCGCGAGGTCGACGTCGTAGAGCATGGGCACGATCGCGAGGCCGATGCGACGCGTCGGCTCCATCTGACAGAACTCGGCGATCCAGCGGTTGTGGGCGCGCGCGCCGGCCCACTGCAGCTCGGGCTCGACGCCCCACGGTTTCAGCCCGAGTCCGGCGCCGAACGGAGGTGCGTTGCGCTCCGTGATGCCGTCGGGAAAGAGCACCTCCGCGACAACGCCGTCGTCGTCGATGACCTGGTTTCGAAGGTCGGAATCCCAAGCCGCCGCGAGCTTCGATTCGTTGCCCGCGCGCCACTTGTCGTTGAAGTCCTTGATCAGGAAGTCCTTCTCACGTTCGGCCCGCATCTCGGCTTCCGCGGCAACGTGAACGTCGAACTGGGAGCGGTACTTCGGGTCGAGGTAGTCCCCGTACCTTTCGGGCAAGAGCCCGGCGTGGCCGTCGGTAGAGACGACCATGTAGCGGTCTGGGGTCGATTCCAACATCACTCGGCGGCGGCCGTCGAAGCCTCCGCGAAGAAGCCACTATACCACTTTCGAACTTCGCCGATCGGCCCGTCTCCGTCGGCGAAAATCGGCTTGTCACGCCAGCGCTTGTTCTCCCAAATCGCGACGTCCTCGAAGTAGCCGTCGCGAGCAGCGCTGATGTGCGCCTCGAGAACCTGAGGCGGTAGCGTGACGCCGACTCCGGCCTTCAGCGTGACGCCGAAGCGAAGCAACAATCGGTTCTCTTCGATGGGGATGTGCGCATTGATGAGCACCATGTCGTAGGCCCACTGCAGGTACGTGAACTGGACGGCCGGGCCGTGGTATGTGGCGATCGAGACGACGTCGATGGGTTCGTTTTTGAGGTTGTGGCCGCGGCCGACGGAGTGCTGCGTAGCTCGGGGGCCGTCGATGATGACTTTGAAGTCGTCCATCAGCGTGTTGTGCACGGGAAGGAAATGCGCGTAGTCGCCGATATTCTCGATGACCTCGCGCGGGTGCGTCGCGATTTCGATCTGCGCGAACTCCATGGCCGTCCAAGCCGGGTCGTTGAGCTCCTTGATTTCTGGAACTTCGTATTCGGGTTCGGAGCCTTCGTCGTCGAAGTAGGCTAGGATCATCCCGCTGTGCTCTTGGACAGGAAACGCATCGACCGCGGCACGGGGAGGTATGCGCTTGGCGTATGGAACCTCGGTGCAGCGGCCGTGCGAGCCGAAGCGCCACGCGTGGAACGGGCAGACGATGGTGTCGCCCTCGACGCGCCCGCCGTATCCGAGGTGTGCGCCGAGATGCGGGCAGTGCGCGGAGAGCAGCACCGGCTTCCCGTCATCGCTGCGAAACAGGACGTAATCCTTTCCAAAGTAGCGGAGTGGCACGACGCCGCCCGGCTCCAAATCCTTGCTCCAGGAGATGAGGTACCAGCCCCTCGCGTACTTCTCGGTGGTCAAAGCGCTGTGCCCGTTTGCTCCGCTCATGCACCAAGGATAGGGCCCGACCCCCGCCGGTACTCATAGTGAATCGCTATCCAACCATTCGCATAGTTTATAGTTGAGATGCCCATCTATGATGCGTTGAGCCGCCTCATCATCGAGTACGACGAGGCCCAGCAACCGGACGGCGAGGTTTACGCCCACGGCTCGATGCGCTTCGGCGCCGCTCTCGAGGGGCCGCCCGGGCGACTTCACGGCGGGCACCACGCGTTCGTTCGGACACTTCCCATCGTGGAGCGCATCACCGCGCACGAGCACGCGCGGACGTTTCCCTGTTCGGTCGACGTCGTGCTTCAACAGGGGCTCAACCTGGAAGAGGACGTTCCGTTCGAGGCGACCTATCGCGGCGACGGGGACTCATGGGAGCTGGTCACTCGCTTTCAGGCGACGGACCGACTCGTCGCGCGCGCGCACTCCATTCCCGACGAGCCGTTGCTCACCGAAGCCGAGCTTCAGCATTGGCGGTCGCTCTACGAGGAAGCGCAGCCGGGCGATGAGCACTTTCACATGTTCGGGTTCACGGTGCATCTATCGAGGGCGCTGGTTTGGCTGGAGGTGAACGACCCGGTGAATTCGCTGCCCGAGAGCCAGCATGCCGCTCTCGTGGATCCGGATGGCAACTTCGGAGCCGTCTTCATCAGCACTCAGCTCGACACGGTTGGCGCGACGGCGCGCGGTGTGGTCATGCGGCATCCGCACTTCACCAAGCACATCGAAATCGACTTTGCGACCGGGCGCATCCCCCAGGAAACGCATCTGATCTGCATGGCCGACCGCAGTCGGCTCGAGGACGTAGGCGACTCCGGCAGCGCTCCGGTCGAAATCAAAGGCGAGACGTACGGCACGGCGCGTGCGCCCGTCGCTCTCGTCGACGCGGAGTTCGGGCAGGCGTACGCAACCGGCTGGGTGACCGTCCACCCTGTGGATCCGGCCAAGTTCGAGGCGCTTCAGCGGATGCGGAAGATCCGAAAAGACCCCTAGATGGCGGTCCAGCCGCCGTCGACCGCGATGGTTTGGCCGACCACGTAGCTCGACGCGTCCGACGCGAGAAAGATCAGCGCACCGTCGAGCTCGCTCACTTCGCCGGGTCGGCCGGCCGGGGTCTTCCTCTTGAGCCACTTCATCGAGCGTTCGTCTTCGAACATGTCGCCGGTCATTTCCGACGGGAAGAAGGCCGGCGCAATCGCGTTGACCCGAACTCCACGCCTCGACCACTGCGCCCCGAGCTCTCGGGTCAGGTTCACGACCGCACCCTTCGACGCGACGTAGCTCGCCTGAGGGATGGAGCCCGACCCGACGATGCCGAAAATCGAGGCGATGTTGATGATCGAGCCCGACCCTGCTTCCAGCATCACACGCCCGAAACGCTGTGCGCAGAAGAACGTGCCGTTGAGGTTGACGTCCATCACGCGGAGGAACTCATCGTCGGTCTCTTGTTCGGCCGGTGCGGTGACGGTCACGCCCGCGTTGTTGACGAGCACGTCCGCGCGTCCGAAGCGCTCGAGGCATGCGTCGCGGAGCGCGTCGACCTGTGCTCGATCGGTCACATCACATGGAACGGGAAGCACGTCGGTGCCATGTTCGCCAAGTTCGGCGGCAAGAGACTTCAGACGATCCGTGCGGCGGGCGGCAAGCACGAGGTGCGCCCCCGCTCCCGCAAGCGCGCGCGCGAATCCGACACCGAGCCCGGACGACGCCCCGGTGACGACGGCCACTTTCCCTTCGAGTCCAAAAAGCTCCTCGACGCTTCTCATGTTCGTGTTCTCCTAGGCGGGCGGCAGGTCGAGCAGGGTGGCAGCCTGTTCTGCGTCCGCAATCGGCCTGCCGACCTCGGCTGCAAGCGCCGCGCACTCCCGCACGAGCTGTTCGTTGCTTGGCTTACGTTCCGCCGAGTGTTCTTCGAGGCCTACGTGGAGGTGCCCGCCGAGCTCGAGGGCGAGCCTTGCCACCGGGGTTTCGATGAGGTCACCGCCCCAGACCGAGACCGACCAAGGAAGCGCGGTTCCGTCGAGCATGTCGAGGTAGGCACGGAGCGCGTTCTCGGTGGGCGGAAGCCCAAATGTCACTCCCGGCCCCTTCCCGAAGAGGCCGTAGGGGCCGCCGAAGTAGAGCTTCACCATCGCTCCCCGAGGAAGCCGTCCGGCCCGATGGTACGTCAGCGTCGTCTGGAGGAAGCCGGGCTCGTAGATTGCGAGACTCGGCCCAAGTCGATGCGCTTCGCAAAACGCGAAGCTCGCGGCGATGTCGTCGTAGCTGTTTCCGTAGACGACGCCGATGGGAAGGCCGTCCCTGCCCGGGCGGCCGAGGTTCGTCGACCCGGGGTCGACCACGCCGATGCGGAGCGGAACCTCCTCGAGCAGGATTCGGAAGTGTTCGAGCACCTCGCGGATCTCGTTGCCGCCTGAGAGTGTCGGGTACCAGAGGGTGTCGGGGCGCCGTTCGAGAACCGTGCGCCACGAGAGCAGGTAGTCGTCCGCTGCCGCCCTTCCGGTCAGCGCGTAGTCGGAATTGTGCGCGTGGATGATCGCGGCGCCCGCGTCGAGACACGCGTACGCGTCGGCGATGATCTCCTCCGGTTCCCGCGGGACGTTCGGGTTCCGGCGCTTGGTGCTTCCGCCATTAATCGCGGCTTCGATGATGACCGGGGTCTCGCTCACGCGGGGACTCCCATCAGCGCCTTGATCTCGAGGAACTCGTCGAGGCCTTCGGGGCCCCATTCGCGTCCGTTGCCCGACTGCTTGAAGCCTCCAAACGGAGCGGTGAAGTCGGCACCGGCGCCGTTCAAATGAACCTGCCCAGTCCGGAGCTTCGAAGCGACGTCGATCGCGTGCTCGAGGGTGCCGGCATAGACGCACCCCGAGAGCCCGTAGTCGCTGTCGTTGGCCATGGCGACGGCCTCCTCTTCGCTCGAGTACGGAAGGATGGCGAGGACGGGGCCGAAGATCTCCTCCCGCGCGATGGTCATGTCGTTCCGCACGTTGCCGAACACGGTGGGCTGCACGAAAAAGCCGGCGACGAGGCCCTCGGGTCGGCCGAGCCCGCCCGCCACCAGCTCGGCTCCCTCGTCGAGGCCCTTTTGGATGAGTGTCTGAACGCGTTCGAACTGCGTTGCGTTGGCGACCGGGCCCATCGCCGTGTCGGGCTCTGCGGGGTCCCCAGGGCGGAGGCTATCCGCAGCACGAGCGGCGATCTTCAGCGCGTCGGCGTGCTGCGTCTCGTGCACGAACATGCGGCTTGGCGCCGTGCACGATTGTCCGGCGTTGCCGAAGCATTTCTGTACGCCGTGCGTGACCGCTTCTTCGAGGTCGGCGTCCGGAAGGATGATGTTCGCCGATTTTCCGCCGAGCTCCTGGGTGACTCGCTTCACCGTCGCTGCCGCCGCACGCGCGACCGCCACACCCGCCCGCGTCGACCCCGTGATCGACACCATGTCGATGCCCGGGTGGCTGGCAAGAGGCTCACCGACGTGCGGCCCGTCTCCGTTCACGAGATTGAACACGCCTGCGGGAACACCGGCTGCGTCGATCGCCTCGGCGAGGAGGAGGGCGCTCAGCGGTGTGCGCTCGCTCGGCTTCAGTACCATCGTGCAGCCCGCTGCGAGTGCGGGGGCGACTTTGCAGAGGATCTGGTTCATCGGCCAGTTCCACGGGGTGATGAACCCGCACACGCCGATCGGCACTTTTGTGAGAATCGAAGTGCCACGGTGCTGACGAGGCTCGAACTGTTCGAGCACCGCGAGCGTATTTCGGAGCTGCGTGAGTCCCATCGGCGCCTGGGCCGTCTTCGAAAGCGTGATCGGGGCTCCCATTTCACGAGAGATGGTGGTCGCGATGTCGTCGACCCGCTTCTCGTACTCGTCGACGACGCGGCTCAACAGTGCGGTTCGTTCGGGCTTGGTGGTGGCGGAGTAGGCCGGGAACGCCGCGCGCGCGGCTTCGACGGCGCGATCGACGTCTCTTTGGCCGCCAAGCGTGACGGTCGCGAACGCCTCTTCCGTCGCGGGGTTCACGATGTCGAGTGGGGCCGGTTCGATCGGCTCCACCCACGCTCCGCCCACGTAATGCTTCGATCCGTCAGACATGGCTCGTGCCGCGATAATGCTCTCTCAGCCGCCGTTTGTAGAGCTTCCCGTTGTCGCTCCGCGGCAGCTGGTCGACGACGTCGATGCTCTCAGGGCATTTGAAGCGGGCGAGATGCGCACGACAGTGCTCGAGCAGGCTCGAAGGAAGGTCGTCGATCTGCGGTCCGTGCTCGAGGCGCTCCACCACCCCTTTGACCTCTTCCCCCCATTCTTCGTTCGGCACACCGACGACGGCCGCATCCCGTACCGCAGGGTGTTGAAGCAGGACGGCCTCGATCTCGGCGGGGTAGATGTTCACGCCGCCACGCACGATGAGATCCGCGCTTCGGTCGGTGAGGAAGAGGTAGCCGTCGTCGTCGAGGTAGCCGACGTCTCCAACGGTGAAGTATGCGCCGCGATGTGCGGCGGCCGTCTTCTGTGCGTCGTTGAAATACTCGAAGTCCGAACCCTCGAGCACCTTCAGGTAGATCGTTCCGGGTTCGTACGGTTTGCACCGGTCGCCCGATTCGTTGCGAATTTGCACGTGGTCGGCCGTGATCGGCTTCCCGACGGTGCCCGGCCTTTCGAGCCATTCGGTCGGACTCACGGAGGCGCCACCACCTTCGGTCGCTGCGTAGTACTCCCAGAGAATCGGTCCGACCCAGTCGATCATCGCGCGCTTGATCGCGACCGTGCAGGGCGCCGCCCCGTGAGCGATGTACTCGAGCGACGAGAGGTCGGCGTTGCGCCGAATGTCCTCGGGGAGCCGGAGCATCCGATGAAACATCGTCGGCACCATGTGCGTGTGTGTGATTCGGTGTTTCTCGATCAGTCGAAGGGCCTCGGCCGCGTTCCAGCGATCCATGAGCACCGTTCCGACGCCGTGAGCGATCGGGACGCACATCGAGTACACGAGGGGGCCTCCGTGGTGCATGGGCCCCGTGCAGAGGTTGAGCTGGCCCCTGTCCGGCCGGTACTTCGGAGCCGAGGTCAGCGCCGCGAGCCCGGTCTTGTATCCCAACGGCCGAACCACGCCTTTGGGTTTTCCGGTCGTCCCCGAGGTGTAGAGCATTCGAAAGCCCGTGATGGGGTCGGCGATGTCTGAACCGTCTTCCACGCCAATCGCGTCGTCGTAGCGCTCGAAGCCCTCGATCTCGCCGCCTACTGCGAGCCGAACTCCGGCCTCGGGTGCGAGACCGGCGGCGTCAGAGAGAAGCGTTGCGAAGCGACTGTCTCCGATCAGCGCCTTCGACCCGGAGTCGCGGACGATGTACCCGACCTCGTCCGGCGTCAGGTGCCAGTTGACCGGCGTGTATCGCAAACCCGCGCGAAGGCAGGCATGCACCGCCTCCGCGAACTCGGGTTTGTTGCTGCAGACGATCGCGACGCCGTCGCCGGCTTGAAGCCCTCGAGCCCGAAGCGCCCGAGCGAGGCGGTTGCTGTTCGCGTTGAGCCCGAAAAAGGTTCGTTCTCCCCAGATCGACTGAATCGCGAGGACGTCAGGCTGCGTCTTCGCCCAGTGAGCGAGCTGCATACCGTCCTGAACCATTACGCATGTCCACCGCGGAGAACTTGGCCGGGAAGGTCGTCTCCCGCGTCGAACCGATCTTCGTCGCGACGACGGAGCACCGAGCCGTTGACCACGACCGCTTCGACTCCGATCGCGTCGGAGACGAGGCGTTCCGCGCCGCCTGGGAAATCTCGAACCCGCCGGAGGCTCGAGTGGCCTACGGTCCTGGGATCGAAGACCACGACATCGGCGGGGCGTCCTTCCGCGAGTAGACCTCGATCGGTGATGCCCATGAGGTCCGCGGGGCGCTGCGTGAGCGAATGAACGGCGGCTTCGAGCGACATCGCGCCCTTGTCACGAACCCAGTGGCTCAGAAGATGCGTCGAGTAACAGGCGTCGCACAGCTGACTCGCGTGTGCGCCCGCATCGGAGAGCGTCACGACGGTGTTTGCGTCGTTGATCAGCTCCTCGACTTCTTCCTCGTCGTGGTTGAGAAACGCCAGACGAAACCGGCTCTGAAGGCCGGTCTCGAGCGAAAGGTCGAGCACCAGGTCGACCGGATCGACGCCCCGGTCCGCCGCGACGTCCATGAGCGCTCGCTCCTCGAGCGAGGGATCGGCTTGGTGCCTGGAAATCACGGTGCGTGAGGCCCAACCGGCGTTCGCGTTCTTTGCATCTGGAGCCGACTCCACCTTGAACGCCTTCCGGAACTCCGGATCTTGGTAGAGTGCGATGCGGCCTTTCCGATCGGTCGTCATCGTCGGCTTGAACATCGGCCAGAGCTCGAATGGGTACGGCTCGTCGAAGTTGAAGTCGAACATGATGGGCCTGCAGGCGACCTGCGGAACGATGGTCAGCCCCGCCTCGTGCTGCTCCGCGGCACGGTCGAGATAGCGACGGTGCCTTCCCTTGCCGGTCATTCCCGCGAGCAGTGCCGTCCACGTGATCGGAACTTGATGGCGAGTCGCGAGGTCGGTGAACTCGTCGTTGAACAGCGTGCGGCCCATTGCTGCCTGCAGGATGCCGCGCCCTGACTCGGCCATGGCGCCGACGAGCGCATTGATTTCCGAGAACGCAGCGAGTCGGCTTGGAACGGGCTTTCCGCCGGCGCCGTGATGGGTGGCCGCTTGAGATGTTGCAAAGCCGATTGCACCAACGGACATCGCCTCGCGTACCAGGCCCTTCATGGCTTCGACTTCGGCTTCGGTGGCTTCGCGTTCGGTCGCGTCTTGCCCCATGACGAAGAGCCGGATTGGGGTGTGCCCGACGTATGCGGCGACGTTGATCGCTGTCCCCGCTCCCTCGATGGCGTCGAGGTATTCGGGGAAGGTGATGAAGGGCCAGTCGCTGCCGAGGCCCGCGCTCAGGGCGTCGTATGCCATGCCCTCGACCTTCTCGAGCGTTCGCATCGCCGTTTCGCGGTGTTCCTGCCGCATCGGTGCGACGCCGAAACCGCAGTTGCCGATCACCGCTGTCGTGACGCCGTGCCAAGGCGAGATGCTCAGCATGCGGTCCCAGAGGATCTGCGCATCGTAGTGCGTGTGGATGTCGACAAAACCCGGGGAGACGACACAGCCGTCGGCGTCGATGGTCTCGGTCGCGTTCCCCTCCGCTTCCCCGAGCGCGACGACTCTTCCGTCCTTGATCCCGACGTCGCCGCGCATCCGCTCCGCACCGGTGCCGTCGACGATCGTCCCGCCCACGATTTTTAGGTCGTACTCCATCGCGAGCGCCTCAGCTGAGTGCGGCGGGCTGCTCGGGAGCGTCGAGCCCGAAGAGCTCCACGCAGTTGTCTCGAAGAATGCGACGTCGCTCGGTTGGCGAGAGCTGCGCGGCGTGCTCGGCCAGCAGCTCTTTCGAGAGTGGCCAGGTGGAGTCCGAATGCGGAAAGTCGTTGGCCCACATGATGCGCTCCACGTTCAGGTGCTCGCGGACCTTGAAGGCCGTCCAGTCGTCCTGGAAGGTGAGCCAGACGTTGTTGAAGAAATAGTCGGACGGGAGCTTTTCGAGCTCTTGCGCCTTGTTCCAGAAACGGTGCCGCTTGTAGATGTGGTCCATCCGGTAGGCGTAGTGGGGCGCCCACCCGGCATCGGACTCGACGCACACGACCTTGAGCTCGGGGAATCGGTCAAACACGCCCGAGAAGATCAACATGCCGATGACGTCTTGGCAGCTCCGAACGACGTTGAGCAGTCCGTTGATCTTCGGACCACGGTGCCCCGCGTACGAGCGATTCGTGAGGATGTGGAAGCAAAGCGGAAGCTCGAGCTCGACGGCGGTAGCCCAAAGTCGGTCGTACGAAGGGTCGTCGTAGTCGGCCTCGCCGGGCTGACCGGACATCATGACGGCCCGAAACCCCATGTCTTTGATCGCGGTCAGCTCGTCGACGCCGTCCTTCGCGTCTTTCACGGCGGCCTGTCCCGCGCCGTAGAGACGAGTCGGGGCATGACTGCAGTACTCCTGGAGCCAGCGGTTGTACGCCTCCATACATGCGCGCCGATAGTCGAGGTCGGCGTGACCGCAGAGCTGCATGCCCACCGTTGCGAAAAGAAGCTCTGCGGCCACCCCGTCTCGGGCCTGGTCCTTCAGTCGATGCGAGGCGTCCCACCCGGACCGATGCCAATCCTCGAAGTCGCGGCCGTTGAAGGTCATCTGACTCGACTCTTCGCCGGCTGCGGCCACGAGGCCCATCGGGACGGTCATGTTGTCCTGACCCGGGATGATGTAGAGGTCTCCGCGCTTCTCGTCGTGACGGATGTAGGGAGCCCGGTCGCGGTACGCGGGCTCGATGAAGCGCGCGTAGCAGTCGGGCGGCTCGGTCACGTGCGAGTCGGCGGAGACGAAACCGTATTCGAACTGGGGTTCCATTCGTGTTGGTTACTATGGGAGGCGCGCTACGGCCCGGGATATTGGGTTTGACTATCCAACCATTCGCCCTGATTATGGTTGGCCGTGGAGTCGACCCGCCTCAGCGGCTTGAACCTCAACGCGCTCGTCGCGCTCGACGCGCTCCTCAACGAGCGGAACGTGACCCGCGCCGCGAAGCGCATCGGCATCACGCAGCCTGCCATGAGCCAGTCGCTCGCCCGGCTTCGAGAGCTGTTTGACGACCCGCTGCTCGTTCGAAAAGGAAGGGCGATGGTGCTCACCCCGCGCGCGGAGGCGATGCTGATCCCTCTTGCGGACGCGCTCCTGTCCGTGGAGCGCGCGCTCCAGCTCGGGATGGGGTTCGACGCTGCGACCTCCACGCGGATTTTCAAGGTCGCGTTGACCGACCTCGGCGTGACGATGGTTTTGCCGTCCGTGCTCAGGGTGATTGAAGACCAGGCGCCGGGAATTCGCGTCCAGGTGGAGCCGTTGTCCGACATGAACCTCTCGAACAAGCTTTCGTCCGGTGAGGTCGACCTGGTCATCGCGGTCTACCTCGGGTCGTCAGGAGGGCTTCGAACCGAAACGCTGCTCGAAGAAGACTACGTCTGCTTGGTTCGGCGAGGACATGCGCTGTCACGCCGCAAGCGTCTTCGCATCGAGGACTACGAGGCGTACGGCCACGTCGCGTACACGCCCGTAGGCTTCGTTCCGCGCCCGATGGCGAAGACGGCATCAAGTGTGAGCTCAGGCGCCGGCATTCGCGTCTCGGTGCCCTATTTGCTGGCGCTTCCCGACGTAATTCGAAGCACCGAGCTCGTTGCCACGGTGCCTCGAGGTCTGCTTACCGCGCCGATCGACCTATCGGGCGTCGTAACCGTCGAAGCCCCCGCGGAGCTTCCCACGGTGGAACACTCGCAGTGGTGGCACCCGCGGTTCGATCTCGACCCCGCGCACCAGTGGCTTCGCGAGCAGGTCCGCGAAGCGTTTGCGTGAGTCCGGTGGCGCTCGTGACGATTCTGCGAATGGTGAGGTGACGCACCAACCGCGTCACGAAATCGCCCTTCAGGTCGAAGTGAAATCGCTCGCGCGACCTCTATACTGATCGGTGCCCGATGACCAACAGCACGCCCAGCGGATGGGGAGGCCAGTCGGAAGGGGAGCTCGCTCCCCTCATGAGACTCGTCGATCTCGTCCTCATTTTCGTATCGCTTTGGCTCGCGATCCTCGCGCGCGGCGAAGACTGGGAGCAGCGCTGGTGGGTCGCGGGTTCGATCGCGGCGGTGGTGTTCCTGTTCCTCGGACAGTCGCTCAATGTTTATCAGGGCTCGCGCGGCGCGAGGCTGCGTCCGCAGATCGTTCGGATATGGGCGGCGTGGATTGGCGGTGTCATCCCTACGCTGTTGTTCGTGGCGTTCTTGGCCAAGCAGTCCGACGCCTTCTCCCGAATCGTCATCTCCCTGTGGTTCGTGTTGGCGCCCTTTCTGATTTCGGTCTGGCGAACTGGAACGGTCTTGTTTGTGCGCGAGATGCGCGCGCGGGGCTACAGCACCCGAGGAGCGGCCATCGTCGGGATGACGGAGCTCGGCTCGCAGCTCGCGGAGCAGATGGCCGGCGTTCCGATGCTCGGCCTACGCGTCCACGGCTTCTACGACGATCGCGAGGAAGAGCGCTGCTTTCCGATTCCCGAGGCTCTCGGCGAGCGCGCCGGCAATCTCAAAGACTTGGTGCTCGCCGCGAAGAGCGGCGAGGTCGATCTGATCTACATCGCGCTTCCGCTTCGCGCGGAGCCGCGCATCAACGAGCTGTTGCGTCAGCTCTCGGATACGACGGCGTCGGTGTATCTTGCGGCGGACTTCTACGTGTTCGATCTGCTGCATGCCAGGTGGAACACGCTCGGTACCGTGCCGACGATGAGTCTCTACGAGACGCCCTTCTATGGAGTCGACGGATGGCTGAAGCGCGTGGAGGACATCGTCCTCGGCACACTGATCCTGATCGTGGTCGCGATTCCGATGCTCATCATCGGTATCCTCGTGAAGCTGACGTCGCCAGGCCCAGCCTTGTTCCGCCAGCGACGCTACGGTCTCAACGGCGAGGTGATCGACGTACTGAAGTTCCGAACGATGAACGTTTTGGAAGACGGGGACGTCATCAAGCAGGCGACGTCGAACGATCCTCGTATCACGAAACTAGGAGCGTTCCTTCGTCGGACGAATCTCGACGAGCTGCCCCAGTTTTTCAACGTGCTCGAGGGCAGCATGAGCATCGTCGGGCCCCGCCCTCACGCCGTCGCCCACAACGAGCTCTACCGAAAGAAGATTCGCGGCTACATGCTGCGCCACAAGGTGAAGCCCGGTATTACCGGCTGGGCACAGATCAACGGATGGCGAGGAGAAACCGACACGCTCGACAAGATGGAGCGTCGGGTCGAGCACGACCTCGACTACATCCGCAATTGGAGTCTGCTCTGGGATTTCCAGATCATCTTCATGACGGTCTTTGGCGCCGGCTCCCGCAAGAACGCATACTAGGTGGATCGTGGTTGACGAGTATCAGTTGGATGGCGGGAGCCCCAAGCGTCCAGGCGAGCCGGTTGACCGCCACCGCTTGCTCGGAGCGCTGCGCCGCGGTCGCAAAACCATTATCGGCGTGACGCTCGCCGGCGTTGTTCTTGGCCTCCTAGCGGCGAAGGTCGTCATGGGCAACGACTGGGAGACGAGCGTGCTCCTTCAGTACGAGGGTGACGTGACGCTCGAAGGCGTGGACCGACGCTCGGCGTACGCGCTCGGCCCGGCAGCCGAGGCGGTACACCGCCGCTCGGTGTTGGCGCGCATCCGCGAGGAAACTGACTACCCTGGCCCCCTCTTCACACTGGCCAACCTGATCACGTACGAGCCTGACTTTCGTGCGATGACGCTTCGGATTATCGTCAGGGCACCTTCGGCAGAGCTCGTCAAAGAGTTCGCGGACGATGTCACCGAGGTCTTTCTCTCGCACCACAAAGAGCGGCAGGCGCGACGGATCGAGCTCGAGATCAAGCGGATACAGAACCGGATCGAGGGCGCTCGAGAGGAAGCGCAGGAAGCTCGCCAGGCGTACAACGAGTTTCGCGAAGAGCACGGCATCTCGAACCTGAGCTCCGACCAGCTGTCCGTCGTCGATTCCGCGGCCGACTATCGGGCCCAGAGCGAGCTCCTTGGCTCCGAGGTGCGGTCCATGGAGGCTCGCGTCTCATCGCTTCGATCCCAGCTCGAAACGATTCCGAAGACCACCTCACTGGCGGGCGACGTCAACCCCCAGCGGCGCGCGTACGACGATGCGCGGCAGCAGCTCGCCGCGGCTCAGGCGTCGCTTTCCCCCGATCATCCGCGCGTACAGGCTCTGCAGCAGCAGGTCGACCAGCTCGGCAGCAGCGCCATGCAAAGCCCAAGGGGCGGAGGGATGATCACGCCGAACACGTCCCACATGCTGGTGAGCCGAGAGCTGAGAGAGGCCGAGTGGGCGCTTACCGGGCTTCGGGAGAGGCAGGCCGGCCTCGACCAGATGGCCTCGCGAGCAGAGGAACGTCTCGATTCTTTTTCGGGAGTCGAGGGCCAGGCGTCGAGCCTCTTGGCCGAGGTCGAGGTCAACCAGAATCTCCTTCGTCAGCTGACCGCAACGGAGGCCTCGTTGGAGGACGCGCTCGAACAGCCTCCGAGCGGCTTCGTCGTCCTCGATCCGGGGTCGGTCCCCGATCTTCCGGTCGCCAACAAGATGAAGCTCGTCGTGTTCGGTGCTTTCTGTGTGCTGAGCCTGCTCCTCGGCCTGCTCATTGCGCTACGCCGCGAGTTTCGCGGTCTACGAGTGCGCACCCCTTCGGAGCTCGCGTTCTGGGGCGATGGCCCCGTGCTTGGGGCGACCGCGTGGCCGGTCGACCCACATGGACTCGAAGAGCTGGTTGCCGGCCTCGACGATCAGGTTCCCGACGCGCACGGTTCGTTTCTGCTGGTCGGCGGGACCGCGGAGGAGTCCCCTCTCGCACGGGAGCTGTCCCATCGACTCAATTCCGACTGGTTTCAGGAGGTTCCACGGAACGTGGCGAGTCAGGAGCCGATTCAGACCCCGCCGCCGTCCGGCCCCTATCCAGTCGGGCAGGAGGCCCAGGGTGCGGCCAAGGCACCGGTGTCCACTTCCACCGCGCTCGCTCTTCAGCCGGTCAAGCTCGTTCGGCGTGAGCCGTCGGTTGCGCTCGACGCCTGGGACGGCAAGCCCGAAGGTCAGGCGCTTCGACGCGCGGCGAGGCTTGCCGACCGGGTCGTCGTGCTCGTCCGGTCTGGCGACATGACCGCCCTCGAAGTGAACGCGATCAAGAGTCGTCTCGGTCGAAAAAGAGGGGTTGGCTACATCTGCCTCGCCGTCGACGATGAGTTTCGGGGCCTTCCTGACCGGGTCGGTGAAGTCGGCGAGTTCTGGTCGACCTAACGCGTGTGACCTCGAATCTCGGGCGGCTGGGTTGCGGGACGCCCCAGATTGCGGGAAACCGCTCCCCGATGACCGACAAGCCGACGATTCAATACACCAAGACCGACGAAGCGCCGCTTCTCGCCACCTACTCCCTGCTGCCCATCCTACGGGCGTTCACGGCGCCGGCCGGCGTCGTCGTGGAGCTTCCTGACATTTCGCTCGCAGGACGCATCTTGGCGAGCTTCCCCGAGGTGCTGCGAGAAGGCCAGCGGATCTCCGACGCGCTCTCGGAGCTCGGTGCGCTCGCAAAGACTCCTGAAGCCAACATCATCAAGCTTCCAAACATCAGCGCATCGGTGCCTCAGATGAAGGCTGCGATTGCAGAGCTGCAGGCGAAAGGGTTTGCCGTTCCCGATTACCCGGAGGAGCCCAAGACCGACGAAGAGCGAGCGGTCGCGGACCGCTATGCGAAGGTCAAAGGAAGCGCGGTGAACCCCGTGTTGCGCGAGGGCAACTCCGATCGTCGAGCGCCGACCGCCGTCAAGGAGTACGCGCGCGCGAACCCGCACTCGATGGGTGCATGGACCAGCGAATCGAAGACGCACGTGTCGACGATGTCGAGCGGCGACTTTCGTCACAACGAAAAGTCGGTGACGGTGCCGGCGGCGACGACCGTGCGCATCGAGCACGTCGCCAAGGACGGTACGACAACCGTTCTCAAGGACGGGCTTGCGCTTCTCGAGGGGGAGATCATCGACGGCACGTATATGAGCAAGAACGCACTCGTTGATTTCCTCAAGGAGCAGGTCTGCGACGCTGCGGGCCAAGGGGTGCTTTTTTCGCTCCACATGAAGGCCACGATGATGAAGGTCAGCGACCCGATCATCTTCGGCCATGCGGTTCGCGTGTATTTCGCGAAGCTCTTCGAAAAGCATGGCGCGACGTTCGACGAGCTCGGGGCTAACCCCAACAACGGGTTCGGCGACGTCGTGTCGCGGCTAGCGAACCTGCCGGAGGACCAGAGAACGGCCATCGAGGCGGACCTGAACGATGTGTACGCGCAGGGGCCAGGACTTGCGATGGTCGATTCAGACCGCGGGATCACCAACCTGCATGTGCCGAGCGACATCATCATCGATGCGTCCATGCCGGCCATGATTCGGACCTCCGGGCAGATGTGGAACGCCGAGGGCAAGACCCAAGACACCAAAGCGACCATCCCGGACAGCAGCTACGCGGCCGTCTACCAACAGGTCATCGACTTCTGCAAAGAGAACGGAGCGTTCGATCCGACGACGATGGGAAGCGTCCCGAACGTCGGACTGATGGCGCAGAAGGCAGAGGAGTACGGCTCCCACGACAAGACCTTCGAGATCGAGGCGGACGGTGTGGTCCGTGTGGTCGACGCCGCGGGCGAAGTCCTCATCGAGCATGAGGTCGAAGCCGGAGACATCTGGCGCGCGTGTCAGACGAAAGACGACCCGGTTCGCGACTGGGTCGGTCTCGCCGTTCGTCGCGCGCGCGCGACGAGCGTCCCGGCGGTGTTCTGGCTGGATGAAACCCGGCCCCACGACGCGCAGCTCATTGCGAAGGTCAACACGTACCTCGCGGAGCACGACACCTCGGGGCTCGAGATTCACATCAAGGCGCCCGCGGACGCGACGCGGTTTTCGCTGGAACGCATGAAGCAGGGGCACGACACCATCTCGGTGACCGGCAACGTCCTCCGCGACTACCTCACGGACCTCTTTCCGATCCTCGAGGTGGGCACCAGCGCCAAGATGCTCTCGATCGTTCCCCTCATGAAGGGCGGTGGTCTGTTCGAGACCGGCGCTGGAGGCTCTGCGCCGAAACACGTGCAGCAGTTCGAGAAGGAGAACCATCTCCGCTGGGACTCGCTCGGCGAGTTTCTCGCGCTCGCCGCCTCACTCGATTTCCTCGCCGATCAGCGCGACGACCCAAGAGTGAAGGCGATGGGAGCGGCACTCGACGCGGCAGCCACGAAGTACCTGCTCGAGAACAAGTCGCCTTCTCGGAAGGTGAACGAGCTCGACAATCGAGGCAGCCACTTCTACCTCGCGCTCTATTGGGCGCAGGCGCTCGCAGAGACCAACGACGACGAGCTGCGTTCGTATTTCGCCCCCATCGCAAAAGCCCTCGCCGAGAACGAAGACAAGATCGTGGCGGAGCTCAACGAAGTGCAGGGGCAGCCCATGGATGTCGGCGGCTACTACATGCCGGACGACGCGCTAGCGTCGAAAGCGATGCGACCGAGCGCGACGCTCAACGCCATTATCGACGGAATGCAGTAGTCGCTAGGGCTTGTACTTCGTCGTGAGGTCGATCATCAGCTCCTCACGGCCCGTGTAGGGCGGGTAGAAAAGGTGCAGAAGCGAAAACCATGCGTTGGTATGGATCGGGCGCATCTTGCTGAACTCGACGAAACCTTCCCACCCGTGGTAGTGGCCCATGCCGCTCGCGCCGGTGCCGCCAAACGGTAGGTCGTGCTGCGCCACGTGAAGGATGCAGTTGTTGATCGTCACCCCGCCCGAAATGGTGTTGTAGAGAAGCTTGTCTTTGTTCGCCTGGCTCTTGGTGAAGACGTAGAAGCCGAGCGGTCGGTCTCGATGGGTGATGTACTGGATCACCTCGTCTAGGTTCTCGTACGTCATGATTGGGAAGAGCGGACCGAAGATCTCTTCCTGCATGATGCGCATGTCTTCGGTCACGTCGAGAACGAGATGCGGCGGGAACTTTCGCATGACGTCGTTGAAACTCGAGTCAGGGACTAGAGGCACGATGGTGGCCCCCTTGGCTTCGGCGTCGTCGAGCGTGGCGCGAAGTCGCCGATACGCCTTGTCGTCGATGACCGACGTGTACCCTGGGTCGTTCGTGTCGGGGTAGCGCTCGGCGACGACCTTCTTTGCCGCTTCCACGAAGCGGTGCTTTGCCGCCGTAGGCAGGAACAGGTAGTCCGGCGCGAGGCATGTCTGGCCCGCATTGATGCACTTCGCGTACATGATGCGCGATGCGGCTTCTTCGATGTTGAAGTCGTCGCAAATGATCGTCGGCGACTTTCCGCCGAGCTCGAGTGTCACCGGCGTGAGGTTCTCAGCGGCAGCCTTCATCACGGTGCGGCCGACGTCGGCCGAGCCGGTGAAGCAGATGTGGTCGAACGGGAGCGTGGTGAACTCGCTCCCGCGAACGCCCGGGAGAAGAGCAATCGTATCCTCGTCGAACTCCTCGGCCAGCTTGTCGGCGAGCAGCCGCGCCAGGTGCTGGGAGTTTGCGGCCATCTTGATCATCGCGCGGTTCCCGGCGGCGACCGCGCTCGTGAGCGGCCCAATCGCGAGAAAGAGCGGGTAATTCCAGGGCGAGACGATGCCCACCACGCCCTTGGGCTGCGGCAGCAGGCGGTTCTTGCCAGTCGCGAACAGGACCGACACGTGCCTCTTCTGCGGCTTCATCCACTTTCGGACGCGCCTCTTGGCGTCGCGAATCCCATCGATGCAGGGAAAGATCTCGAGGATCTTCGACTCTTCGACGCTGCGGTGGCCGAAGTCCTGCTGGATGGCCTCGGCGATGGCCTCAGAGTTGTCGACGAGAATCTTTTCGAGCGCGGTCAGGCGGCGCCGTCGCTCTTCGAGGCTTGGGAAGGGCTCCCGGAGATAGGCTTCCCGCTGAAGCTTGAAGACGCGCTGCGCCTCGTTTTCGGCGACTTCGATAGTACGGAGTTGTGCAGTCTGAACCATAAGCGCGTAAGGTACCGCGGGGCGGAGGCGGCCGGCAACCCGGCGTCCCATACGCCCGAGAGCCGCTATCGTGCCCCGCACGCATCAGACCGAGATCATGATCGAAGCTCCTCCCGAGACCGTCTGGTCGGTGCTGGTGGATGTCGTTCGCCACCAGGAGTGGAGCGACAGCTTCGTTCTTCGTGGAATGCCCGAGAGAGGCGCCAGGGCTCGTGTCGGATTCTGGGTGGCCGGGCGTGCGCTTTCCCATCCCGTGGCGATCGAGGTCGTCGAGCCGCCTCGCCGCCTCGAGTGGAGCGGGGGTCCTCGGGGTCTCATCTCGGGGAGGCATTTTTTCTCACTCGAACCCGCGGACGAGCAAGGCATGCGTACCTCGTTCGTTCACGGCGAGACGTTCGCCGGGGCAGCGGTAGGGGTGCTCTGGCCGCTCCTCATGTGGGCCCTCGGTCCCTCGTACGACCGGTTCAACGAGCAGCTGAAGCGGCGCGTCGAGGCGGACGGCTCGCGATGAAGGGAACGCGTTTCCCCTCGAGGCTCGGCGAACTCGACGCGGCGCTCATGACGAATCTGTTGTCGGAGCAGCACCCTGGCGTGCAGGTTGCCAATGTCCGGGTGGCCGACCGGTCCCATCGTGGCGATGGTTCCGCCTCCACGGCCGACCGCGTCACGCTCGACATCGAGTACGTCGACGGGCGCGACGCGGGCCTCCCGACGCGGATGATCTGCAAGGCGGTGCTCCTCGACAAGCGACTCCGCTTCGGCCCCTCGGCGATTCAGATGACAGGCACCCTCTTGCGCTCGCTCGGGCAATTGCCGTTTGGAGACTCGGCGCGTTCTTGGACTTTCGCGGCGATACGCGCATACCAGAAGCGCTACCCACACGCTCCTGACGCGATGTACCGCAACGAGGTTCGCTTCTACCGCGAGGTTCGACCGAAGCTCGAGATCGAGGCACCTCGCGCGTTTTCGAGCGTTTACGATGACGACGCTCGAACCTTTGGGATCCTCATGGAGGACCTCTCGCTGCGTTCGGCGATCTTCCCGAACGCGACCATGCAACAGAGTGGCGATCGACTGCGTCAGCTTCTCGCGACCCTCGCGGCTCTGCACTCTGCGTTCTGGGAGAGCTCACGGCTGGACACGGATCTGCGGTGGGTGGCGACCCCGCGTTCTGGGGGGATGTACCCGGTGTTTCAGGCTCTCGGGTTGGACATCGTTCGGAACCAGCTCGAGCATAACCCCTTCAAGGCGGATTTGATCGCGCCACTTGGCCGAAGCGTCGAAGAGCTATGGGCAGCCCTGTGGGGGCTCCAGGCCCGCCTCGATTCCTCACCCCGAACGCTGCTTCACGGCGACCCCCACATTGGGAACACCTACCTTCTGCCGGATGGCGGCGCGGGCTTCCTCGACTGGCAGCTGATGGTGAAAGGTCGCTGGGCACACGACGTCACGTACGTCATCGTCACCGGTCTCGCGGTGGAGGATCGACGCGCCATGGAGCGCGAGCTTCTTTCCTTCTATCTCGACGAGCTTCGCCGGCACGGAGTTCCCTCTCCACCGTCTTTCGACGATGCATGGGCCGACTATCGACGAACCGTAGCCTGGGGGCTCGTCATCGGCTGGCTGATCACGCCCCCCGAAAACTATGGTGAGCGCGTCACGAGCGCGAACATCGAGCGACTCGTGCAGGCGGCGGTCGACCTCGAGACCTTTGATCTCATCGGTCGCTGACGAAACGTTTGGCGCGTTCGTTCGTACTTCGGCGACGGGCTCTTCCAAGACCCCTAGCGTCGCGTCGCGCCGCGGTACGTGACTGCGCGGCGGATGGCAGGGCGGAGGTTTGCGATCGCAAATGCCTCTCTCAGGTGAGGAATGTCCTCCGCATGCCCCATGAAAAGCACGCTGTCTTCCTCGGAGAAGGTGAAGTGCTTTTCCGGGTTTCGAACGAGCTTGCCTCCTGCGCGACGAATCGCAACGACGAGAAAACCACCGTCTCCACTGCTCTCGAGCTCGCCGACGGTGCGTCCGATGAGCGACGAGCGCCCATCGACTTCGAACTGTTCAATCTGCACGCCGAGTGCTCTCAGCTCCTGTTCCAGGCCGGAGAGATCCCTGTCGGTGAAGAAGTCGACCATCGCAGGGCGTAAAATCATCTGAGCGGCGCGCTCGCCGGACAGCGTCGACGGAAGAACGACTTTGTCTGCGCCGGCCTGTATCATCTTGGTCTCGGACGTCGGGTACTCGGCTCTCGCGATGATCCGCAGGTCCTGGTTCAGGTTTCGAGCCGTGAGCGTGATGAACACGTTGAGTGCATCGTCCGACAGGACTGTCGCGAGTGCGCGCGCGCGATTCACACCGGCCTCGAGAAGGACCTCGTCGGAAGTGGCATCGCCGACCATCGCATAGCCTCCAGACTCCAACAACGCCGTGACCCGCTCCTCGTTGTTGTCGATGTAGACGACCGTCGCGCCGGCATCCTCCAGGTCTTTCGAGACGACGCGACCGATGCGACCGAGCCCGCACACGATGACGTGGTCTGAGAGTTCTTCGATGGTTTTCTTCATTTTACGAGTCCCGAGGAGACGGTTGAGCTCACCCTCGGCCACCAGCTGAAAGAAGCCGCCGAGGATGTAGATGAGCGAGGAGCATCCGAAGACGACCACGACGATGGTGAACCAGCGAACGGCGCCGACGACGGGTTGGACTTCGCCATAGCCGACGCTGAAGATGGTGATCGCCACCATGTAGACGGCGTCCGAGAAGCTCCAGCCTAGAACCATGTAACCCACCACCGACACGACGCAGACGCCGCCGAGTAGGACGAATCCTTGGGCGATTCGCCTGTGCGCTGGGTCGAAGCTGGAGAACATCCGCACCGAGTGTAGGGGGTCGCGGACGGACAAGTTCGGGCCGCGTCCGTTTCGGACCACTTTAAACTTGCTGGAAACTCGAGGGTTACCGTGGGTTCACATTGCCGCCGACGCGCGTGCCCATTGATCCCGCCTCAGACCCCCTGTACAAAGCCGTATGTCAGGCGAGAAGTTGGCTTTGATCACCGGGGCATCGAGCGGGATCGGAGCAGCGACTGCGCGGCTCCTCGGCAAACAGGGATACCGAGTTGTCCTCATCGGGAGACGGCGAGAGGCGCTCGAAGCGGTGGCTGCCGACGTCGGCGAGGGGGCGATCGTGGAGCCGCTCGACGCGAGCGATGGCGACGCCGTGATGGCGATGGCCGCGCGCGTCACCGAGGCGCACGGTGTCCCAGACCTCATCATCAACAGCGCTGGGGCTGGAAAGTGGAAGCGCATCGAACACACCCCGCCCGACGAGGCGGTCGCGATGATGGGGGCGCCACACTTCGCCGCGTTCTTCACCACGCACGCCTTCATGAAAGGGATGCTCGACCGTGGCAGTGGAGTGCTCATCCACATCAGCTCGCCGGTGTCCCTCTTCACGTGGGCATCGTCCGTTGGATACGCGTCTTCCCGTTGGGCGATGCGCGGAATGCACGAAGCGCTCCTCTATGACCTTCGAGGCACCGGAGTGCACAGCTGCCACGCGGTCTTCGGCAAGGTGTCGAGCGAGTACTTCGAGCACAACCCGAACTCCGAGGAACGCATTCCGAAGATCGCTCGGACCGTGAAGACGCTTACCCCGGAGGAGTGCGCGGAGATTTTGGCGCGTCTCGCTCGGCACCCCCGAAAACAGGGGATCTATCCGTTCATGATGCGCTTCTACTATTGGATGTATTTGGTCGCGCCCTGGGCGGTACGGGCGCTTCTTCGCGCAACGGGCTACAAGGGGCGCGATTGAGTAGGTGTTCATGGTGCGTCTTTTTCTCATTGGCTATGTTGCACTAGTCGCAGCGTGCAGCAGCGACTCCGGCTCCAACCCCGAGACGAGCGCGCCTGAGCCGAGCGTCGATGCGCCTGACGAGCTGAGCTCGTTTGCGGTGGGGCACGGGATGTTCAACCCGGTCGATTCCGAGCGCGCCGATCGGGAGCTTCTCGTCGACGTTTGGTATCCTGTCGATGCGGAAGACGCGGAGGATGCCGAGCCACGGCAGTACAGTCTCGGAGGCTTCCCGGGTCAGGTATCGGACGTGGCCCTCGCCGACGCCCCGGTGGCGTCGAGCAAGAAGCACCACCTGCTGGTTTTCTCGCACGGCTACGGCGGCATCGGCACGCAGTCGATCGAGCTCATGGAAGTTCTCGCGAGCCACGGGTTCATCGTGGCTTCGCCGGAGCACACCGGAAACTCGCAGACCAACAGCGACGACACGTTCGACGAGGCCGCGGCCAACCGAGTCCCCGACGTGTCGTTTGTGATCGACACGATGTTGGCGCGGAGTGCCGACCCGGAAGACCCCTTCTTTGGCGCGATCGAAGAAGAAGGGATCGGGGTCTTGGGGAACTCCTTTGGAGCGATGACCGCGATTGGGATGGCCGCCGGGTGGGCCGGCGCGGACGCGGATCCCCGCGTGGACGCGATCCTCCCAGTCTCCGGTGTCATCGACGCCGAGCTCCAAAGCGATGAGCGAACGTCGCCGAATGCGGGCTTCACCCAGGAGCAGCTCGAGGCGATCGTCGTGCCGACCATGCTGATGGGCGGCACGGAGGACGTGAACGTGTTTCTCGAGAACAACGAAATCGCGTTCAACCAGATCGTCAACGCACCCGCCGTGTACAAAGTCGACATCATCGGGGCGAATCACACGCACTTCGCGAGCGTGTGTCAGTTCGGCGAGCTTCTCATTGGGCTTGGCATCGAGGAGGACCAGTGGCAGGTCATCGCGCCGGACCTCATCGAGCCCTACGCGAACACCTGCGGGCCCGACGTGTTTCCCATCGAGGAGGCGAATCGCCTACAGAACCTCTACACGGTGGCGTTCTTCAGGCGACACATCCTCGGCGAAGAGGGCTACGACGCCTATCTCACGCCCGAGTTCGCCGACACCGAGCCTGCGATCAATTTCCAGAGGAAGTAGTTTCGGGGAGTTCGTGTTGCCCGGTTTCCCGTAGGCGCGACTCCGCGGCGCGACGCTGCGCCTCGGCTTCTTCGTGGAGCTGCATTGCACCCTTGAGATGCTCGATGAGCTCGGCCTGATCCTGAAGGCTTCGATTCAGGTGGGTCGTGATGACGTCAACGCTGATGACCGCGATTCCAGCGAAGACTGTGAAGAGCGCGCCGACGCGTAGCCAGTTGGCGAAGACCGCCGGCTCGTAAAAGTGGGTTTCGGCTGTGACCACGCCCGTCGACAGGACCGCACCCACGCCAAGGAACGTGAGGACGTTGATCAATACGGTCAAAAGCGTGATGCGCCGATCGAAGAACACCGACGCCATCACGCTTTGCCCTGCGAGGATGATGGTCGGCGCTGCAAGATAGCCCACCGTGAGAAGGGAGATGACTCCCACGACGTAGAGCAGAACGAGGAACCCGATTGCTCGCGCGGTGTACGAGAGACGTCGTGCAAGCAGAAGGGCGATGAAGCCGCCGTAGAGGACGATGGACAGCCCGACGACTCGCGTATCACCGAGATCGAGTGCGTCCACGAGGGTGCGAGCGAACGCAAAGCCGCCGACTACGACCGCGAAGAGTAGGGACGTATTGAGAACCTTCAGGCGAAGGGAGCGCGACTCTTCCATCACGTCTCGCACCGGAGCAAATGCGTCCTCAATGCCCACGACGCCGGAGCGTAACCTTTCCCACGGGGATGCTCCAGCGCGCAGGCGCACCGATATCCGGCTGTTCGGCGCGATCATACGCGGAATTGCGCGTCCTGACATTCCGAGTACTGAACGATCCGAGTGCTATAGAGGCGCCATGGCGGACATCGACATCTTCAACGGGGACGCAGATGGGATCTGTGCGCTCACGCAGCTTCGAAACGCGGAGCCCCGAGAGAGCGTGCTGATCACGGGCGTGAAGCGCGACATCAAGCTCGTCGCCAAGGCCTCCGTGTCGCGCGGTGACCGTGTGACCGCGCTCGACATCAGCTTCGACAAGAACCGAGATGGGGTTCTCCGTGTCCTCGAGGCGGGGGCCGACGTGTTTTACGTGGATCATCACTTCGCAGGCGAGGTTCCCGAGCACGAGAGGCTCACCGCCATCATCGATACCGATGCGAACGTCTGCACGAGCCTCTTGATCAACGGCTATCTCGGCGGCGCGTACGTGGAATGGGCCGTGACGGGCGCGTTCGGCGACAACCTCAAGGCAAGCGCACGTACGATCGCCGAGCCGCTTCGGCTTTCGGCAGAGCAGATGGCGCTCCTCGACAACCTTGGGACGTACATCAACTACAACGGCTACGGGTCGTCGCTCGAGGACCTGCACTTCGCGCCGGCGGAGCTCTTCGAGCTTGTGCGGCCCTACCCGACGCCGTTTGCGTTCGTCGAAAGCGACAAAGAGACGTTCGAGAAGCTCGAGACGGGGTACCGCGAGGACATGGCTGCGGCTGCGGCGGTGGAGCCCACGCGCGCCGACGAGAAGACGGCGGTATTCGTTTTGCCGGACCAACCATGGGCGCGGCGCGTGTCGGGCGTTTACAGCAACGACCTTGCCAACGAGCATCCTCGCCGCGGGCATGCGGTGATCACGGAGCGCGCCGACGGGACGTATCTGGTCAGCGTGAGAGCTCCGCTCGAGAACAAGCAGGGGGCGGACGAGCTCTGTCGGCAGTTTCCGACGGGGGGAGGACGGGCCGCGGCGGCAGGGATCAATGCGCTGCCGAGCGATCAGCTGGACGCGTTCATGGATGCGTTTGCCGCCGCGTATGCGTAGGATGTGCGGCGCCTAGTCGTTCGGGATGCCGATGCCGTACCAGATCCCCTTGTGAAGGTGCTCGAGGACGCACTCGGCGTTCTGCGATTCGATGTCGAGCTTGAGTCGACCGTCGATGAGGAGGAATGCGGCCCCGTGCACGGCGGACCACGCCATCAGGCCGGCCTCGTCGAGCGGGAGCCGCAGGCGCCCCTGTGCTTCGCAGTTCCTGAGAATGCCTTCGAATGCGAGGTGCGCCGCCTCGGCAGCCTCGTGTAGCTCCTCGTCTTCGACCGTGGGCGTCCAGCCAAACATGAGACGGAAGAGCTCCGGCTGGGCCGTTGCGAATCGGAGGTACCCCACGCCTGTTCGTTTCAGCTGCTCCTCGCCATCGGTAATCGACTCGATGTCCCGCTGCATTTCGCGGAAGAGCCGTCGGTAGCCCACCGCGGCAAGCGCAGCGAGGAGGGCGTCTTTGTCCTCGAAGTGGCGGTAGGGCGCACCCGGCGTCACCCCAAGCTCGCGGCCGAGTTTGCGCAAGGAAAGGCCGGCGGGGCCCTCTCGTTCGAGCATTCGCTCGCCCGCTTCGAGGAGGGCGTCACGTAAGTCACCGTGATGATAAGCTTTTTTAATTTCCGACATGATGGACAGTAACTTAATCATGGCATCCGTGTAAACAGTGTTGACATCCCAAGTGAACGACGTATACATCAAAGTATACACTGAATACATCGGAGGAACCCATGAACAAGTCAATCGTCATCATCACCACGATCCTTTCACTCGGCACCATGGGCTGCGCTGGAGTCGGCACCCAGGTCGCCGGCACGGCCGCTCGGCCCACCGGCTTGATGAGCTACGCATCGGGCGGACTCGGGACGCTGTGGGAAGCCGGATCGGCCGATCCAACCGGCCTCGAACAGCGCGTGGCCTACCAGGAGCGCGGAAGCGACCTCTGGACGCCCGCCTCGGTCGTTCGACCCTCGGAGCCGGACCCCAACAAGGCGGACCCGAAGGCGACCTTCAGCACCACGACCACCAAGCTGAAGTTCTGAGCGAGGGCGCTAAAATTACATTTTGTTTACTTGAAAAGGAGCCGGGATAAGTTTACTTTACATAAAGTAAAGATGTCCCGCCTGACACAGCCCGAAACCAACACGACCCCACCGCGGGAAATCCCCGCACACGAGGGCCATTGGCTCTGGGGAGGCACCTTCGACTTCCAGAAACGACCCGCGGATTTCGTCCTGGAAGGCCACGAGAAGTATGGCGACGTGTTCAAGACGCGCGTCGTCTACGGAAACTCCTACTTCATCCGCGACCCCGCAGTCGTGAACGCGATCAACGTCACGCATGCGAAGCACATCTACAAACCGAAAGTCGTGAAGCAGATGTGGAAGCCTTTCCTTGGGAATGGCCTCGTTCCGAACGACGGCGATTCATGGAAGCGGCAGCACAAGCTCATCATGCCCGGGTTTCACAAGATGCGAGTCGACGCCTACGCGCCGGTCATGGCCGAGTACACCCGCGACATGCTGCGTCGCTGGGAAGACGGCGAGCAGCGCGACTTCCGCAAGGAGATGGTCGACCTCACGCTCCGCGTCGTCGCAAAGACGCTGTTCGATACCGATCTCGCGTATGACTCGCAGGTCGTTCACGATGCGATTCAAGACATCAGCGAGGCGCTCATCGATCATGCGCAGACGCCGATTCCCGTGCCGCGCTGGTGGCCGACGGAACGCAACCGCCGCATGGTCCGCGCGCTCGACGCGATGGACGATGTCGTCGAGCGAATGATCGCCGCTCGGCAGCGAGAGCAAAAAGACCGCGGCGACCTGATGTCGACCGTGGTGTTCGCATCGGACGAGAAGGGCGGCATGTCGAAGAAGCAGATGCGCGACGAGCTCATGACGTTGATGTTCGCCGGGCATGAGACGACCGCGCATACGCTCACGTGGGCCTGGTACCTGATGGCGCTGAATCAGGACAAGGTGGAGAAGGCACGCGCGGAGATTGACCGGGTCGTCGGTCGTCGTCCGATTCGCGTCGGGGACCTTCGCGAACTTCCATACATCGAGATGTGTTTGAAAGAGTCGCTTCGTCGTTTGCCGGCGGTTTGGATCTACGGACGCGAAGCGCAGTGCGACCTGCGGCTTGGCGACTACTTTTTCCCGAAGGGGGCGATCATGGCCGTGAGTCCCCTCGCGATCGGACGGAACGCCAAGTACTACGACGAGCCTCTCGAGTTCCGACCCGAGCGATGGACGCGCGAGTTCGAGAGACAGCTCCCTCGAGGCGCCTACGTCCCCTTCGCAGGTGGCCCGCGCGTATGCCTCGGCAAACAGTTTGCCCTGATGGAGATGAAGATCGTCCTCGGCACCCTCATCCAAAACGTCGACATCAACATCCTCGACGGCTTCGAACCGGACTTCCTCCCCGAAATCTCCCTGAACCCCGGCGAACGCGGCATGCAGATGCGGGTCACGTTCCGCGACAACGCCCCCGTCCGCACCGGCCACCCCGCCGGGGACACGCGGGGTGCCGAAAACGACTGCCATTCCAGATACTTAGCGATCGACCCGCGCGATTCGCCCGGCGTTCAAACCTACAGCAGCCGCGAAACGCGCGGGTTGGTTGGTAACTCTCTGAAATAGTTAGGGTTTTGGGGGCCCTGCGTGTCCCTCAGAATAATGGTATTAGTGGAAAATTGTGTTTTAGATACTTGACGCGATGCGTCTAAGGACCCACAGTGAGCGAAGGGTCGGCGAGCGCTCGCCACTGTGGGCACCCGCCGGGCCGGATGGAGGTGTCGTATGACAACCGAACTTCAACTCGTGATCCTCTCGATCGTTTCGCTTAGCGGTGCCGCGCTCCTGGGCGGCGGCATCGGGCTTGGCGTCATGCGGCTGTTTGGGTACAAGCCGCCCCGGGCGACGTAGGGGATCGACTCCGCCGCGGCTTAGGATTGGCCCGCAAATCGCGCGGGTTGGTTGCTAAGTAGTTGGAATGGTTGGTGTTTCAGGGGGGCCGCGTGTCCCCTAGCACCAGCTGGCTTGGTGGGCGGGGGTTTCGAGGAGCTCGCGGAGGTTCGCGGAGACGACGCGGTAGCCGACGTTGCCGTAGAGCTTCTGGCGGCCCTGGTTGAGGATGTAGGTGGGGCTTCCCTCGACCTTGTTCTGGTCGCGGAGCTCCACGTCGCGACAGACCTCCGCCATCGCCTCGCCGGACGCGATCTTCGATTCGATCTCTTCGGTGGGAAGCCCCGACGTCTTCGCGATGTCGATCAGCACGTCCCGATCCGAGATGTCGCGGGCTTCCTCGAAGAAGGCTTTGCGCACGGACCCGATCACGTGTTCGAACACGGTGCGCCCGCCGAGTTTGTCCTGCCGGGCTCCGTCGATGGCGCCGGCTTCCTCGAGAAGACGGACTGCGCACAGCATCTCGTGAGCCATGGCGGACGTCGTGGGTGCCACCGAATCCCAAACCTTTTCGCTCACCGAGGCGTCTGGAAAGTCGGCGGCGACCTTACGGACGTGGGCACCGAACCCCGCATAGCCTCCGCGCTTCGCCCATCCCTCGCCAATGCGATAGCGCGTCGCGCCAAAGATCGGGATGAAGCGATACTCGAGCTCAACCTCGTTTCCGAACTCCCTGCGAAGCTCTTCGAGGCGAATCTCGGCGACATAGGCCCAAACACACAAGATGTCGGACACGTAGGAAAGATGAATCGTCATTCGTACACCATGTAGAGAATGCCAGCGATCGTCAGCAGTGCGAACACGACGAGCCATTGCCGCCAGATGTCGCTCTGCAGTGCGGAGGCGTCCGAAGGTTCCACCGCTTCGGTACGGCTGCATTTTGGGCAGCGCGGATCGTCGCCGAGCTGCTCCGGGACGAACTCGAAGTCGCAGTCGGCGCAGATGTAGCTTTCGCTCATGCCCCTACCATGCCCGAATCGGACCGAGGTCATGAACCTTGGTGAAGCCGTTGCTTTCGAGCAGACGCTTCGCCATCGCGCTCCGTCCTCCGCTCTGACAGTACACGACGATAGGCTCGTCCTTTCCGCCGAGCTCGTCCATGCGTGCCGGAAGCTCCTGAATGGGAATGTTCACCGACCCTTCGATGCCGCCGTCCGCGTATTCCGCTTCCGTACGGACGTCGAGGAGAAGCGCTCCCTCGCCTACGAGCTGTCTCGCATCGGCGGGCGGCACACGAACCGCCGAGAGCTTGATGTACAACACGCCCGCGACCAATACCGCGACGACGCCCAACGCGATCTTCCAAAGCATCGGACCAAGGATAGTCCCGCACGCGTCACATGCCAGAGCCCCAAATGCGGCGCCGCCCGCGAAACCGCGCTAGACCTGCGCCATGAACGCGCCGAAGGAGAAAGTCGACGGCCAAGAGAACGCGCCGAACTTCGTTCACGACCTCGTCCGCGACGACATCGGGAGCGGCAAACACGGCGGCCAGGTCGTCACGCGCTTCCCGCCCGAGCCAAACGGCTACCTCCACATCGGCCACGCCAAGTCGATTTGCCTGAACTTCACCACCGCCGGCCTTTCGGAAAAGGGCCGCTGTCATCTTCGCTTCGACGACACCAACCCGGAGGCGGAGGACACCGAGTACGTCGAATCGATTCGCGACGACGTGCGATGGCTCGGGTTCGACTGGGGAAGCCACGAATACTTTGCGTCCGACTACTTCGAGCGACTCTACGAATGTGCCGTGAGCCTGATCGAGCGCGGCCTCGCGTACGTCGACAGTCAAAGTCTCGAAGAGATTCGCGAGGGTCGCGGCGACTTCTATCGGCCAGGCGTGAACAGCCCGTATCGGGACCGAAGCGCCGAAGAAAACCTCGACCTCTTCGCCCGTATGCGAGCCGGCGAGTTCGACGAGGGCGCCCACGTCCTCCGCGCGAAGATCGACATGGAGTCTCCAGACGTCAATCTTCGCGACCCGCTCATGTATCGCATCCGAAAGGTCACGCACCATCGCACCGGCGACGACTGGTGCATCTACCCGATGTACGACTACGCGCATCCCATGTCGGATGCGTTCGAGGGCATCACCCACTCGGTCTGCACGCTCGAGTTCGCGCACCACAACCCGCTCTATCAGTGGTTCGTGTCCCACTTCGACTTCGACCCCGTTCCCTACCAGTACGAGTTCGCGCGTCTGAACCTCACCTACACGGTGATGAGCAAGCGCCTTCTCAAACGGCTCGTCGAAGAAGGCCACGTGAACGGCTGGGACGACCCACGTATGCCGACCATCGCCGGGATGCGTCGTCGCGGCTACACGCCCGCCGCGATTCGCCGCTTTGCTGAGCGCATCGGGGTCTCCCGTCGCGACAGCATCGTCGACGTGGGCCTTCTCGAGCACGCTCTACGCGAAGACCTCAATGCGACTTCACCACGCACGATGGCAGTGCTTCGTCCTCTCAAGCTGGTCATCGAGAACTTCCCCGATGACGACGAAGCCGTGCTCAACGCCCCGTTCAGCCCGGACGACCCGAGCTTCGGGTCGCGCAGCGTGCACCTGACGCGCGAGGTCTTCATCGAGCGCGATGACTTCATGGAGGAGCCGGTCAAGAAGTGGTTTCGAATGGCGCCCGGCAGGGAGGTTCGGCTTCGCTACGGCGCACTCGTCACCTGCACCGACGTCATCAAGAACGACGCAGGGGAGGTGATCGAGCTTCGTTGCACCTGGGACCCGGATTCGAAGGGCGGCAATGCTCCGGACGGTCGCCGCGTTCGGGGGACGATCCATTGGGTCAGTGCAAAGCACGCCGTCGACGCCGAGGTTCGCCTCTATGACAGGCTATTCACCGACGAAAACCCGCTCGACGAGAGCCTCGAAGGCGAATTCACGGAGCGCATCAACCCGAGCTCGCTCGAGGTGATTCACGACGCGAAGCTCGAGCCCAACCTCGCCACGCGCAGCCATGGCGAACGGGTGCAGTTCGAGCGGCTCGGCTACTTCGTCGTCGACCCAGACAGCACCCTGGAGCGCCCGGTGTACAACCGGACCATTCAGCTCAAGGATTCCTGGGCCAAGAAAAAAGGAAAGTGAGCTAGTTGTCGTCCGGGGCGGCGATGCGTCGCCAGATACTCGTCGATCGGGGGTGCCTCATGCGCCCTCGGGAATCGGCACGGGGTGCCGCGCCCAGTAGGTGGAAACGGTCAGCCCCGAGATCAGATGCCACACGCCCCACCAGGCGGCGATGATCGCCATGCCACCGAGTCCATCGAAGAACCCGAAGATCAGGACGAGCGCGAGCGCCGAGTTCTGAATCCCCACTTCGATCGAGATGGCTCGAGCATCGTACTTCGGGCAGCGCAGAAGCCGCCCGGACCAGTAGCCGAGCGCCAACGCGAGACCGTTGTGAAGCGCCACCGCGAACGCGACGTAACCAATGTTGTTCAAGAAGTGCTGCCAGTTGCCAATGAGCGCGCCGGCCACGAAAAGGCCGAACGCGACGAGGGAAAATACCTTCATCGGGCGACGAAGGCGCGCCGCGATCGACGGCTTCTTTGCGGCGACCAGCATCCCCACCACGAGCGGAATCCCGAGAATGATGAGAATCGTCTTGAACAGTGCGAACGGGTCGAGGTCGACCTCTCGTAGGATCGCCGCGGTCTTCGGGTTCATGCCTCCCCAAAACGACAGGTTTGCCGGCGTCAGCACGACGGCGAGCGCGGTCGAGATTGCCGTCATGCTGACGCTGAGCGCGGCATTGGCTTTGGCGTGGTGCGCGAGAAAGTTCGAGAAGTTCCCGCCTGGGCATGCCGCCACCAACATCATGCCGAGACCGATGGAGGGGAGGGGGTCGATGATGCCGACGAGCACGTACGTCATCGCCGGAAGCAGGATGAACTGCGCGGCGAGGCCGATCATCGGGCCTCGCGGGTCCCGCACCACGCGCTTGAAGTCGTCGACTCGAATGTCGAGCGCGACGCCGAACATGATCAGGCCGATGAGCACGTTCAGCGCCGCAAGCGTGGCGGGGTTGAAGTTCAGCTGAACCTGGTCGACGGCGTTCATCCAGCGACCCTGACTATCACATCGACGGCCACTCGACTAAGGTCTCCCCCATGGAACGAGCCGAAAAGAACGTCCGGCTGGGAATGACACTGCCGATTGGGAGCGCCGATCATGCCGCCGAGCTCGCGCGAGCAGCAGTCGACCGAGGCTACGAAGAGGTGTGGATGGCCGAAGTCAACGGCGGCGATTCGTACGCCCTTTGCGCAGCCGTTGCGCAGGCGCTTCCCGGGGTGCGCGTCGGTACCGCCGTCGTGCCCGCGCAGACGCGCACGCCGATGATGCATGCGATGTCCGCGATGACCCTCAGCCAGCTGACGCAGGGCAACTTCATCCTCGGCATCGGACTCTCGTCTCCCAACATCGTCCACGACTGGGCAGGGCAGCCGTACGAACGCCCGCTCACGACGATGCGCGAGCACATCGAGGTCCTCCGACACATGCTCAGCGGTCAGAAGACCAGCTACGAGGGCAAGACGCTGTCGGTGAAGAATTTCCGGCTCGGTGGGAAGCCGGTCGGCGAAGTGCCGATCTACCTGGGAGCCCTCAACCCCGGCATGCTCCGGCTGGCTGGCGCTCTCTGTGACGGGATTTGCCTCAACATGGTTCCAGAAGGCGCCCTCCCTCAGGTCCTGGCGGAGGTCCGGGCAGGCGCCGAGGACGCCGGCAGGGATCCAAGCACGCTCGAAGTCGTCGCGCGCCTTCACGTCGTTCGGGCCGACGATCCCGCGATGGGCAGAAACCTGATCCGGACGGTGTTCGGCGCCTACGCGGCCACGCCCGGCTACAACAAGTGCTTCGAGTGGATCGGCTTCGAGGACGAGGCGAAGCAGATCCGCGAAGCGTTTGCGAAACGTGACCGCGCCGGTGTGGCGGCCGGTGTGACCGACCGGCTGTGCGACGCGATGGCGGTCGTCGGCACGAAGGAAACCGTTCGGTCCCGTGTTCGTGCGTACGCCGAAGCCGGAATCGACGTGTGCATCATCAATCCCATCGCCGATGCCTCCGGCGTCGTTCAGGTCCTAGACGACGTGGCCGGCTCGCTCGACGGCCTCGATCTACGCAATAGCGGGGTCCTGCGAGCGACCGCATAGCTACGGCTTGAGCCCGCGCGGCGTTCATGGTTTGTTTCCCCCATGCGCGCTGCTTCACTCGTCCTTCTCCTTCTTGGCCTTCTGGTTAGCGGCGATCCATTCGCTCGTACCGCGAACGCCGAGGCCGCCCCCAAGCCCACGCATCAGCTGAGGCTCGCCACACTTGCTCCCCGCGACTCGGGTATCGGAAAGGCGTTCCAACAGCTGCGGAACGATCTTCGCGAGAAGACGAACGGACAGGTCGAGCTGAAGATGTACTACGGTGGTGTCGCCGGCGACGAAGAGACCGTCGTCCGCAAGATGCGTGTGGGGCAGATGGACGGCGCGCTTCTCACGTCGACCGGCCTCGGCGCGCTCGTCCCACAGGTCCTGGTTCTTCAGGCGCCCGGCCTCATCACGAACTACCCGGCGCTCGACGACGTTCGTAAAGAGCTAGCGCCCGACTTCGATGCAATGTTCACCAAGGCCGGGTACAAGCTGGTCTCATGGGGCGACTCTGGTCAGATTCGCATCTTCTCCAAGCACAAGATTCAGCACCCGAACGACCTCCGAAACGTGCGGCCGTGGGTCTGGCGCGGCTCTCCCACGATGCGGGCCTTCATCGACGCTGCCGGAGCCAACGGCGTGACGCTCGGGCTTCCTGAGGTCTTCGGTGCGCTCCAGACCGGCATGCTCGATACGGTCATCGCTTCGTCCATTGGCGTGCTGAGCTTCCAGTGGTTTACCAAGCTCAACACGATCACCAAGCCCGGAGGCGGTATCGTCGTCGGTGCGTACGTCATCAAACAGGAGCGACTCGACGCGCTTCCCGCGGAGGCGCGCGATTTCATCATCGCGAGCGCAAACGACCACGCGGAGGAGTTTCGCGAGAGCGGTCGTCGACTCGACGAGGAGGCAAGCGCTACGCTGATGAAGCGTCTCAAATCAGTGAACCTCTGGCGAAACCAGCATGCCTGGCAAATGGTCCAGGCCGACGCTCGCCGGTCCCTCGCAGGCCGCCTTTACTCCAAGTCGCTGCTCGCCCGGGTCGAGAAAATCGCCGGAAAGGATTACTAGTGCGTTCGGCGAGGTGGTGGCCTGTGTGGGCCCTTGCCGTCGTTGTCGGGCTCGGCGGATGCGGGGGAAGCGGGTCGTCGGGAGGCGGCGGCATGGCTGGCGACGGCGGTGCAGCCGGCGAAGGACCAGGCGAGTGCGACCCTGTACCCGTCGAGGTCGACGAAACGTGCACTTCCTTCTGCGCCCGGGTCGTGGGCGAATGCGAGGCGTTTACCTTCGACGAAGCCGCCTGCCGTCGCGGGTGTCAGGCGAACCTTAGCGAGGCGTACGGCTGCTCTGATTCGTGCGGCTCAGCCCTCGAGGCAATGTTCCAGTGCCTCGCCGACACCGAGGACTGCCGCGATGTGTATGACTGGCGTGACCTGGTTACAGGTCACGCCTGCACCACCGCTGTCGGCAACGTTGGTGCGGTCTGTCCTCTATAGCGACGCGTGCTACTCGGGACAGTCCGACGTCGTGAAGCCCGCACACTCGATAAGAGCGGGAGTGCAGAACTCAGCCTGACAGTCGAGGCAGTCGGGTGTGCCTCCGCCCGCACAGAACGCGAGGCAGTTTTCAACGAGGCAGCCCACGTTGAGGGCCCAACACTCGGAGCAATCAGAGCTGAGTCCGATCGTGTCTTCGATGCACATCTGAGCGCCCGGGATATTTCCGATATTCGCGAGACCGCAGTCCGTGAAGTCGTCGACAAAAGTGTCCTCGCAGATGAGCCCTTCGTCCATCGGGTTCGCGCATGCGCCGTCACCAGGGGCCACGCCGCCGCCGCCCGCTTCACCGCCACCGCCGGCCATACCGCCGCTGCCGGCTTCACCGCCGCTGCCCGCGGAGCCGCCGCTGCCCGCGGAGCCGCCGCTGCCCGCGGAGTTGCTGTCGTCGTCGCTGCAGCCGAACGCCGCCACCGAGAGAGAGAGACCCACTACCAACATCAAGTTACGAATCATTATAAACTTCCCCATTTCTGTAGAAACCGCTTCCTCAGCCGGAAGCCGGCCGAAGAATAGCCGCATTTTCCATGCGGGGGCAACCGCTTGGCAAAACCTCGGTCAGCCGACCTTCGACCGGCGATTCTTGGATGTCAGAGTGTGCCTGTCTCAGCGATGCGTCGTTCCGCTACGGACAATTCGACGTTGTGAAGCCCGCACACTCCACAAGCGCGGGAGTACAGAACTCCGCCTGACACTCCAAGCACTCGGGGGTGCCGCCCCCTGCGCACTGTCCGAGGCAGTTTGTCACGAGGCAACTCACGTTCTCAGACCAGCAGGTCGCGCACTCGGAGCTGATTCCAATGCCCTCGATGCACATCTGGGCGCCTTCGGGATTTCCGATATTCCCCAGGCCGCACTCCGTGAAGTCATCGGTGAAGGTGGGGCTGCAGATGGCCTCTTCATCCATTTCGTTGCTGCAGGCGCCTTCAGGGGCGGAGCCGCCCACACCGCCCGTGCCCATGCCGCCCGCGCCCGCAGCGCCGCCGCCGGTGTTACCCGTACCGCCGGTGCCACCCGGGTCACGGCCCAAGCACTGTCCACTAGTCTCGCCGACCGTTTCGACACCGGAGCCAATCACGGACGAATCAGGTGTCGGCGCGCATCCTTGGACAACCGGCTGATCGGTCCAAGCGTCGCAGGCGGAAGCCAATCCGAGAATCAGGAGGAGCGAAAGACGTGTCATCGTGTATTCCTTGTTCATGGCCTTGCCCACCTAGAAGATCATCGCAGCGCGTAGCTGCGTGGTCCAGAGGAACGCGTCGTTGAAGCCGGCGTTCGTAAACGCCTTGCCCGGCTGCATCACGCCGCCTTCGAGATCGACCCAGATGATGTCCCGCGCACCCACCTTGGCACGGAGCGCGAGGTCAACTTCCCAGCCCATGAAACACTCACTTTTGAGGCGGCAATGCTTCGTAGGTGGCGTTGACAAACCGTAGACCAACGGGTCGAGCGCAGACGCCCACGCCACCAAGACCTGCCCGTGGAGCTCGACCCCGGGCACGATCGTGACGCGACCCACCGGAAGCATATACACCGAGTTCCAGACGCTCCCATTCGCACCGAGGACCTCCGCACTGAGCGGGGCGAGCGCGTTCCAGGTGAGCGAACGGAGCGCGACTTGGTACATCAAGAGGCCTACCTTGATGTTCTGGTTGAAGCCTCGCGTCCTCAGCTTGGGGTTCTCCTCGCCCAAGGACAGCAGGTCGTCGTCACCCGAGGAAAAGCCTCCCTCGAGATACGTGCCCCACTTTCCAGGGCTGCCGATCCCGAAGCGGGCCAGGACGTTGTGAATGCCAGCATCGCCGCGACCACACGGCTCAGGTGGACAGCCACCGGTAAACGCGAGCGCGCCGCTGTGACCGAAAATCGAGTGCCACTCGCCCTCGGTGTAGAGCGCCAGCCTTCGATTGTTCTTGAGGGTGTATTTCAGCCTGTAGCTGACGTCCGGGATGATGATGCGGCTCTCGGTAGAGCGCTGCCATCGGTACACCACGTAGGCGCCGGCAAATAGCTCGTCCGTTGCTCCGTTTCCGAAGTCCTCGTCTCTCCATGCGAGCACGTTGACGATCTCGCTGACGCGTCGATCGAGGTTCGTGAGATA
>CBFCWN010000017.1:0-47917 GCA_965601515.1 uncultured Myxococcales bacterium | reverse complement strand
AGGACGATTCCCTCCGCAACGACGAGCCGAAAGAGCTCGACTTCGACTTCTAGCACCCGTTCTAGCACCCGACTCAGTCGAGAGGACCGCCGCCACGCTGCAGGAAGTGGCGCTCCTGGCCCTCGTAGGAATCGTGCACGGTTGGGCCGATGATCCCGTCGGCCATCATCCAAAGCAGCACAAATGCAACCGCGAGCGTCGCGAAACCGAGGACGATGAGCTTCGGACCCGACCAGAACTCGTCTTCTTTGGCGGTGCGCTCCGCCATGCGGTCGCTCATCGGGACGTTGTTGTACGTATCTGACATGGAAAAAGCCCTCGCGTGCAGTCTCAGGACGCGTCCTAGTGCCATCGCGCCGACGGGTCAAATCAGCTGCCTAGGGGCGTTCACTCGACAATTCGCTGGCTCGTCGTAGAGACCGTACGCTCTTTTTCCGAGGTTCCGATTGTCCGCCATCGAGCTCATGACACCGCGCATGCTCCAGGATATGCGCCGCTCTTGCCAACTCGCCGCCGATTGCCTGACGGCGGTCGGGGAGCTCATCGCTCCCGGTATCACCACGGACGCGATCAACGAGTTCGTGCACGAGTACATCGTGTCCCGCGACGCCACACCTTCGCCGCTCAACTACAAGGGCTTCCCGAAGAGTGTCTGCACGAGCGTCAACGATTGCGTCTGCCACGGAATCCCCGGCGGCTACGAGCTCAAGGACGGCGACATCGTCAACGTCGACGTCACCACGTATCTACCCAAGGAGCATGGCTACCACGGCGATACCAGCGTCACGTTCTACGTCGGTGAGCCGAGCGAAGAAGCGATCCACGTGGTCGAGACCGCGCGCCGCTGTCTCGAGCTTGGCATCGCCGAGGTGAAGCACGGCAAACGTATCGGCGACATCGGCGCGGCCATCCAAGAATACGCCGAGGGCCGCGGATGCTCGGTCGTCCGTGATTACGTCGGACACGGCGTCGGTCGCGAGTTTCACATGCCTCCGCAGATTCCTCATTTTGGCCGGCGCGGCAGGGACAAGCGCATGAAAGCCGGCATGGTCTTCACCATCGAACCGATGATCAACGTCGGCGGCTATCAGACCGAAGTCATGGACGACGAGTGGACCGTCCTCACGCTCGATCGGTCGCTCTCTGCGCAGTTCGAGCACACCATCCTCGTCACCCGCGATGGATGCGAAGTGCTGACCGCGCGCAAGGAAGTCGTTCCGCACAGCGAAGACAAGCCATGGAGTGAGGTCGGACCGCTGTCCGCTCCCGCCGCGTGGGCCGCCCGGCGCGTCAAAACCGGCTGAAGCGGCTCGGCTATCGCGACACGAAGACCTCGCCGGCCTCCACCCGGAGTCGGAGCGACTCGAGTGCCGCCCCTTCGCACGGCCCCTCGACGCACACGCCGTCTCCGAGACGATAGGTCGCGCCGTGCGTCCCGCAGACGAGGTACCGTCGGTCGTCGGTGAGCAGCTCTCCCGTCCCGCCATCGAGCGGAACGGGCAGGTGCCGGCAGAGGTTGCGATATGCGACCAGCGAACCGGTCTCGTCGCGCAGCACCAACGCCTGAATCGGCCGCCCGTCTTCATCGACGCCGAGGCTCGCGGTTCGAACCTCGCCGTGCGTTAGTTGGTCCTCGCGGCACACGCGCGCTTCGAACGCCGTCACGACTTCCCCGGAGTCGCATAGGTCGCCCGCGCGGGCACCGAAACCAAATCACGCTCCGGCAGCCAGAGCCCCGTCAGCCAGCCTCCATAGACGCACCCCGTGTCCAAGCCCACGGCGAACTCGCGAGTTTGCAGACCCCGAACCGCGTCGTGCCCAAAGACCACCAGCCTCGGCCCCGTCCAAAGCGACGCCCACGGGGTGCCTTCTTCGTAGCTCCGCGACGCGGAACCGTCGTCGAGAATGCTTCGCATGTTCATGAGGTCGAAGGGGTCCTGGTCTTCGAGAGGCTGCTCCGGCACGAGGCCGGCGTGCACGACCAGAGCGTCATGGTCCTCGAGCTCGAGCCAGAGCGGAAGCGCAGCGAGCCACTCCCAGTCGGACTCGTCGAGCTGCTCGGCGACCTCTTGGTGGGCTGGTCGCAGCTCGGGCAGCGGCGCCCCCGCGACTTTGGCGTCCCACCAGCGGAGGCAGTGCTGGTCGTGATTGCCCCGAACGGCCCGCCCTCCGAGGCTTCGAATCAGCCGGATTACTCCCTTGGAATCCGGACCCTTGGCGACCAAATCTCCAACGGATACGAGCCGATCGCCTTCGTCGAACCCCGACTCCTCGAGGAGGTCCTCGAGCTCTTCCCGGCACCCATGGAGGTCTCCGACGATGAGGGTGCGCTCGCTCATGGACCCATCCTGATGACGTTCTCGTGAGAAACCAAGTTCGTGCCAGGCTTACCCCGTTGACACCCCACCGAAAGCGGCAATACACGCACGGTCATGATCAAAGAAGGTCGCAAGGCTCCAGCCTTCAATCTCCCATCCTCCACCGGCGACAAGCTTGCCCTCAAAGACCTCGCCGGCAAGTACGCCATCATCTACTTCTACCCGCGCGACAACACCCCGGGCTGCACCACCGAAGCCAACGACTTCAACAAAGCGCTTCGGAAGCTCAAGGCGCGCGACACGGTCGTCGTCGGCGTGAGCAAGGACTCGATCGAGTCCCATTGTAAGTTCGCCGACAAATACTCGCTGAAGTTCCCGCTTCTCACCGACGCCGACGGAAAGATGCTCGAGAAGTACGGCGCGTGGGGCGAGAAGAACATGTACGGCAAGAAGTCGATGGGCATCATTCGCTCGACCGTGCTGATCGGTCCCGACGGCAAGGTGATTAGGCATTGGCCGAAGGTGCGCGTGAAGGGGCACGTCGACGAGGTGCTCGCCGCGTTGGACGAAGCCCGTAGCAATTGACACCGGGAGTCCCCCCGGCGCATGGTTCTCGGGTGATGAGCGAGCCCAGCCCCGCGGTGGTGACGGACGGCCCCGAAGCGCTCGATCCGAACTTCCGGATCGAGCTGCCCAACTTCGAAGGTCCGCTCGATCTCCTGCTTCACCTGATCCGGAAGCACGAGCTCGACATCCTCGACCTGCCCATCGCCTTCATCACCGATAAGTACCTGGAATACCTCGGTTTGATGGAGGGTCTCAACCTCGACATCGCCTCGGAATACCTCGTGATGGCCGCGACGCTCGCGCACATCAAGAGCAAGATGCTGCTTCCGCGCCCTCCCGAGGATCAGGATGATGACGACGCGGACGAGGCCGATCCGAGGGCCGAGCTGATCCGTCGACTTCTCGAGTATCAGAAGTACAAAACCGTCGCATCCGATCTGGGCGAGCGGGCGATCTCGGGGCGCGACGTGTTTGGTCGGGGCGCACCGCCACCCACATCCGACGGGCCGCCTCCGCTGAAAGAGGTCAGCGTGTTCAAGCTGCTCGATGCGCTGAAGAAGATCGCCGACCGCGTGAACGCGAGCGTCGCGCTCGAAGTCGACGCCGAGCGGATGACGATTCAGGATCGCATCGGTGGCCTCGTCGACCTCCTGCGCGAGCGCCGTCGATGCCGGTTCGACGACCTGTTCGAGGGCGTCAGCACGTCGTACGAGCTCGTCGTTACGTTTCTCGCGCTGCTCGAGATGGCCAAGATGCGTCTTGCGAGCATCTATCAAACCGACCACGAAGAGCCGATTTATCTCGAGTACACCTTGCTCGATGCGGACGGCCATCCCATCGTCCCGGCCGACGTCGAACAGCCCTCGAGCGACCTTGCCGACGACACCATTCAGCTCGAAGGCCCCGCGCCTGAGCCGCAGAAGCGAATGGAGTCGGTCGTCGTGCCCGCTGGCACCGCAGCGACCTACGACTGGGACGAGGACGAGCCAACCCCATGAACCAAGCAGAAGCCCAACCCACCGAGACTGTCGCCGAAAACGGCGCGGGCACACCGATTGAGCGGAACGGCGAGGCGCTCAAGAAGGTCCTCGAGAGCCTGATCTTCGTCTCCGACGGACCGGTCACCGCGAAGCGTCTGGCCCGCGCGGCCCGAGCCACATTGGCAGAGGTTCAGCCACTGCTCGACGAGCTGGTGGCAGACTACGCGCCGCGCGGCGTGCATCTCTACTACGTGGCGGGCGGCTACCAGTTCCGCTCCGCACGCGAAACCGCCGACTTCGTGAAGACGCTCGTGGCACCGAAGCCGGTCCGGCTGACTCGGGCACAGCTCGAGACCTTGGCCATCATCGCGTATCGCCAGCCGATCACCCGACCCGAAGTCGACGACGTGCGCGGCGTCGACTCCGGCTCGTCGCTCAAAGTGCTGACTGAGCGCAACCTCGTGAAGATCCTCGGTCGGAAAGACGAGCCGGGCCGTCCGCTCGTCTACGGCACCACGCCGCGCTTTCTCGAGTTCTTCGGGCTCGGCAGCCTGAAAGACCTGCCCACGCTGCAGGAGTTCAGCGATCTCAGCGACGAACATAAAGCGCTCTTCGAGCAAAAGACCGGCGAGTCGATCGACATCGCTGCCGCGGAGCTTGCCGCCGCCGAAGCGATGGAGGACGCGGAGGAGGAGCTTCGGACCCAAGAAGACGCCGCGTTGGCGGAGTTCGAAGCCCGGTCGGAGACCGACGCCGATTCGGACGACGACGTGGACGCAGAGGACGCCTCAGCGCCGAAAGCCGATTCGGGAACCGAAGAGTCGACCCGAGACCCCGACTGGGACGACGACGACGAAGACGAGGATTGGGACGACGACGAGGAGGACGACGAATGACCTTTCAAGAGCTCATTCTCGCTCTCGAGCGCTTCTGGTCCGAGCATGGCTGTCTGATCGTGCAGCCGTACAACTCCGAGGTCGGCGCAGGGACCTTCAATCCGCACACGTTTCTGCGCGCGATCGGCCCTGAGCCGTGGAACGTCGCGTACGTCGAGCCGAGCCGGCGGCCGACCGACGGTCGCTACGGTGAGAACCCCAATCGCCTTCAGCAGTTCCACCAGTACCAGGTCATCCTCAAGCCGTCGCCGCTCGACATCCAGGAGCTCTACCTCGAGTCGCTTCGTGCGCTCGGCACCGACCCGAATCGGCACGACATTCGCTTCATCGAGGACGACTGGGAGTCTCCGACACTCGGCGCCTGGGGGCTCGGCTGGCAGGTGTGGCTCGACGGCCTCGAGATCAGCCAGTTCACTTACTTCCAACAGTGCGGCGGCATCGACTGCAAGCCGATCAGCGGAGAGCTCACCTACGGGCTCGAACGGATCGCGATGTACCTGCAGGACGTCGACAACGTCTACGACCTGGTTTGGTCGCCGGGTATTCGGTACGGCGACATCTACCAGCGCGCCGAGTGGGAGTGGAGTACGTACAACTTCGAGCAGGCCGACGTGCGACTCCAAAAGGAGCTCTTCGATGAGTACGAGAAGCAGGTCGCCGTGCTTCTCGGTCTGCAGGACAAGCGAGGGAAGGGCGGAGCGCTCGTGTTCGACCGGGAGCCGCTCGAACGACTCGTGCTGCCGGCCTATGACGCGGTCATCAAGTGCAGCCACTACTTCAACGTGCTCGACGCGCGCGGCGCCATCAGCGTCACCGAGCGCCAGCGCTACATCGGTCGCGTTCGGCTGATCGCTCGAGCCGTCGCGGAGTCCTGGTACGCGCAGCGAGAGGCGCTCGGCTTCCCTCTTCTCCCCGCCGACGCTGTCGCAGCCGAATGACCACACGACTCGGCTGCCTCGTTGCACCGTTGGATCCGGTCTGGTAGCACCGGCACGCATGTCCGCGGAGTTTCTGCTCGAAATCGGGACCGAAGAGCTGCCCTCGTCGTTCGTGAGGCACGGCCTCGGCGGGATGCGCTCCGCGGCAGTCGAGCTCATTGGTCGGGCGCGTCTCAGCACGGATGCGCTGGTGGTCGACACGCTCGGCACGCCCCGCCGTCTCGCCCTTCGCATCACCGGGCTCGCCGACCGTCAGCCCGATCGCGACGAGACCGTGACGGGGCCGCCGTGGAACGCGGCCTTCGAAGCCGACGGCAGTCCCAAAAAGGCCGCAGCCGGCTTTGCGAAGAAGCACGGCGTCGACGTCGATGCGCTCGTCAAGACGCCGACCGAGAAGGGCGACTACGTGAGCGTGCGCGTGCACGAGCCGGGCAGGGCCACCGCCGAGGTGTTGGCAGACATCCTTCCGCAGCTTTGTCAGCGCATCACGTTTCCGAAATCCATGCGGTGGGGACCGGGTGAGATCGCCTTCGGCCGCCCAATCCACTGGGTGGTCTCGCTCCTCGGCCCGAACGTGGTCGACTTCGAGTTCGCGGGGATTCGCGCCGGGCGATCGACTCGAGGGCACCGTTTCCTTGCGCCCGCGTCGTTCGACCTTGCCGAGGCCTCCGAGTACGAAGCCGCGCTCGAGGCGGCACACGTCGTCGTCGACATCGACACCCGCAAGGCGCGCATGATGGGCGCCCTCCACGAACAGGCGAAGCGCCTTGGAGGGGTTCTCGAACCCGACGCCTTCCTTGCCGACGAGTGCGTGTCGCTGGTGGAGGAGCCTTTCGTCGTACCCGGCAGCTTCGACCCTGCGTTTCTCGAGCTGCCCGACGAAGTCGTGATCTCGGTGATGCGGGACCATCAGCGCTACTTCGCGGTGCGCGACGAACAGTCGGAGGCACTGCTGCCTGCGTACCTCAACGTGGTCAACACCGCACTCGATCCCGAGACCATCGCAAAGGGCAACGATCGCGTTCTACGAGCGAGGCTCGCGGACGCCCGTTTCTTCGTGGAAGAAGACCGCAAGGCGCCGCTGAGCGACCGGCTTCCGAAGCTCGACTCCGTCGTCTTCCAGTCGAAGCTCGGAACGATGGGTGCCAAAGTCCGTCGCCTCGAGTCGAACGCGAACGCGCTGGCCGAATGGGCGGGCGCGGACGCCGGGGCGGCCCAGGCGGCTGCACACATTTGCAAAGCCGACCTCGAGACCCTGATCGTTTACGAGTTCCCGGAGCTCCAGGGCGAGATGGGGCGGTGGTACGCGCTTCGCGAAGGCATGGAAGCTCCGGTCGCCGACGCGATTCGCGATCACTACCGTCCGCAAGGCGCCGACGACACGGTCCCGGACCAGCTCGTGAGTGCGGTCGTCGCGGTATCGGACCGCATCGACACGCTGGTCGGGTGCTTCGGAATCGGGCTCGTTCCGAGCGGCTCGGCCGACCCGTTCGCGCTTCGGCGCGCAGCGCTCGGTATCATTCGTATCGCGCTCGAGGGGCCGCTCGACATCGACGTCGGGGCGCTCATCGACAAGGCGTACGACGCGTACGAAGGCGACGCAGAGCTTCGGCCACGCGAAGAGGTGCGGGCCGCGCTCGACGAGTTCTTCCGCGGGCGCATTCGGGCGATGCTCAAGGACACCCACGGCGGCGACGTCGTCGATGCGTGCCTCGGAGCCTGGGACGGCGCCTCAATCCGCGACCTGCGAACCCGAATCGAGGCGGTAGAAGAGCTGCAAAGCGCGCCGGAGTTCGAAGCCCTGGCGGTGGCCTTCAAGCGCGCGTTCAACATCACCAAGGAAAGCGAACGTGGGAGCGTCGAGAAGAGCCTCCTAGAGCCGGGCGCCGAGACCGATCTCGCCGAGCGCTTCTCGACCGTCCGCGACCAGATCACCGAAGCGACCGGGGAGCGCCGCTACGCCGACGCCTTGAAGCTCGTCGCCAAGGAGCTCGGTGCGCCGATCGACCGCTTCTTCGACGAAGTGTTCGTCATGGTCGACGACGCCAACGTGCGCGACAACCGGCTCCGTTTGCTGGGCGAAATCGCAGACACCGTCAACGGCATTGCGCACTTCCACCACCTCGGCACAAAGTTGCAAGGCCGTGACCCTTCTTTATCCGCTTGACGCAGAGATCGATCCCGACCTTCGCCTGCGGCTGCTCGGCACGAAGGCGGCCGGCCTTCACGAGATGACGGCACTCGGCATTCCGGTGCCGCCAGGGTTTACGATCACCACGGAGGTCGGCGCGTCGGTTCGCGAGACTGGGACCTGGCCGGAAGGTCTCGAGTCCATGGTCGAATCCGCCCTCGAGACGCTCGAGACGCAAACCGGGAAGGAGTTTGGAAACCCGTCCTCGCCGCTTCTGCTCTCCGTGAGGTCTGGCGCGCAGATCTCGATGCCCGGCATGATGGATACGCTCCTCAACGTTGGGTTGAACGACGAGACGCTCGAGGGCCTTGCTGCCACGCACGGAGACGAGCGGTTCGCACTCGATGCGTACCGGCGCCTTCTGCAGATGTACGGAAGCATCGTTCGCGGCATTCCCGCCGAACGCTTTCATTTTCGACTCGACGAATTGAAGACCGAGTTCGGCGAACCGCGGATGCAAGACTCGAAGCTCGACGTTGCCTCGCTTCGTACGCTCGTCGACGATTACAAAAGCCTGATCGAAGAGGCGTCCGGCACACCGTTCCCATCGGAGGTTCGGACGCAGCTTTGGGACGCGGTGCGAGCGGTTTTCGCCTCGTGGGACAACGCGCGTGCGATTCGCTACCGGCGGATGCAGGGCATCCACGGCGTGATCGGCACCGCGTGCACGGTGCAGGCGATGGTCTTCGGCAACACAGGGCCCCGAAGCGGCTCCGGCGTCGCCTTCACGAGAAACCCCTCGAACGGTGACAAGCAGCTCTACGGCGAGTTCCTCGCGAACGCTCAGGGCGAAGACGTCGTGGCGGGACTTCGTACGCCGGTGCCTCTTACCGACGCGACGTCGCTTCCTGGAAGGGAGGCGTCCACGCTCGAGAGCTCGCTTCCGAACGCGTTTCGCGACGTCGTCGCGCACTGCGCGACACTCGAAACGCACTTTCGAGACATGCAGGACGTCGAGTTCACCATCGAAGACGGCGTCGCCTATATCCTTCAGACGCGCTCCGCGAAGAGGACCGCGCGGGCGGCGGTGCGTGTTGCGGTGGAAATGGTGCGCGAAGGCGTTCTTACCCAAGACGAGGCGCTCGTTCGGGTCGACGCGCGTTCCCTCGAGCAGCTTCTCCACGCGCGGCTGCCAAGCGCATCCGATCTCGCGGCCCGAGGGATCGAACCCGCCGCGGTGGGCTTGCCCGCAAGCCCCGGCGCGGCGTCCGGTCGAATCGTGTTCGACGCGGACGACGCGGTTCGCTGGGTTTCCGAGGGCCAAGACGTGATTCTCGTCCGGCAGGAAACCAGCTCGGAAGACATACACGGAATGAAGGTCGCCAAGGGCGTCGTGACCGCGGCCGGCGGGATGACCTCACACGCGGCGGTCGTGGCGCGCGGCCTCGGGAAGTGCTGTGTCGTTGGCGCGGGCGGCCTCGACGTCGATTTCCGGAAACGAACGGTGCGGATCGACAACGCTCCGCCGGATACGAAGGCGCTGCGGGAAGGCGACCTCCTCACGCTCGACGGGTCGACCGGCCGTGTCTACACGGGCGCGCTCGACCTGGAGGCGTCGAGCACCGTCGAGGAGCTGGCCGAGCTGATGCGCTGGGCCGACGAAGCCAGGCGCATGCGTGTCTACGCAGAGGCCGATACGCCGCAGGCAGCGCGCGCAGCGCTCAGCTACGGCGCCGAGGGCGTGGGTCTTTGTCGAACCGAGCGAATGTTCTTCGCGCCTGACCGATTGTTCGCGATGCAGTGCGCACTGCTCGCAATCGAAGCCGAGGACCGCGACTACTGGCTCGGTCAGCTCGAAACCGCACAGCGTGAGGACTTCAGCGAGATCTTCGAGGCGATGGCGGGCCGACCCGTAACGATCCGTCTCCTCGATAGGGCGCTAGAAGAAGTGATGCCCGAAGACGATAGAACCCGAGGCGCCATCGCTGAGGCGCTCGACCTAGAGACCGACGAGCTCGATCACGCGGTCCAGCGCTACCTCGAATCCAACCCGGCGTTCGGTCACCGAGGGGTTCGAGCCGGCGTCACGGTGCCGGGCCTCTACGACATGCAGCTTCGTGCGATGCTCACCGCTGCCCGCTCATGCGTCGAACGCGGCATCGCAGTGGAGCTCGAGATCCTGATCCCGATGGTCGCGTGGGCGAGCGAAGTCGTGAACATCGCAGGCGCGGTCGACCGAGTGATGACCAAGGTGTTCCCCGAGCCGCACCCGAGCTTCGCCTGTCGACTCGGCGCGATGGTCGAGCTGCCGAGCGCTTGCCTCATCGGGGATCAGCTCGCGCAGCACGTCGACTTCTTCTCGTTTGGAAGCAACGACCTGACCCAATCGGTGCTCGGCATGAGTCGCGAGGACGCCCCTCGCTTCATGTCACCCTACCGCAACGAGCTCGCGCTCGTCGCTGCTGATCCGTTCACGGTCCTCGACGATCGCGTCCTCGAGATGATGCAAATCGCGCTCGAGCGCGGACGACGCACACGGCCTGCGCTCATCGCGGGCCTCTCCGGGGACCAGGGCGGGAGCCCGGAAACCATCGCCGCGTGCGAGCGCCTCGGGCTCGACTTCGTGTCAGCGCCCCTGTCGCTGCTCCCTGGCGCCCGGCTCGCGGCGGCCCAGGCAGCGCTTCAGACGTAGACCGGTTGCCTCAGCGGCCGACTCGTGTTCAAATATAGTGTAACAGCACACAATTGCTGTAACACGCCCATGGCCGAAGATCCTCGACCGCCCGACGCGCCCGACACGCCGCGGACCCACTCCGGGGTGCCCCCTGCGCCGCCCCAAGGGCTGATCGGCTCGATCGTCGATCGCCGGTACCGGGTGGAGGCCCTCCTTGGCGAGGGCGGCATGGGTCTCGTCTACCGCGTGCGGCATACCCAACTCAACAAAGCGCTCGCCATCAAGGTGCTTCGACGCGAGAACACGCATGACCCCGAGGTGGTCGCACGATTCCGGCGCGAGGCGGAGAGCGCGTCCGGCATCGGCAACCAGCACATTGTGGACATCAACGACTTCGGCGTGCTTGCCGATGGATCGACGTACTTCGTGATGGAGTGCCTCGAGGGGATGGACCTCATCGACGCGATGGACCGCGTTCAGTACATCGATGAGGTTCGCGCGCTGCACATCTCGGAACAGGTTTGCAAGGCGCTCGGGGCGGCGCACGAAGCCGGTATCGTGCACCGCGACCTGAAACCCGAGAACGTCTTCCTCACCCGCCAAAACGGAATCGAGGATTTCGTCAAAGTGCTGGATTTCGGTATCGCCAAGGTGGCGAACGGGCCGAAGCGCCTCACTCGCCAAGGCGAGGTTCTCGGCACGCCACACTACATGTCGCCCGAGCAGTGCGAGGGCGACAACGTCGATCATCGCACCGACATCTACGCGCTCGGCGTTCTCCTGTACGAGATGGTGACGGGCCACGTGCCGCACGATGCGGAGAACATGGCGGGCATCCTCACCAAGCACATCTACGAGGAGCCCATCCCGCCGAAGGTTCGGGCGCCGCACGTATCCGATGCAGTGAACGAGCTGATCCTGCGCTGCCTCGAAAAGAAGCCCGAGCAGCGCTACCAGACGATGCGGGACCTAGAGGCCGACCTCGAACGCGTGCGAAGCGGAGCGCGTCCGGTGGGCCCTGAGACGCTCATCCTGACCCCGACGCGACCGCCGAGCGCTCCGCAACCTCGTCGGCGAACAGCATTGGTGGCGGGCTTGGTCGTCGGCGCACTCGCGCTGGTCGCCGTGGCCTTGATCCTCGCCACGCGCCCCGGGCCGGCCGCCCCAGAGGCGCCGCTCCCCTCTGTAGAATCTTCGGTGGATCCGGAAACGATCGGCGACCCCGTTGTGGAGCGGCCTTCCGACGTCGACGCCCCCCGAGAACCGGTCGAGGGAAACCCCGAAGCCGAGCCGACCGCTGCCGAAGCGAGCGAGCCGAAGTCGAGCCGACCGAAGGCCGGGCGACGCAAACCGAAGAAGCGTTCGGAGGGGGCCGAACGGGGTACGACCGTGATCCTCGATCCCTGGAAATAGCGCTTCCGAAGCGAGTTGCCCACTTTGGGGTGAACGGCTAGGGTGGCGCTCCATGGGGTCGCAATTCGGCCCGCAGAGCGCCAGAATCGGCATGGCTCTGGGGTTCTTCCTTATTTCCGGGATGATTTCGGGCGGCTGCGTCAACAGAACCGGCGAGATCCTACCGCCCGGTCTGATGGCCTTCCCGATCGCCATCGAGATCAGCCCCGACGTGGACGCCGGAGGCTTCCCCGAATACCTGTACGTCACCAGCTCGAACTTCGCCCTCCAGTACGACTCGGGGAACGTCCAGTCGTACGACCTCGACCTCATGGTCGACGCGATCTTCAACCAGTGCATCAGTCGGTGGGTGATACCGGGCTGCACGACCGGGGACTGCACCTGCGACCCGCTCGAGGAGATCAACTGCGTCCCTGTCCCGTCGGGAATCCGCACGTTTTGCCTCGCGGACGACTTCGACGGCAACCCCAACGCTCCGGAATGCCAGTGCGACCCCAATCCGGACGAACCGGACTGTCAGCCGGTGCCGTTCGACCGATGCACGGTCGTCGATGCCGACACCGGCCTTCGCTTCACCGACCCAGACGACATCGTGCTCAAAATCGTCGTCGTCGATGGGCTGCTCCCGGGCGAGGTGAAGATCGGCTCCTTCTCCGACGGCCTCGGCGTCTCGACGAACGGTCGCCGCATCTACGTGCCCGTACGAAGTGACGCCAACATCACGTACATCGACGTCAACGAAGAGGGCCAGCTCGACTGCGGCGGCGGCTTCGGAAATCGTCACACATGCATGGGCGAGTTCAGGAACGGGGCCTCGGAGCTCTCGAACCCCGATGCCGACATCACGTTCCCGTCGGACCCGGTCGACGTGTTCGTCGGCAACCTTGCCGCCGACTTCGCGCCGCCCGGTGAGGAGAACAATCCGCTCTACAACGGCGACTACATTCTGGTCGCCCACCGCGAGGGCAACGCGAGCCTGCTGCTCGACCAGGTCCCGGTACCCCCCGATACGCGAACGGAGAAGCGTCCTCGCCTGACCGCCACGCTCGACGAGCTCGCACCCGAACAGGTGACGATCACACTCCAGCCCGACGCTGGAATCGCATGGATTCCAAGCGCGCTCGAGAACACGATCACCCGGGTCGGCGTCGGCATCGATGGTGACCCCACGCAGAGCTACCTCTTCGACGCGGGTCCCTACTTCGTCACGGGACTCGACTTCGGAACGAGCCAGCGCGACATCATTTTCGACCCGAGGCCGGACCGCGACTTGGCGTACATCGTGTCGCGCTCGCCCGAGTCGCTGGTCGTCGCACGCACGGAGGTCTCGGGCTTCAGCCTGAACATGGTCGGCCAGATCGCGACCTGCCGCGACCCCTCGCGGGTACAAGTCGAAGTGGTGCCGGCGCGCGGAGAATCGGTGCTCCTCGCCTTCGTGAGCTGCTTTCTCTCGCGGCGCGTTCAGATCATCGACACCGACCGCTTTCAAGGCGTCACGACCCTCACAAACGTCAGCGGCTCCTTCGAGTTCGCGATCGATGGCCCGCGGCTACTCCTGTACTCGGCGGACTTCAGCACGTCGGTCATCCGTGTCTCCGACCTCCGGCCGCTGGTCGCTTGCCTCGAAGAGGGCATCGCCGCGCCCGAGGAGTGCTCGCCGCAGGTAATCGGCCTTGTTGGGTTCCCGCAGCCAGTCTCGGAGGTCCCACGATGATCCGCATCTTCCTCTTCGTCGGGTGCGCGCTGCTCATCCTGTCCTGCAACAACTCCGCGACCAACATCGTGCTGTCGTCCCTCGAACGGTCCGAGCGAATCGACCTGTTCTGTGCCGACGTCGAGCAGCTCACCGGCAACCTTTTCGAGTTCCGCCAGGTCCTCCCGCTCGAGCTCTGCAACGAGGACGTCGACTTCGCAGAGGGGGTCAACGCCAGCTTCCTCGGGAGCGTCACCCAGACGGAGTCCGGGACTCTCGCGGTCGTGAACTTCACGAACAACGCAATCTTCGACACCAATCGCACGGTACCCGGCGTCACCGCGCTCACGGTCGGCGAACAGCCCACCGCGGTACAGGTATCGTCGGTCGACTCGCGCTACACGTACGTCACGAGCTTCAGCGCGAAGTCCGTGCAGGCGGTGTCGACTCGAGAAGTGATTACCGGGGACCCCGGCGGCTCGCCGCCGCTCCCGCGACAGGAGATTCGTTTCGACGCGGGTCCACAAGACCTTGCCCTATACGAGATGGCGGAGTTCGAGCCGATCACCCAGACGAACAACGACGGTGATGAGGTGGTCTCCGGTGCCACCACGATGGTGGACTTCCGCTTTCTCTACGTCGCAGTGCCCGAGCTCGGGCAGATCTTCGAGATTCCCGTCGACGTCAATGACGAGACGGGCGAGCAGACGCTCGGTACCCCGGTGCCCTTCGATCTGCCGACGGTCGACTGCAACAGCGACGTCGTGCTCGAGAGGCAAATGCTTGAGCCGCCGCCTTCCGACGAGTCGGACTACAACCGTATTTGCCCCGAGTCGTTCGAGGACCGACAGGGACGCTTCATCAAGACGGTCCAGACCACGGTGCCATGCGAAGATGGCCCAGCTCCCGGCCCGTCGCCGGTCCGGCTGGCGATCGACGCGGGGCGCCCGGGCGACGAAAGCGACGACGTCCTGCTCGTCGCCGACGCGAACCAGCCCGTGATCCATCGTTTCAGTCTCTCGAACGGCGGCGCGACCGAGCTCGACCCGATCATCTCGTTCACGCCGACCATCGACGTGACGGCCACTCCTTTCGTTCCGGCGAGCTCCGACCCGGACGACCGCCAGGCAACGCAACGCTATATCTACGCGATCACTGGGAGCGACGGTTCCATCCTCGCGATCGACGACAGCGACCCGAACGACGAGGAGACCTTCGGCTTCGTCCTGCCCGTCTTGGCAGGTGTGAATGCGAGAGCGACCGAAGAGGGCGTCGAGGCTCGCAATCGCGTTCGTTCGGGATTCGCAAACGCACGCGCCATCGAAGTGATTACGCCCTTCTACGAGGTCGTCGTCGACGAGGAGACGGGGGACCTCGTCATTCCTGAGAACGACGAGGGAACCGACATCTGCGACCCCGACAACGACGAGGAATTCGCCCTCGCCCAGAACGTGCGGAACTTCCGCGGTGTCTTCCTCGCGGTCAGCCTCTCGTCAGGCCAGATGTTCTACCTCGACATCTACGATCTCAACGCCCCGTGTCGCGGAGGCGAAGGCGCGATCGCATGCACGTTGGCCGAGACCGGACCCGATCAGTTTGCGAGCATTCGTCGGCACCGCCGTCGCTTCGGGTTCACGCCGACGACCTTCATCGACATCGACGGCCAACCCTCGTTTCAGTTCAACGAAGCCCCGGGCGTGATCAACGCAACCACCGGAGAGGCGCAGGCTTCGGATGGCCCCGATCTCGAGTTCATCGACTGCCCAACTTCGCAGTTCTCGGTCTTCGGCCTTCCAACCCCGGACGCGACCGGAGAGAGTCTGATCTGCTCTTCGTCCCAGGTATGGAGCACGTTCACTCAGCGCTGGGATACGCTGTGGCAGGGGCCGATTCCCCTATCGAGGGGCGGACTCGGGCTGTTCTCGGACGAATCGTTCGACGGCGAGCCGGGCAACTGGTTTCTCGGAGGCGACGTTCCGTTCTGCGAGGTCGGCGTGCTCGGCGAGCAAGACGGAACGGCGATCGACTCCGGACTCAGCATCGACCAGCTGCCCGCCTACGGCGGAGACCGACTCGTCATCGTCGGCGAGCTTCCGATCAGCACCCGGGATGATGAAGACTGCAAGCGAGTGTTCGAGGACCTCGAAGAGGACCTGGACGAGCGACAGATTTGGTTCCCCATCATTCGAGCGTTCAACGATCAGCTCGAGATCGGCCCCTCGCCGAACCCCGATCGATACACGCTCGAAGAAACCGCGCGGTGCTTCAATCAGTTCACGGAGTATCAAGTGAACACCTTGAACGTGTACGCGGTGACGGGGAGCGACTCGGACTTCATCCACCGAGTGGTGCCCAGCGAAGACACGGGGGAGTGCGAATTCGACGAGTCCCGTCCCGTCGTTCTCGAAGACGTCGACACGTTCCTCACGGCGCGCGCGTTCCCTGGCACGCAGTTCATCAACCCGCTCGTCAGCTTTCAGATCAGCGAAACCGACGTGGTGTTCACCGACTCCACGATCGCGCTGCTCAGTTTCAACATCCTGAACCAGTTTGGATTCGAGCTTCTCGACACCGGCGGCAACCAACGTTCGTTGCCGGGCTCGATGCTTTTCGCGCCGGAGAGCGATCAGCTGCTCTTCGTGGACTTCAATGCCGGGGTACGGCGGATCGTCTTCAATCCGCTTAACATCATCCAGACTTTTGACTAGACCCACTTCATGGGTGCACGGGGGACGACGCGGAAGAAGGAACACACGCCGGTCATGCGGCAGTTCCTTCGCGCGAAAGCCGAGCATCCAGACGCGATTCTGTTCTTCCGTCTCGGCGACTTCTACGAGATGTTCTACGAAGACGCGGGTAGGGCAGCGGCGATCCTCGACATCGCACTGACCTCGCGCGGCACGGACCCCGATGGCTCGAAGATCCCGATGGCCGGCGTCCCGCATCATGCGGCAGCCGGCTATCTCGCAGCGCTTCTTCGTCACGGCGAGAAGGTCGCCATCTGCGAACAGGTCGGTGACCCCGCCTCGACGCGTGGGGTCGTACCGCGCGAAGTCGTCCGCGTCGTAACGCCGGGTCTGTGCCTCGAGCCGGACGCCCTCGACGCACGCGCCGAGAACTTTCTCGTCGGGCTTACGGCAGACGGTGGCATCGCCGCGCTCGAGCTCTCGACGGGGACCCTTCGCGCATGTGCGGTGGAGCCGGGCCCCGAGTGGGTCGGAGAGCTCGTCCGCCTCGACCCCGCCGAGGTGCTCGTCGAGTCCGGTGCTGCGCTCGACGAGCTCGTGCGCCAGAGCCTTCCGAACGCCGCGGTCCGCCTCGTGGATTCATCGTCTCAACAGACGCTCAACGAGACCTTGAGCCAGAGTGCCGCCGCCGAGCTGCGTACGGTCGCACCCGCCGCGACCGCCGCTGCCGTGGTTCTCGACTACGCGAAGGCCCACCAGACGGATTTCCAGATCCACGTCGCCTCGCTCTACCGCGCGGGGGAGCGTTTGGTGCTCGACGACGCCGCCGTCCGCAATCTCGAGCTCGTGCGCACGCTCGACGGCGAGCGACGGGGCTCGCTGCTTCACCTTCTCGACGACACCAAGACCTCGATGGGCGCGCGCGCACTGCGGTCACGCCTCCTCGAACCGCTCACCGACGTCGAGCGGATCCGTCGTCGTCACGACGCGGTCGAGCTCTTCGTGTTGGATGCTCCGCTTCGCTCGGAGGCCCGGGCAATGCTGTCTGAAGTCGGCGACGTCGAGCGGCTGGCGGTCCGAGCCGCCGTCGGTCTCGCGACGCCTCGAGACCTCGGCGTGATTCGGAACAGCCTTCAGCGCGCAAAGGCACTCCGGGAGCTGCTGTGTGCGCGCCCGGCCGTCGAGCTCGACGACTCGCTGAGCGAGCTGCGCGACGTCGATCTGTGCGAAGATGTCTGCGCGCTTCTCGACCGCGCGTTGGTGTCGGAACCTCCGTCGATCGATCGCCAGGGCGGGATCTTTGCGAACGGTCACATCGAGGAGCTCGACGAGCTTCGAGCGCTGTCGACGAGTGCCAAGGATGTCCTTCTCGACCTCGAGCGACGGGAACGCGAGCGGACGGGGATCGGCTCGCTCAAGATCAAGTTCACCAAGGTGTTCGGCTACTACATCGAAATCAGCAAGTCGAAGCTCGAGGCGGTTCCCGACGACTACGTTCGCAAGCAGACCATCGCCAACGGAGAACGCTTCATCACGGCCGAGCTTGCGGAGCTCCAAGACCGCATCCTCCACGCCGACGAACGCTCGCGAGCGCTCGAGACCGCCGCGTTCCTAGACCTCCGCTCGGACGTCGGCGCGGAGGCGCCGAGACTACACCGGCTCGCACGGGCGCTTGCCGACATCGACGTGGCGACCGCGCTGGCCGAGGTGGCGCATTCCCGCGGCTACGTACGCCCGAGCGTCGACACCAGCCTCGACCTCCGGCTCGAAGACAGCCGGCACCCCACGGTCGAGTGCTACGCGGCCAAGGACGGTTTCGTTCCCAATACGATCGCACTCGACCCCGAGAACACTCGCTTCATGCTGCTCACCGGCCCCAACATGGCCGGCAAGTCGACGGCGATGCGGCAGGCCGCGCTCGCCGTCATCATGGCGCAGTCGGGCGGCTTCGTCGCTGCGAAGAGCGCTCGAATCGGCGTGGTCGATCGCGTCTACACGCGGGTGGGCGCCAGCGACCAACTCGCGCGCGGCCACAGCACCTTCATGGTCGAAATGACGGAAGCGTCGTCGATCCTCCGCGGAGCCACCGAACGATCGTTCGTGATTCTGGACGAAATCGGTCGCGGGACCAGCACCTACGACGGGCTGGCGATCGCCTGGGCCGTTGCAGAGCACCTTCACGACGTCACTCAGTGCCGGACGATCTTTGCGACGCATTACCACGAGCTTTGCGAGCTAGCCGATCGCCTCGACCACGCCGCGAACTTCAACGTCGCCGCAAAAGAGCACGAGGACAGCATGATTCTCCTGCATCAGCTCGTCGAGGGCGGCTCGAACCGCAGCTATGGCCTGGCCGTTGCTAGGCTTGCAGGCGTGCCACCGGTGGTGCTCGCGCGCGCGAAAGCAAAGCTCACGGAGCTCGAAGCGCGCATCGAACGTGGAAGCGTCCCACAGATCCCTCTGTTCGAGGCGGAGCCCAAGCGCGTCTCCGACGCGGAGGCCACGCTCCGCGCTCTCGACGTGGACACCATGACTCCGGTGGACGCGCTCGTGACTCTTGCGCGCCTGGTCGACCTCGCGCGTCGCGACGACGAGTAACGCCGCGCCCGGATCGGTATACGTTCCACGGAGGGACTGTTACCATCTCGAACATGGAAGACCGCCTCGGCCCGATCATCGATGCGCTCGAGGAAGCAGACCAAAACCTCGTCAACGCGCTGAACGCTCGCGCCAAGGCGATCGAGGCGTATAACGCGCTTCGCGCCGATGCCGGCGACGAGCCGCTTCGCCTGCCGAAGAAAACCCACGTCATCGCCAGAGCACAAAAACTCGCGGAGGCGTTTCCAGCGGAAAGCATCGAGCCGGTGTTCCGTGAGGTGCTCTCGGCCTGTACCCAGCTGATTACTCCCGACGTCGTCGCGTACTTCGGCGCGCCGGGGGACCTCGCGCACGCTGCGGCGCGCGACTACTTCGGACACGCGCCGAGCTTTCGACCGAGCGAAAGCGTCGGGGACGTACTCGACCTCGTGCATCACGGTCACGCGACCTTCGGCGTCGTCCCGCTGGAGACATCCACCGATGGTGCCATTACGGCGACGCTCAACGGGCTTTTGTCGAGCGAAGCCAAGCTTTGCGCCGAACGCATCGTGCCACTCCGCTACCAGCTGCTGTCGCAGTCGGGCGATCCCGTCGACGTTCTCAAGATCTACGGCTCGGCGCACGCCATTGCAGCGTGCGAGCGTCAGCTTCGCTCTCGGTATCCAGACGCGATCCTGGTCGACGTGCAGTCCGGGGAAGCGGCCGCGCATTTCGCGCTCGGAGACAACCAGTCGGCGGCGCTCGGATCGCCGCTCCTCAGGGAGCTCCACGGTCTCGCGCTGATCGACGATCGCCTCGAGAACGACTCCGCCGTGCAGACCCGGTTCGGCATCGTCGGAAACCGGCTGCCCTCCCGCACCGGCAAAGACCGCACGGTGCTCGCGATGGCTCCTGGGGACCAACCCGGAGCGCTTCACCGCGCCCTTCGACCGCTCGCGGATCGCGAGATCAATCTCACGCGCATCGAGTCACGGGCGTCGGCGAGCTCGGAGTGGGCGCACGTCTTCTTCCTCGAGATGGACGGTCACATCACCGACCGCGCCGTGCTGACCGCCGTCGAGGAGCTGCGCCGACTGGCGCGCTATGCCAAGGTCCTCGGCAGCTACCCGCGTCCAGGCTGACGCCGGCCGAGGGAGCCCACCCAGTCGAATGACCGAAGACCGAGCCCTCCCGGCCCCCCACATCCTCGCGCTCAGCGCATACGAACCCGGCAAGCCCGTCGACGAGCTGCGACGCGAGCTCGGCATCGAGCGCATCGTCAAACTCGCGTCGAACGAGAACCCCTACGGACCGTCGCCGCACGCGATCGACGCCGTCCAGGGGGATGCGCTCGCACTTCATCGTTACCCGGACCCGCGGGGCCACGACCTTCGGGAGGCGCTCGCTGCTCACCACGACGTCTCGTCGAACGAGCTCTGTCTCGGCAACGGGTCGAACGAGCTCATCGATCTGATCTGTCGGGTGTTTGCGAGCCGCGGCGACCACGTGGTCTTCGGTGACCCGTCGTTTCCTTGCTACCGCATCGGCTCGATCGCGCAGGAGCTCGAGACGACCGCGGTGCCGCTTCGGGAAAGCGTCCAGTGGAACGTCGACGACCTGATCGAAGCGGTCACGCCGAAGACGAAGCTCCTGTTCGTCGCCAACCCGAACAACCCGACGGGCAGTTACATCCCGCAGCGGGACCTCGAGCGGCTGTTGCGCGACGTTCCCGACCGGGTTCTCGTCGTGGTGGACGAGGCGTACTTCGAGTACGTCGACGCGGACGACTTCGTCGAGGCGACCGAGCTTCGCGGCCTGCGCGAGCGCATGGCGATCCTTCGGACGTTCTCGAAAGCGTACGGGCTCGCGGCGCTGCGGGTAGGGTACGCGGTCGCGACGCCCGACGTCGTGGAGCACCTCAATCGCCTTCGCGCTCCCTTCAACGTCGGCACTCCCGGGCAGCACGCGGCGAGAGTCGCCCTCGGTGACCAAGAGTACCTTCGTAAGACGGTCGCCGCGACGGTCCGAGACCGAAAGGGACTCACCACATCGCTCGAAGCGGAGGGTCTGCGAGTCGCCCCGAGCCAGGCGAACTTCGTGTTGGTGGACGTGGGTCGACCGGGAAGGGCAGTCTACGAATCGCTCTTGCGGGAGGGCGTCATCGTCCGCCCGATGAGGGCACCGATCGAGTCGTGCATTCGGGTGACGGTTGGCCTCCCCGAGGAAAACACCGTCTTTCTCGAAGCGCTGCGGCGCGTGCTAAGGGAGACCCGTGCATAGCTCGAAGAAGCGGTACCGGGTTCGGAAGTCCGGCCCACTCAGGGGTACGGTCCAGGTGCCGGGCGACAAGTCGATCGGACATCGCAGCCTCATCTTCGGCGCACTCGGCCGCGGCCTTTCCCGCATCACGGGACTCTCCGAGGGACTCGACAACGCTGCCACGCGCCAGGCGTTCCGATCGATGGGCGTCGGAGTGGAGACCCATGACGGAACGACCGAGGTGCACGGAGTCGGTCTCCGAGGCCTACGAATGCCGAGCGACGTGGTCGACTGCGGAAACTCCGGCACCACGATGCGTTTGCTCGCAGGGCTCTTGAGCGGCCAGCGTTTCGGAACGCGAATGGTCGGCGACGCGTCGCTGACCCGCCGGCCGATGGGGCGCGTGATTCATCCGCTTCGAGCTCGCGGCGCGCACATCGCAGGCACGTCGGGCGCAAAGCAGGACGAGCTCTACCCACCGATTTCCATCGCACCGTTGGTCGAGGGCGAGGCTCTGCAAGGCATCGAGTACGCCATGCCTGTAGCGAGCGCGCAGGTAAAAAGCGCGCTTCTTCTGAGCGGTCTCTACGCAGACGGCCCGACCATCCTCGAAGAGCCCGTGCTCTCGCGTGACCACACCGAACGGATGATGCTGTCGCTCGGTGTCCCGCTTCAGACGGCCGGTGCGTCGGTGGTCCTCGACCCGAACGCGGATTGGAGCGGCGGCTGGGAGCCCTTCGAGTGGCACGTCCCCGGGGATCCCTCGAGCGCGGCATTCCCCTTGTTGGCCGCTGCGATGGTTCCCGGCAGTCAGGTGAGCGTCGAGGAGGTGTGTGTCAATCCAACGCGCACCGGTCTGTTCGATTGGCTCCGGTTGATCGGCGCCGACATCACACATCGACCGAGCGGACACGGCGCCGGAGACGAGCCGATGGCCGAGATCAGCGTCGCCCATCGAAGCATTCGCGGCTCGCTTGCCGGCGGGGAGATCATCGTGCGGATGATCGACGAGATTCCCGCGGTGTGCGCACTCGCGGTCACGGCGCGTGGCGAAACCGAGATCCGAGACGCCGCCGAGCTTCGCGTGAAGGAAAGCGATCGCCTCGCGACCATGGCGCACGTGCTCGAGTCGTTCGGCGTCGCCTGCGACGAGCATCCCGACGGGATGACCGTCCGCGGGGGGGCCGAGCTTCACGGAGCCACGATCGACAGCCACGGCGATCATCGGATCGCGATGTCCGCGACCCTGCTCGGACTGCTCGCCAGCGGCGAGACAGTCATCGAGGGCGCCGAGGCGGTGGACACGAGCTTTCCAGGTTTCGTCGAGCTCTTCCGTTCGCTCGGCGCGGACATCAAGGAGGAGACGCTATGAATCGCCCGCGTCCGGTCATCGCAATCGACGGACCCGCTGGGGTCGGCAAGAGCACCACGTCTCGGGAGCTTGCCCGTCGACTCGGCTACACGTTGGTCGACACGGGCGCCCTCTACCGTGGTGTGGCGCTGGCCGCGCGAGAGCAGGGCATCTCGTGGGACGACGAAGCCGCCATCGCAGAGCTTTGCCCTCGACTCCAGCTTGGTTTCAAGTCGCAAGATGATGGAACTCCACGCCTTTTGCTCGACGGCGTCGACCGCGGGGACGACATTCGTACTCCGGACATGTCCTCGGGGGCGAGCCAGGTGAGCGCATATCCGGCGGTCCGCCGAGCGCTTCTCGGCATCCAGCGAGAGCTTGGGAAAGACGGAGGGGTGGTTCTCGAAGGACGGGACATCGGCACGGTGGTGTTTCCCGACGCGGAGGTGAAGCTGTTCCTGACGGCGTCCGCGGAGGAGCGGGCCCGGCGGCGCGTGATGGACCTCGAATCGCGTGGAGTCGAGGTCGACTACGACGAGCTGCTCGGACAGATTCGCGCCCGGGACGAGGCAGACTCTACCCGGGCCATCGCCCCGCTGCGGCCCGCCAAGGACGCCGTCATCCTCGACAGCACACATCTCGATATGGATGCGGTGGTGAAACACGTTCTCGAGTTGGTCGAATCGTGTGGCAACCCTGCAATTGACACCCCTTAGTACCCCTGCTACCCACGGACTCCCCTGCATTTCCGGGGGGTTGTTCAGCTCTACGGCCAACGGCGCCGGGCGCTCGAAGAAGCTCCGGAAGCAGCGTTTTATTCATGACCGAAACAACTCAAGAAAATACAAACCCCAACCCCGAGAGCTTCGCTGCTCTGTTCGAAGCCTCGGCCGATCAAACCGACAAGCTCCGCGAAGGCGACATCGTCTCCGGAACCATTCTGAAAGTGAGCAAGGACTCCGTCGTAGTCGACATCGGCTACAAGTCGGAGGGAGTGATCTCACTTCACGAATTCATCAACGCCGAGGGCAACATCTCGGCGACCCCAGGTGAAAGCGTCGACGTCCTCATCGAGACCAAAGAGAACGAGGATGGCCTCGTCAGTCTCTCGAAGGAAAAAGCCGACAAGCTGAAAGTCTGGGATGAGATCAGCGCCGCGTGCGAGCGCGACGAGCTGATCGAAGGCACCATCACGCAGCGCGTGAAGGGCGGCCTCGCCGTGACGATTCGCGGCGGCGTGAAGGCGTTCCTTCCGGGCTCGCAGGTCGACCTCCGTCCGGTCCGAAACCTCGACCGGCTTCTGGGCCAGACCTTCCAGTTCAAGGTCATCAAGTTCAACAAGAAGCGCGGCAACATCGTGCTCTCGCGTCGTGTGCTTCTCGAGAAGGAGCGCGACCGACTCAAGGAAGCCACTCTCGAGAATCTGCAGGAAGATCAGATCGTCACCGGCACGATCAAGAACATCACCGAGTACGGTGCGTTCGTGGACCTCGGCGGCATCGACGGTCTCCTGCACATCACCGACATGAGCTGGGGCCGCGTCAATCATCCCTCGGAGATGTTCGAGGTGGGCAACGAGGTCACCGTGAAGGTCCTCAAGTACAACGCCGACACCGAGCGCGTTTCTCTTGGTCTCAAGCAGACCATGGAAGATCCCTGGAACGTCGCGACCGACACGTACACGCCGGGCGCGAAGGTGAAGGGCAAGGTCGTCTCGCTCACCGACTACGGCGCATTCGTCGAGCTCGAGCAGGGCGTCGAAGGCCTGATTCACGTCAGCGAAATGACCTGGGCGAAGCCGAAGCATCCGTCGAAGGTGCTCGAGGTGGGCCAAGAGGTGGAGACGGTCGTTCTCGACCTGGACGCGCAGAACAAGCGCATCAGTCTCGGCCTCAAGCAGCTCGAGCCCGACCCGTGGACGGTCTTCACTCAGAAGTACAACCCGGGCGACATCATTCAGGGTCGCGTTCGCTCCATCACCGACTACGGCGTGTTCGTCGGCATCGAGGATGGCGTCGACGGCATGGTCCACAAGTCGGACCTCAGCTGGACCCAGCGCATCAACAACCCGGCGGACCTCTACCGCAAGGGCGACGAGGTCGAGGCGATCATCCTGTCGATCAACCACGACGACCGGAAGGTCAGCCTGGGTATCAAGCAGCTCTACGAAGATCCGTGGAGCTTCATCCCGAAGCGCTACCCCGAAGGCACCGTCATCGAGGTTCGCGCGATGGGCGCCGACGAGTACGGCGTGCACGTGGAAATCGAGCGCGGCGTCGAGGGTGTCATTCCCCGCGGAGAGATCAGCGCCGACCTCAGCCAGGAGCCGACCGACATCGTGAAGATCGGCGACATCGTGAAGGCCCAGGTCATCCGCATCGACGACGACGATCGGACCATCGCGCTCTCGCTCCGCGCGGCCGAAGGCCAGGACGTGAGCGACGTCGACCGTCCGGCAGAAGGCACGCCGCCGAAGCGAGCGGTCCCCCGCAAGGTGGGCCCGAGCCTGAGCGGAGCCCAGGCGACGCTCGGCGACGCCCTCAAGGACAAGCTCGGCAGCTTCGCCGTGGCCCCCACCCCCGACGACGAAGAAACCGAATAGGGGACACGCGGGGCCCAAAAAAACCCTGCGATTCCCGTGGTTTACCAACCAACCCGCGCGATTCGCGAAAAACCTTGGGTTTTTGGCAGGTCGCGCTTCGCGCTCGGGGACACGCGGGGTGCCCAAAAGCCAAGCAATCCCGACGCTTTAGAAACCAACCCGCGTGATTTGTGAAAAAAGCTGCGTTTTTGGCATGCTACGCGGCCGGTAGTTTTTGCCGCAAATGGCAGAACTCGGCAGCCGGTAACGACTGTGTGGCTTCGACGAGGCGTGCGCTCCGCTCTGCGAAGAGTCGAACTAGCGGACGTTGACGACGACGGCCGTGATGTTGTCGCGGCCGCCTCGGGAGTTGGCCATGGCGATGAAGCGTTGGGTGGCGCCGCCCGGGCCCATTTCGATGACGTCGGGGATTTCGTCGTCTTCGAGGTAGCCGTGGAGGCCGTCGGAGCACAGCAGGAAGGCGTCGGAGGGTTGGACCTCGACGAAGCCGGTGTCGACTTGGACATATTCGCGGCTGCCCACGGCGCGGGTGATGACGTTGCGGTGGGGTGAGCGCGCGGCTTCGGCTTCGGTGATGATGCCCTGCTTGAGTTGCCAGGCCACTAGGGTGTGGTCTTCGGTCAGGGGCTCCGCGTTCTGGCCGCGCACGAGGTAGATACGGCTGTCGCCGACCTGAGCGGTGATGGCGTAGTCGCCACACATGGCGAGTACGGAGACTGTCGTGCCCATACCCTGCTGGTTGGGGTCGTGCTGGGCGAGGCCGAAGACCATGTAGGTGGCGGCCTGGACGGCGCTTTCCAAGACGCGAATCGCCTGGCGAAGGGAGTCTTCGGACGTGTCTCCCTGGGCCACTTTGTCCAGGGCACCGTGGCCTCGAATGACCATACCGTGCACGGTCTCCACGGCCTGCTCGCTCGCGATTTCGCCGGCCGCGTGGCCGCCCATGCCATCTGCGACGACGTAGAGCCCCAGCTCGTCGTCGACGAGAAAGGCGTCTTCATTCAGCTTTCGGCGTTGGCCGACGTCGGTCAGTCCCGCGCTGTGGTATTGCAAATCGTCCTCTCGAGCAGTGGTGGCCGCTGCCCGGCCCCGGCTTTCCCAGGTTAGCGAAAAACCACGGGACGCACCAAGAACACACCGAAAACGCTGCTAAGCTCGCCCGAATGACCGCCGAAGACGCCGACCTCGCCCGAACCTGGCGCGAGCTCCTAGAGCGCCGATCACAGCTAAAGACCGACCCGAAGCTCGCCGGACTGGCCCTCGGGCTGATTCGGGAGCTGGGAAACACGACCGCACACCGAGAGGTGCTTCGCGACATCGCGAGTGCCTGGACCGATGATTGGAGGCTCACGCTGACTGCGGCTTCGATGTTGATCGAGCAGGCAGGAAGGCGTGGGATGGACGAACCCCCCATCTCGGACGAAGGGCCCGCGTTCTGGGCCGCGTCGAGCCTAGAGCGCGCGCTCGCGGGGCTTCAGGACGTGGACGCCAAGAACCCTGAGGTGGCCGGAAATCTGAATGCGATGCTCGGGAACGCGCTGCGCATCTGTGGGCCCAACCGCGACGAGGAAGCCCAGGAGGCGTTCACGCGCGCGGTGGAGCTCGACCCGGAGCGCGGAGAGTGGTGGTACGATGCGGGCCTTCTCGACAAATGGCGCGGTCGTTTCGACGACGGGTTCTCGGCGAACGAGCTTGCGCGGATGCACCTGGGTCCGGAGCGTCCGGTGCTGTGGAATCTCGCGATCTGCGCGACTGCAACGGGTAGGGCGCGTGAAGCTGTAGAAGCCTGGGCTGAGCTCGGGGTGCAGGCGCGCGTCGATCACGGGCGGGACATGCCGTACGTCGCGGACCTGCCGCCGCTTCTGCTTCGTGTGCTGTCGCGCACGCCCGACACCGACGCGACGTCGCTGCTCCCAGACAAAGCGGTTGGATTCGAGCTCGTTTGGGTCGCACCGCTGAGCCCGTGTCACGGCGTGGTTCAGTCGCCCACGTTCCGCGATGCTCCCATAGACTACGGCGACCTCGTTCTTTGGGACGGCGCGCCGGTCGCCGCACACGAGACGAGCGAGCACGAAACGGTGCCCGTGTTCCCGCTGCTCGAGATCCTTCGCAAGGGCGGGGAGCGACGCTTCCCGTTCATAGCGTTCGAACGTGAGCCCAACGCGCTCGACGGTCTCGAGGCCGAGCTTCCCGAGGGCACCCGCGTGTTCATCCAGCAGGAGCGCGTGCATCACGGCTGCGCCGCATGCGCGGCCGGCGAACCGCACGACCATCACGACGCCGGCGCCTCGCCGTCCACCACGCCGAGCCCGCTCGTTCGAGGCAAGGTCATCCTCACGCCGACGCAGTCGCTCGACGACTTCAGAGACGCGTGGGAAGCCGCGCTTTCGAAGCGTCCGGCGGCTATCGCCGTCCCCAAGCTCTACGAGCTCTTGAAAGACACCAAGCGCGCGGGCCAAGAGCACCAGGCGTGGCGCGGCATCGAGGGCAAGGCCCTCCGTCAGAAAGCGACGCCGTGAGCGAAGAGACTGGGGTGATGCTGCCCTCGTCGCAGTACGCGTTTGACGACCTCCCACGCCTCGACGAGCAAACCGCTCAAGCCCGGCGGCAGCTGGTCTTTCTGGTGTTGTCCGGCCTCTTCCTAGGCACCCTCGCCATGCTGAACATCCTCGGTGTGACGCGCTTCATCGACCTCAGCTTTTCGATCCCTGGAACCGACATCAAAGTTCCTATGCCGCTCGCGGTTGGTGTCCTCCCGTATCCGATCACCTTCCTCTGCACCGACTTCATCTCGGAGCTCTACGGCCGCCACCGCGCGAACCAGGTCGTTTGGATGGGGCTCGCGCTGAACCTCTGGGTGATGCTCATCCTCTGGGTAGGCGGGGCGTTGCCGGGCTTCGAGCCCCCCGATGCACCCCAGACCGGGGTCTTCTTCGAGGTCCGAGCGCTGGCGTTCTCTGCCGTCACCGCTTCGATGATCGCCTACCTGGTCGCGCAGTTCGTCGACGTTCAGATGTTCCACTTCTGGAAAGGTCTGACGAACGGCCGACACCTCTGGCTACGGAACAACGGCTCGACGCTCGTGAGTCAGCTTGCCGACACCGTCGCGGTGATTCTCATCACGCACTTCCTCGCAAACGGACTTCCGATCGACGAAGCGGAACCGCTCTGGCCGCAGCTCCTCACGTTCATCGCAGCCGGCTACACCTTCAAGCTCACGGTCGCTCTGCTCGACACGGCACCGTTCTACTGGGGCGCGCACCGGCTCGGGCGCTACCTACGCATTCATCCGGTGCATGGAGCACCCGCCCTCCAGGGGACGGCCGAGTAGGCCCGGCGCGCGCGCTTCCGCCGTTGCTTGCCCGTTCGTACGTCGCCGTACGCGCCACTCGCCGCCAAAAGGGACGGCGGGACAGAACGCCAGCGCTATTCGGTTTGTGAAGGCGCTTCCGCGGGCGCGTCGGCGGGCGCTTCGCCAGCCTCCGCTGCTTCTTCCGCAACCGCTTCCGCTTCAGCCGCCGCGACGTCCGCTTCCACTTCGACCTCGGCCTCAGCTTCGGCGGCGGCAGCCTGCTCGGCTTCGAGGGCGGCCGCCTCGGCTTCTTCGACGTCGAGCTCGGGGGCCGCTTCCTGAGCCGCGGCTTGTTCGCGAATGGCCCGATCGAGCGCCTGTTCGCCGCTCGTCGAGTAGAACGCGAGGGCGACCGAGAGCGTCATGAAAAGGAACGCGGACACGGCAGTCAGGCGGGTGAGCAGATTGCCTGCGCCCGCTCCGCCAAAGATCTGTGTGCTCGACCCGCCGAACGCCGAACCCAGGCCTCCACCCTTACCCGACTGGAGAAGCACGACGAGGATCAGGAACAAGCAAACGAAGACATAGAGAATGGAAAGAAACGTGTACATGGATCAGCTTTCCGCTCGGCCGACGCCGGCGTCGATAATCGGGATGAAGTTCTCGGCTGAGAGCGAAGCACCGCCGACGAGCGCACCGTCGATGTCGGGCTGCGCGAGCAACTCCTCCGCGTTGGCGGGTTTAACGCTCCCACCATACAAAATCCGCACCGTATCTGCCCACGATTCGCCCTTGAGCTCGCCGAGACGCGCGCGAATCGCCGCGTGCACTTCCTGTGCGTCTTCTGCTTTCGCGGTTCGCCCGGTGCCGATCGCCCAAATCGGCTCGTACGCGATGACGAGCGGAGCGAGCGCGACCGCATCAAGACCGTCGGTCGCCGCGTCGACCTGGCCGAGGACGACGTCGAGGGTTTTGCCGGCCTCTCGCTGCTCGAGGCTCTCGCCCACGCAGACAATCGGCACGAGCTTGTGCACGAGCAGAGCCGACGCCTTCTTGCGAACACCGGTGTCGGTCTCCCCGAAGAACTGCCGTCGCTCGGAGTGCCCGATGATGCAGTGGCTGCATCCGACGTCGAGGAGGAGCGCCGGGCTCAGCTCCCCGGTAAACGCGCCGGAGTCTTCCCAATGTGTGTTCTGAGCGGCGAGACCCACCGCGGAACCGTCGAGCGTCGCCCGAACCGCGGAGAGCGAGGTGGCCACGGGGCCGACAACGACCTCACACGAAAGGCCGGTACCTACATGCGCTGCGATCGCGCCCGCGAGGGCCTGCGATTCGGCGACGGTGTTGTGCAGCTTCCAGTTGCCGGCGATGAGCGGGGTGCGTGATGTCATGGTTCGAGCGCCTCCACTCCAGGGAGCGGGCGGCCCTCTAGATACTCCAAGGACGCGCCTCCGCCAGTCGAGACATGGTCGAAACGCGCCGCAAGGTCGGCCTGCTGAACGGCCGCCACGCTGTCACCGCCCCCGACAACGCTGAACCCTGGCGAATCGGCCGCCGCACGGGCCACCGCAAGCGTACCTTCGGCAAACGCCGGGTTCTCGAAGAGCCCCATGGGACCGTTCCAAAATACCGCCTGAGCCGTGCGAAGTCGCTCCCGGAAGAGCGCCTCCGTCTTCGGCCCGATGTCGAGCGCCAGCGCATCCGATGGGATGGAGTCGGCGTCGACGTCGGTCGCTGTGGTGGCCTCGACCGAATCGCCCACCCGAACGTCCACCGGCAACACCAGGTCGACCCGAGCTTCGTCGGCCGCCGTCATGAGGCTACGCGCAAGCGGGAGCTTGTCCTCCTCGTAGAGACTCTTGCCGACGTCGTTGCCCTGAGCGGCCAAGAATGTGTTGGCCATCGCACCACCAACCAGCAGAGCGTCGACCTTCCCGAGCAACGCCTCCATCACGCCGATCTTGTCGCTCACTTTGGCGCCTCCGAGGATTGCAAGATAGGGCCGCGGTGGATCGCTTCGCAGACGCTCCAACACCTCGAGCTCGCGCTGCATCAAGAGCCCTGCCGCCCGTTCTTCCATGAGTCGGGGAAGCGCGCTCACCGACGCGTGCGCGCGGTGCGCCGCGCCGAACGCATCGTTGACGTACGCCGTACAGCCGGTGCCAAGGTCCCGGGCGAAGTCGACATCGTTGCTCTTCTCCTCGGGATGGAACCTGAGATTTTCGAGGAGCGCGACCTGACCATCTCGGAGGTCCTGCACGACTTTGCGAGCGCCGTCACCGATGCAGTCGTCCGTCAGCCGGACCTCCCCAGCGTCGAGGAGCTCCGCCAAACGCGCGGCAACGGGCTCGAGGGAAAGCTCGGGCACGACCTTCCCTTTGGGTCGCCCGAGATGTGACGCCAACACGACGCGGGCGCCTCGCTCGAGCGCGAGCTTTATCGTGGGCAGCGCTTTCCGAATACGGGTGTCGTCGGTGACCGCACCGTTCTTCAGAGGAACGTTGAAGTCGACGCGGATGAAGGTCGTGACGCCCTCGAGGTCGAGGTCCTCGATCGACCGAATCGACCCAGACACTGGCTCAGCCCGCGCTCGAGGCGACGCGAACCAGATCCAGCATGCGGTTCGAGAAGCCCCATTCGTTGTCGTACCAGCTCTGCACCTCGACGAGGTCGCCGCCGACTACCTGCGTCTGCGCAGCGTCCACGATCGAGGAGTTCGGGTTGCCCATGAAGTCGTTGGACACGAGCGGCCGCTCCTCGAAGTACAAGATGCCCTTCAAAGGCCCCTCCGCGGCAGCCTTCATCGCGGCGTTGACCGCGTCGCGGTCGGTCTCTTTGCCGACCTGCGCGGTGAGGCAGGTCATCGAAACGTTTGGCGTAGGCACTCGAATCGCGGTGCCCGCAAGCTTCCCCTCGAGCTCCGGAAGGACGAGCCCGATCGCGGTCGCAGCTCCGGTGGAGGTCGGAATCATCGACACGGCGGCCGCACGTGCGCGACGCATGTCGGAGTGGGGCAGGTCGAGAATGCGCTGGTCGTTGGTGTACGAGTGGACCGTAACCATGTGCCCCTTCACGATACCGAAGGAGTCGTTGAGCACCTTCGCAATCGGCGCGAGACAGTTGGTGGTGCACGAGGCGCAGCTCACGATTTCGTGCACGCTTGGATCAAACTTGTCGCTATTGATGCCGACGACGAAGGTTCCGTCGATTTGCTTGCCCGGCGCACTGATGATCACGCGCTTGGCGCCCACGTCGAGGTGGGGCTGGGCGGTTTCCTTCGTGCGGAAGAGACCTGTGCACTCGAGAACGACCTCCGCGCCAAGCTCTCCCCATTTGAGGTTGGCCGGGTCGCGCTCCGCCGAGACGGGAATGCGATGGTCGCCAATCCAGATCGCACCGTCGTCTGCCTTCACCGGATGGTCGAAATGACCATGCACCGAATCCCACTCGAGCAAATGCGCGAGCATCTCCGCACTCGTAAGGTCGTTGATCCCGACGATCTCGATGTCGTCGGTCGTCGCAGCGATACGCGCTACGCACCGCCCAATGCGCCCAAAGCCGTTGATTCCGATTTTTGTCGCCATTCGTCCGGTTCCTCCGTCGCGAAGGCGGTCACAAACTACACCGCCGCAGGGCGGAGAACCTAAGCGCGTGGCAACGCGGGGTCAAGCAGCCACAGACCCGAATCGCTCGCGCTTTTCGAGTCGCTCGCGTGAGTTTGCGCAGCCGTTACTCGGCCGCTTCTTGCGCGTCCCGAAGCTCGGTCGTAACCAGCTCGAGCACCGCGTTCGTGAACGCGACGATGTCCGAGCGACTGTGGCCGTTGTTACGGAGCTCGCGGTAAACCGACTTCGCAAGAATCCGAACGCGACGGTTGTCCGTGGCAACGTTCGGTGGTTGATTTGGTGATGCCCCCATCTTGTCCGAGGATCATGCAGATTGCGTGCCAGCAGAAGAAAACCGCGAAACCCTACGAATTGAGCTCTTCTTTACACTGGTTTTTACAAGAGAAGGCCGCTTTTGCCACACCTGGGCGCCCAGCGCACACCTGGGGAGGAAGTGCGAACTCCAGTTCGCATTTGTGGCACAAGCGCGCACCAGCGTTCGCATCTAACCTACCGGGAACAGCTGGATTTCGGCTGTCCGGCCAGGTTTCCACGATCGTCCCGCTCGAGCTCCGCGCGGAGCTTGGCGAGCGCCTGCCCGTGGATGCGGCTCGCCCAGGACTTCGAGATTCCGAGCTCGAAGGCGACGTCGTCGAGGGTCCGACCCTCGAAGTAGCGACGCTGCACGACCAGCCGATGTCGATCGGGGAGCCGCGGAAGCGCGCGAAGCAAACAGGTCACGCTCTCTTGCCGGAGCAGCACCGCTTCGGGGTCGTGATCGCCGTAGCGACCGTGGAGCGGCGTCGCGGACGTCAGGCTCGCACTGATGCGTGTGAACGCCCGATCGAGCGGCGTCGGCGCAGCCGTGCGCGGACTGGCATCATACGCCCGAACCGCGTCCGCCGCGCGCTTGGAGAGCGGGGCCATCTTGCGGACCCCGTCGAGCATGGCGCCGCGGACCCGATGGTACGCGAAGGTCTTGAATCGAACTCCGCGGGACGCATCGAACTTTCGCTTCGCCTCGAGCAGGCCTCCGAACCCATAGGCCACGAGATCCTCGAACTCCCCGGCGAGCGACAGCTCACGTCGGAGCCTGACGGCGAGTGCACGAACCATCGCATGCTGGTCCTCGGTAAGTACGACTTCGGGCATCCGACCTCCTGAACGAGAGTTCCCTGACATGTGTGTAGAAGAAGTCAAATGCCCTACATTAACTTACATTCAACAAACGAGCTAGACCCGCGCGGCGCGCTGCGGTAACGAAGAGGCCGTGGAGGAGCCTGGTCCCGGCATCGCGAGCGCGAATCGCGCGCGAAAAGGCGCATTCTCGAGCCTGATCGGACAGGCCGTTGCCGACGCGAGCGCCCTCGATGCGCTGGTGTTTGCGTATGAGGCTCTTCCGGTCGCCGAACGATTACGGATGCTGCAGGCCATCGTGCAGGATGCAGAGAGCCCCGGTCCTGCGCTCGCGGCGCTGCTTTCGGTCGAGCCGGACCCGGCGCTCCGGACGAGGCTCGGGGTGCTTCTTCGGACGCATGCGAGCATCCACGTCGCGTTCGTGGCCGGGAGCGCGGACGAGGGCGAAGCACTCCTTCCCGACGTCGATCGAGACGGGGTGCGTGAATCCCTTCGCATCCGTTGGACCCGCTGCGAAATCAGCTACCTCGAGATCGAAACTGACGATGTGTCGAGCTTAGACGGCCGCGCGACGAGCCGGCACTCGGCGATGGAGCTGATCGCACCGATGCTTTGGAGACACCTCCGCCGTGGGGGAGGTCTTCCATCGGGACTGACCCGCTTCGCCCGCTATCTCTAGCTAGTGAACGCCGTTGCCGTTGCCGAGAAGGGCGCCTTCGAACTTCTTCGTCTCTAGAAGCTCGCCCTTTTCGCCGTCGCGTCGCACGACGAAGTAGTGACGCGTGACCGTCACGGGGTCCTCGCGCGCCGCCACCATGATCGTGTTGAGCCCCGGTCGTAGCGGCACCTCCGCGTCGAACGTGAGCTCGCGCGGGTTCGAGCTCGCCTCGTTCGATTCGTAGAAGACTTTGTGGCCACTCGTCGTGATGTAAACGTCACGCACCTGCTGGCTGTCCGTGGCCTCGCCGCGCAGCCGGATGGTGTCGCTCGTCGTCGCTAGGCCGTCGAGACCCTCAAGCGAGATCAGCGGTGAGCCGTTCGGCGTCTCCCAGTCGAGCGCCACCTTGGTCCGAGGCCCCTTGGTCCGGTCCGCCTCACTCGACCGCACCCAGCCCGGACGACCGTCCCCGAGATCCACCCTGGAGAACTCTCCTCGAGTCGCCTCCAGCGGGACCTCGACATCGGACTTCAAACGGCCGACCGGCGGCGCGCTTGCAGAGGGCGTGGCGAAAATCTGAGTGCCGGGTGCGAGCGACACCATCGCACCCTTAGGAGCTTTGGTCACCGACTCGGGCGCGCGGGAAATGGGAATGACGAGCTTCTGACCTGCGACGGCGTTGAGCTCCGCGTCGACGACGCCAAGCATGAGCGTGGCTTCGTCTTCTTCGAAGTCCGGGCTCACGTCGAACGTGAACGGAACGACCCACTCCTCACCGCGCTTGATACCTTCTTCGCGCTCAAAGCGACCGTCGTACAGCAGGACGCCGTGGCCGCTCTTGTTTTGGATGTTCGCCTGCACCGCGAGGCTGTCGGACTCACCGACGTTCTTCGCGGTGAAGTACACGGTCACTTGCTCGCCGGGCTGAACGAGCCCGTCGCCGTTGCCTTTGATGTTGTCCGCCACCTGAATCGAGTAGGCGAAACGAGGCTTCGGGAGCGCTTCGATGAGCGTCCGCACCTCCACAGGCTCAGGCACGTGGCCGTGCGCCTCCTCGAACTCGATGCGAATCCCGTCGGCCCGGTCGATGGTCGCCCGCGGAAGTCGGCATACGCGCTCGTCATCCTCGGTCAGGCACTGCCCGAGCGTGGTCGTCCAGGTTCGCGTCTCACCCGGCTCGAGCTTCCCGAAGACCACCTCGCGCCCGTCGAAGAGGAAGTTGTCGCTGCTAGTATTGCCCCGAAGCTGGTAGAGCGTGTTCTTCCCCTCGTTGGTCACGCTGACCTCGAGCGAGAGAGGGTCGCCCGCCTTCGCCGGCTTGTTGCCGGCGCTGGTGCGAGCCTTGACCGACACGTTGCTGGGCCCCTTGTCCTTGCCGACGCTCCAGTCGATGCCGAGCTTCCCTAGGTCGCGCGCGACCTTCTCGTTTTCCTGCTTCTGGACGCGCTCGATGATCGGTGCCGACTCTCGCAGCATCTGCGGTCGTTTTGCGGACTTGGCGTTCAACACCAGATTCTTCGAGAAGCGGATGAGGAAGTTCTCCTTATCCTCGTTTTCCTGTTCGTCCGGCTCGGCTTCGAGCAGTTGCTGGCGTAGCTCGGGGTTCAGGTAGTAGCCCATCACGACGGCCGGCCGCTGGGTGTCCGTCGCACTCTCGTGGGTGAGGTGGGCGTCGAGATCGGCCTCTCGCCGGAAGAACTCGTCGACCTGGAGGTCCATGTCCTCCCGGTCGACCGTCATCGGACTGATCGCGATGTCGGGGACGATACCGACACCTTGAATCGAAACGTCGCCAGGAGTCAGGTACTGCGCCACCGTGAGCTTCAGAGCGGAATGATCTTGGAGCTCGTAGAGCACCTGCACCGAGCCCTTGCCGAAGCTCTGCTCGCCAATGATGAGCGCGCGGTCGTGGTTCTTCAGAGCGCCCGCCACAATCTCGCTGGCGGATGCGCTTTGCGCGTTCATCAGGACGACCATCGGGTAGCGAGGCTCCGTCCGAGCGCGCGTTGCGTACTTCTCTTCGCGCTGACGCGGATCCTGCGACGAGGTGGTGACGATGGGGCCGCCTTCGATGAAGGTGTCAGCCACTTCGACAGCCTGATCGAGAAGACCTCCCGGATTGCTTCGGAGGTCGAGCACGAGGCCCTCCATCTTCTTTTTGTGAAGCGACTCGAGGGCCTTGCGAAGGTCGCGCTCGGTATTGCCCTGGAAGTTGTTGATCTTGATGTAGCCGACCGAGTCGCGAAGCATGCTGTGCTCGACGGAGCGGATTCGAATGACGTCGCGTGTGAGCGTCACCATGCGCGGGGCCGACCAGCCACCGGACTTGCTCTGGCGGCGAATGTAGATCGTGACCTTCGAACCGGGAGCCCCACGAAGCCGGTCGACCGCGCCGTTCAGCGGCATGTTGAGGGTCGACTCGTCTTCGATTTTGACGATGCGGTCTCCGCGCTGGAGGCCGGCCTTCGACGCCGGCGTATCGTCGATCGGGCGAATCACCGTCAGGTGACCGTCGCGAATGGAGATGACGATGCCGAGACCGCCAAACTGCCCGCGCGTGCTCGTTCGCATCTCTTCGTAGATCTCCGGCGAAAGCAGCACCGTGTGCGGGTCGAGCGTCTTGAGCATACCGTTGATCGCGACGTATTCGACGTCGCGCAGCTCGATGTCGTCTTCGTCCCGCAGTTCTTCCTGAAGGAAGGCGAACACTTCGCGGAACCGGCTCGAGAGCTCCCAGGGGCTCGCGACGTCCGAGACGACGAACTCGCTCTCGTGGCTATTGACCTGGACCTTCAGGGTCTCGGCCCCGTCCTCGTAGTGGACGAGAACGGGCGCGATCTCCTGTTGGATCGCGTTCAGGCCGGCCAGCATCATCCGTTTGTGGTCGATGCGGCTGGGGTCGACGTAGTCGCTGTTCACCTCATGAATCACGCGATTCATGATCTGAAGCTTCGTCAGGTCGTAAGGGGTCTTTTGACGGGCCGCGAGGGCACGCGGCGAGGTGTCGATGTCGATGCGCAGGCCGTTTTCGACGGGCCAGGCGAAGGAAATCGTGAACGCCGAAACGACGACCACCAGACCAAGCAGGGGCTTCCAGAGTCTTCTCATTCGATTGTCGGGGGCAGATGGGGGTGAGGGCAGAATGTCGAGTGTACCCGGGTTCAGCCTTCCGGCCAATTGGGTCCGTCGCTAATTGCGTCTGTTCTTTCCTAGGGTTATCGAAGCGACGTGCCACACCGAATTCTCCGGCAGCAAATCTCCCGGCCCGTGCTCGAGATTTGTAAGGAGCTCCGCAATGCTGGGGAGCGCGCGTGGGTGGTCGGTGGTTGCGTACGCGACACCCTAAGGGGCGAGCGGGTCAACGACTGGGACATCGCGACCACGGCGCTTCCCGAGAAGGTGAAGAAGACCTTCCCGCGGGTGATCCCGACCGGTATCGACCACGGCACGGTGACCGTGCTGTGGAAGGGTCAGGGATACGAGCTGACGACGCTGCGCGGCGAGGGCCTCTACACCGACGGCCGAAGACCCGACCAGGTGGTCTTCGTCGGCGACATCGACCAGGACCTCGCCCGACGCGACTTCACCGTCAACGCGATTGCCTACGACCCGGTCGACGGCCACCTCGCCGACCCGTTCGGCGGCCTCGACGACATGCGCAACAAGGTGCTCCGCGCCGTCGGGGATCCGGGCGAACGTTTCAGCGAAGACGGGCTTCGAATCCTTCGGGGCGCTCGCTTCGTCGCCACCCTCGAGTTCGAGCTCGAGCCCGAAACCGAAGCGGCCTTTCGAGGTGCGCTCGATACCTTTCGAAAGGTGAGCCCCGAGCGCGTTCGCGAAGAGTGGCTGAAGACGATGAAAGCGCGTCGCCCCTCGCGCGGCTTCGAGGTGATGCGCCGAACGGGCATTCTCGAGGTGACGTACCCGGAGCTCCTCGAACAGGTCGGCTGCGAACAGAACAAGTGGCACGCGTACGACGTGTGGGGCCATACGATGCGGGTTCTCGACGAGTCGGAGGGCGGGCCGATCGAGCGCGTCGCTGCGCTCCTCCACGACGTGGCCAAGCCGAGGACCCGTGCATTTTCAGACAAGACCAACGACTGGACCTTCTATCACCATGAAAAGGTGGGCGCCGACATGGCCGAGCAGTGGCTTCGGGCGTATCGCTTCTCGAACCAAGAGCGCGAACTGGTCACGGGCTTGGTTCGCAATCACCTGATTTGCTACACGCCCGACTGGAGCGACGCCGCGGTTCGACGCTTCATGAAGCGTGTCGGTCGCGATCAACTCGACCCTTTGTTCCGACTTGGCGAGGCCGACGCGCTCGGAAAGGGCAGAGACGTCGAGGCGGAGCTCGAGCTGCTGAGCGAGCTGCGCTCCCGGGTCGAACACCAGGCGGAGCAGGGCGGTGCGCTGTCCGCGTCGGACCTTGCGATCGGCGGCAACGATCTCGTCCCCATGCTCGACGGAGGAGCCGGTCCCGCGGTCGGTCGCATCCTCCGAGCACTGCTCGACCGAGTGATCGAGGACCCGTCGCTCAACACGCGCGACAAGCTGATGCCCATCGCCGAAGAGCTCGCGAAGGCCGAAAGCTGAGCCGAGTCTGCCCGTTTTTTGGCGGCAACACCCCGCGCGGGTAGCGTCGGCATCATGAGGCTCTGGGCTGCGCTCGCGATCGGCGTCCTGTGCGTTCCCGCGTCGGCGGGAGCCAAGAAGACCGAAGACTTTCGACACTCGTTCGATCAGGTCTGGGGCGCGGCGATCCGTTTGATTCGGGTCGACCAGGGATACCCGATCAAGGACCGCGACCAGACGGTGGGCTACTTCCTCTTCGACTATCAGGACGACGGACGTGCGTACCCCGGGAGCGTAGAGCTGATTCGCATCCCGGGTGACGGGCCCGGTCAGATTCGCGTCGTCATGCAGATTCCGGCCATGCCGAGCTACATCGAGCGGATGCTGCTCGACAAGCTCGAAAAGAAGCTTTCGCAAGAGTACGGCGAGCCACCCCAGCCTCCGTCGAAGAAGCCGGTCGAGGAACCTGCCGAAGACGAGGAAGAGTAGGGTCTAGGGCGACGGGTCGGCCGGAGGCCGCGTTTGTGAGCGGCTTCACAGTTCAGGGTTTGCCTGCAGCCTTGCCGGTCATTGGAACGAAACGGACAGGTATGACTCGTCGCTCTTCGAATCCCGACTTGGTTCGTCGAACCTGCATGAGCGTCTGTCTATCGTCTCCGACAGGAATCACGAGGACCCCCCCGACTTTGAGCTGCTCCTTCAACGGCGTAGGGATGGTCTCGGGGGCCGCAGTGACGACGATGGCGTCGAACGGGGCCGTTTCCGGCCAACCTGCGTAACCGTCGCCGGTACGAAGACGAACGCCGCCGTACCCAAGCGCAAACAGAGTGACCCGCGCCTGTTTGGCAAGAGGTTCGACGATCTCGATCGAGTAGACGTCTGCGCCCATCTCGGCGAGCACCGCCGCCTGATAGCCTGAACCCGTCCCCACTTCGAGCACGCGAGAGCCGGGCCGCACCTCGGCTAGCTCGCTCATCAGAGCAACGATGTACGGCTGACTGATCGTCTGATCGTGGCCGATCGGCAAAGGCCGGTCCTCGTACGCGAAGGGCCTCATCTTCTCCGGGACGAAGCGGTGCCGCGGCACGACACGCATCGCGCGCAGGACTCTCGGGTCTCGGATTCCGCGCGCTTCGATCTGCCGATCGACCATCGCGTTCCGCCGCGCGGTCTCGGGATCGTCCGCGCGAGCCTCCGTACCGAAAGCCAGGACTAGGCTGAACCAGGCGAGCAGGACCGAACGCATACGTCGTGCATACCACGGAAAACCCAACTCGATCTCGGGAGTTGCCCAGCGGTCGCTCGCCGCTATCCTTCGCCGCCCAATGAGCCTTGTGGTCCAGAAATACGGCGGTACGAGCGTCGGTTCGCTCGACCGTATTCGCATGGTTGCCGAGCGCGTGGCGAAGACTCATCGCGACGGCCATCAGGTCATCGTGGTGGTGAGCGCGATGGCCGGCGAGACCGACAGGCTGCTCAGCATGGGGTGGGAGCTATCGGACCGTCCCGCAGAGCGCGAGATGGACGTCCTCGTGTCGAGCGGCGAACAGGTGAGCGCCGCGCTGTTGGCCATTCAGCTCCACGAAATCGGCGTGCCGGCGCGGTCGCTTCTCGGTCACCAGGCGCGCATCCGGACCGACAACGTCTATCGCAAGGCTCGCATTCGGACGATCGATGGCGACGCGCTGCGCGCTCCGCTCGCCGACGGGAACGTCCTGGTCGTCGCAGGCTTTCAAGGCACCGACGCGTACGGAAACATCACGACGCTCGGACGAGGCGGTTCGGACACATCGGCGGTGGCCATCGCCGCCGCGGTGAAAGCCGACGTGTGCGAGATCTGCACCGACGTCGATGGCGTCTACACGACCGATCCGGGGGTCTGTGCGAACGCCCGAAAGATCCAGCGAATCAGCTACGAGGAGATGCTCGAGCTGTCCTCGCTTGGGGCGAAGGTGCTTCAGATTCGCTCGGTCGAACTGGCGATGAAGCACCGTATGCCGCTACATGTGCGCTCGAGTTTCTCAGACGTGGAGGGAACGATCGTGACCGACGAAGAACACCTGCTCGAAAAAGTCGTGGTCGCCGGCGTGGCCGCCGACAAGAAGACCGTCAAGCTCACCGTCTCCGCTCTTCCGGACCACCCGGGCGTCGTCGCAAGCGTCTTCGAACCGCTTGCCGAGGCGAACATCTCGGTCGACATGATCATTCAAAACGTATCTCGCGAGGGGCACACCGACCTGACCTTTACGGTAAGCCGCGAAGACGCGACGCGCGCGGAAGACGTTGCGCGGAAGCTCGTCGAAGACGTCAACGCGGAAGGGGTCGTGCGCGACGACGAGGTCGCCAAGGTGTCGATCGTCGGCGTCGGTATGCGAAACCACGCGGGAATCGCGGCGCGCATGTTCCGCCTGCTCGCGGACAACGACATCAACATCCAGGCGATCAGCACCAGCGAAATCAAGACCTCGTGCCTGATCAAAGCCGAGCACGCCGACCGCGCGGTGGCGATTCTCCACGACGGCTTCGAGCTCGAAAAAGCCGGGTCCTGAGAATCAGGCGCAACCGCGGGCCGAACGCGACGATGAGTCGAGCGTGGCAACCGCGACGCCTTGGTCTCCCGCGCGTGTGGGCGCGTCGATCGTGCTCCTTTTGGCGATGAGCGCGCTTCGCTCCTACGAACCGCTGCGCCTATCGAAGGTCGAACCTCACGCCCACTCGCAGCGCGGCGGTAACGACGAACGGCCCCAGCGGGCTCTTGGCGTTCGTCGCCACCCAAAAGCCCCGGAAGTCGCCTCCGACAATCCAGCGCCGATTCACGAGGAAATCGATCCCGAGCAACACGTGAAGCGCAAAGTCGCCTCTCGTATCTCGGTCGCGCACGCTCAGGATCCCGTCGAGCCCGGCGCCGATGAGCGGCACGAACCGGACGATGTCGAGCGCGTACACCGTCTCGAGCCCGGCCATCCCCATGTGCAGCGGCCGCGCGTCCGGGTAGGCGCTGTAGCTGAGTAGCCCCTGAATGCTCCACGCGTCGCCGAGTCCGCCGCCGCTGCTCAGCGCGACGTGAACGCCGTTGCTCGGCAGCTCGTCCTGCTCGAGTAGCCCCGCGTAGCCCACGGCGAGTCCGAGCGTCGCTTCGTCCTCGTATGCGCGAGCCGAGGAGGGCACCCCCGCGAGGAGCGTGACGCACCCAAGGAAGCCGACGACGGAGCGCACAGCGGCCGCTCTAGCACGGCCGTCGGCAAGGGTGCGAGGATGCGTTGACGGGGACGGGGCCGCGTGTATAGTGCCGACCCGATTTACCGGCGATTCCCCGCCTTTTGGAGGAAATCTTGGCCAACGACACCGCCCAGGACGACAAACCCGCCACCATGACCGCAGGTGAGCGGCTGGCTGCGCAACAGGCCGCCAAAGCCGCCAAGAAGGCCGCGAAGAAGGGGCGTGATGCGGAGCTCGTCGAGGAAAAGGCGCTCGAGCAGGCCGCCGCCGCGAAGGACTGGCTTCAGGACAATCTGAAGCCGATCGGGTTGATGGCAGGCGGGGTGCTCCTCGTCGCGGCGATCGGAATCGGCTGGTCGACGCTTCAGAAGGGGCAAACCGTCTCCGCAGGTAGCGCGCTCGCCGCAGTGATGGAGTCGGACTCCGACGACCCGGCCGCCGCCGCGATCGCCTACGCAGAGGTCGCAGAGCTGCATCCTGGCACCCCCGCGGCCGCGTGGGCACGAGTCGGTGAGGGTCGCGCGCTGTACGCCCAGGGCGAGTTCGCGAAGTCGATCGCCGCGTACGAGGCCGCGCTCGAAGGAAGTGAGGACGAGTCACTCCAGTGGGCGGCCCTCGAAGGGCTGGCCTACGCGCTCGAAGCCGAGTCGTCGTACGAAGCGGCGCTCGATCGCCTCGAGGCCCTCGGCGACGTCGGCGCAAGCTACGCACCCATCGCCGGCTACCATCGCGGACGCATCCTGCAGGCGCAGGGCCAGCTCGATGAGGCGAAGACCGCGTACGAAGGCGTGCTCGCCGACCTCAAGGATTCGGGGGCACCGTCGCTTCCGTTCACGCAGGAACAGACCCAAGCGCGCCTGGCGGTGCTCGCTCCTGCGCTCACGGCCGACGCGGGGCAGGACCCGCGTCAGACCCAAGAGCTCATGCGCCGCATGAACGAGCTTCTCCAACGGCAGCCGCCCGAGGAATAGGCGTCCGCTGTGCGTCATCGCCTGGGCGCCATCACGCTCCTGCTCGCGGTCGCAGTTGGCTGTGGCGCTTCCGGAGCGCCGAAGACCAACGCGGACAACTTCGGCTGGATCGAACGGGGTGACGAATATGCGCGCCCCGGCGAAGGCGGGTTCAGCGTCCGCTGGTCACGACAGCTCACCGACCGCACCGAGTCACGCTACCTCCCGGTCGAGATGAGCGCGGCCGCGTTCGATCCCAAGCGCGAGCGGATCTACGTCGGGACCACCGAAGGCAACATGTTTGCGTTCGACCTCGATGGTCGACGTCGGTTCTTTTACGACGCCGGCGCACAGATCGAGTCGAGGCCGACCGTCGATGTTCGAACGGGCGAGTTCTACTTCCCGTCGGTCGATGGAACGGTGCATGCATTGATGCCGAACGGCACCGCGAAGTGGCGAACCAAGCTGATCGGCTCGGTTCGCTCGACTCCGGTGTTGGCCCAGGACGCCGTCTACGTGGTGAGCGAGCTCGACGAGGTGACCGCCCTTGCGCGCGACGACGGCCGCATCCTGTGGACCTATCAGAAAGACCCGATCGACGAGATCACAATCGCGGGTCACGCCGGGCTTCTCTTGGAAGATGGGCGCCTCTACACAGGCTTCACCGACGGGGCTGTGACCGCGTTGAGCCCCGCGGACGGACGCGTGGAGTGGGAGGTCGAGACGGCGCTCGATATCGAACGTCGTCCGGGCAACGTGCCCCAGTTCCTGGACGTCGACACTACGCCGGTGCTGCTTCGCGGCACGCTGTACGTTGCCTCGTTCACCGCGGGCCTCTATGCGCTCGACCCCATCAACGGCACCGTGATTTGGAGGGATGCCACGTTCACACGGGTCACGGGACTTGCTTCGGCAGGCCGCATGCTGGTCATCTCCTCGGCGATTCGCGGCGTGTCGCTACTCGACCTGCGCCGCCGAGCCGTGGTCTGGGAAAAGGCCCCCGAGCGCGGAGCGCCCACGCCGCCGGTCGTCACGGAAACCGGAACGGTGCTCTACGGCGAGACCAAAGGCTCGCTTCTTTCTCTGTCGCTCTCAGACGGGAGGGAGATCGCGAGAGCCGAGGGCGGCCACGGGTTCTCCGCGACTCCCTCGGTGTTCGGTCAACTCGGAGGCGCGGTGTCGAACGGAGGACGCTTCCTGTTTCTTCGCATCAACTAGGCGCCTAGTCGGGATTCCCGGCGACCAGCGGATAGACGATGCCGCCCAACGCGCCGCCGATGACGGGCGCGACCCAGAAGAGCCAAAGCTGCTGAAGCGCCCAAGGCTCGGCGAAGATCGCAGTCGCCGTGCTGCGAGCTGGATTCACGGAGAGATTGTCGACGGGGATGCCGATCAGGTGGACGAGCGTGAGGCACAGACCGATCGCCACGGGTGCGGCGGCGGCCGGCGCGCGCTTGTCGGTCGCACCGAGGATCACGAATACGAACCCGAAGGTCAGCACGATTTCAGCGACGAGGGCAGCGGCCATCGAGTAGCCGCCCGGCGAGTGCTCGCCAAACCCGTTTGACGCGAAGCCGCCTGCTTGGAACCCGGGTTGGCCGGACGCGATGAAATAGAGGATGGCCGCGCCTGTGATGCCACCGAGCAACTGCGCGATGATGTACGGCACGTACTCGGACGCCGGGAATCGCTTGCCGAGCAACAGGCCGGTGGAGACCGCCGGGTTCAGGTGGCAGCCGGACACGTGTCCGATCGCATACGCCATCGTCAAGAGCGTGAGCCCGAACGCCAGCGAGACGCCGACGAAGCCGATGCCGAGATCGGGAAACGCCGCCGCGAGCACTGCGCTGCCGCAGCCGCCGAACACCAACCAGAACGTGCCGACGAACTCTGCAGCAAGCTTGTTGCCTAACGCCATACTTCCTCCTTCGCTCCGGGTGCGGAGACGGCCGGGATACTCGCACTGGAGTCGACAGGTGTAAACGAAGTTCAGAGCGACTCTGAGCCGACCTCGAACATGTCGAGATAGGGGCCCAAACGCTCGCGTTCTTCGTCCACGTCGAGACCGAAATCAGCGAAGCGATAACGGTGCGTGCCGTGTTCGTCGGCGGGCCTCGCCCGTAGGTATGAGTCGGTCGCGCGCTGGATCTCGTCCGTGAAGTCGTAGCCGAGAAACCCATAGATAAGCTGCATCTGGGCAAGCGGATCGTCCATGAACTCGTAGAAGCTCACGTCGAGGACTTGCTCGGGTCGAATCAAGCCCGAGGCTCGCGCGTCGGCCGACTTGTTCAAGCCGTCGGCGTTCCATCGCGCCCACTGTTTGGCGATGGCCGCCGGGTCGACGTGATCGGTCGCCATGATTCGAAGCTGAGTGACGAGGCTGGAGAGCGACGCAGTGGTCTTGAGCGGATCGCGATGCGTCTGGATCAACAGGGCGTCGGGGTACTCGGCGAGCATCTCCGGGAGGCTCCACAGGTGACCGGGAGACTTCAGCACCCAACGTTCCGCCGGATGCTTCCACTGCAGGAGCTGCAGGAAGCGCCGATGGAAATCGTACGTCGTCGTGAGGTTCGCCTCGCCAAGCAGCCACTCGCAGTAGGTCGGCACCTCGTAGCTGATCCCGAAGATCAAACTCGTGAACTCGCCCGTCGTCCAACGAACGCACTCCTGCGGAAGCGTCGCACCCATGCGATGGATCTTCTTGAACTCCGGGACGATTTGGTCCGTCCGGTCGAGACGGCTTTGAATCGCGTCGATCCGCGGATCGGTCGTGTACGTCGCGGTCTCGGGAGCGGGGAAGGGCATGTCGACTTCCCACGTCGTGGGAACACGGTTCTTCGGATCGAGCGCCATCAGCTCGTGGAGAATCGTCGTGCCCGAGCGTCCCATTCCGATGATGATCACCGGACGCTCGATCCCCCTGGCACCGATGTCCGGATGAGCGCGATGGTGTTCGATGAGCCGCAGCCGGTTGCTCAGCGCGGTGAGGATCTCTTCGCGAGCGATGAGTCGTCCGATGGGAGACAACCGGGCCTCCGCGTTCAGGGAGTCGACCAGTCGCAGGAGGCCCTCGCGGTAACTGTCGTCGCCGAAGTCGGACAGCCCCGTCTTCTTCGCAGCGGTCTCCTCGAGGGAGCTCGCGGAGAGTCTCCGGCCGAGCGGCGTGAGGGGACCCAGCGTTTTTAGCGCGAAATTGATGGCCCGGGGCCCGCGGGGCAGTGTCGGAGTGGGGTACATCGGAACGTCGGTCCGGTTGCGGCTTGCGCGAATACTAGAACACGTTCTATTAATTCACCCATGCAGGCCTCCGCAAGAAGATTCACGCCGCCCATCCCAAACGGATGGTTTCAAGTGGCGTTCGCGAGCGAGATCGAGCCGGGGACGGTCAAGCCGCTTCGCTACTTCGAAAAGGACCTCGTCATCTTCCGGACCGAGTCCGGCGCGCTGTCGGTCCTCGATGCGCATTGCCCGCATCTCGGCGCGCACCTCGGTCACGGCGGCAAGATCGAAGGCGAGGGCATCGTGTGCCCGTTCCACGCGTGGAAGTTCGGAGCCGAAGGTTCGCTGATGGAGGTCCCGTACGCCGAACGCAGGCCGCGAAAGGCGAGCGTGCCGTGCTGGCACGTAAAGGAGCTCGCCGATCTCGTGTTCGTTTGGCATCACGCGGAGGGCAAACCGCCACAGTGGGACATCCCCGATTCCATCGCGGAGTACGACTCCGACGAGTGGACCGACTATCTCACTCACAACACGCAGATCCGCACGAACAACCTCGACATGGCGGAGAACCAGGTCGACTCCGCGCATTTTCACTACGTCCACGGCGCGACCAACATGCCGAAGTCGGAGGGTTCGTCGGACGGACACATCATGCGTGTCAGCTCCATCACCGGAATGGACACACCGATGGGACCGGTCGACGGGAAAGTCGAAAGTGAGTCGTACGGGTTTGGTCTTTCACTCGTGCGCTTCACCGGACTCGTCGACACCATGCTGGTCGCCACGCAAACGCCCATCGACGACGACAACCTCGACGTGCGCTTCAACTTCATGGTGAAGCAAACCAACGGCGCGAGCGTCGCGCGGGGCATCGGCAAAGCGTGGCTCAAAGAAATCGTGCGCCAACTCGAAGAGGACCGGCCGATTTGGGAGAACAAGGTCCAGCACGAAAACCCGCTGCTTTGCGATGGGGACGGGCCCATCGGCGTCTTCCGCCGCTGGTGCCGCCAGTTCTACAGCTGGCCCGAGGAACAAGAAGCCGCCGAGTAGTCGCGTGCCGCTTCGTGTCTCCACTGAAGCTGGCGTCGCGCGCATCGTGCTCGACCGTCCGGAAGCGCTCAATGCGCTTTCACCGACCCTGCTTCGCGAGCTGATCGAAGTCTGCGACTCGCTTCGGGACGACGCCTCCGTACGTGTGGTTCGTATCGAGGGGGAGGGCGCTCACTTCTCAGCGGGTGCCGACCTACCGGCGTTCCTCGCCGAGCTCACCGGGGACGCGGCGCAGGAGGCCGCCGACCTCGGGCGGCTGGCCGCGGACACGGTGGCCGAGCTTCCACAGGTTTCCATCGCGGCGATTCGCGGGCACTGCGTCGGCGGTGGCGTCGTGCTGGCCGCCGCGTGCGACCTTCGAGTCGCAGGCGCCGACGCTCGCTTCTTGGTTCCCGAGCTCGACGCGGGCATCCCGCTCGGCTGGGGCGGCACCGGGCGACTCGTCCGGCTCGTCGGGGAGACCATCGCGTTGGACTGGGTGCTCAGCTGCCGACCCGTCGGCGCCGAGGAGGCGCTCCGCGCGGGGCTGGTGAGCCGGATTCTCGATCCGGAGCTGTTTTCGGAAGAGGTCGACGCGCTCGCGACATCGATTGCCGAGAAGCCGTCGAGCGTCCTCCGGACGACCAAGCGGCAGCTTGCCGAGCTTCGCGCAGGAACGTTCGACGCAACGACCGACGCGAAAGCGCTTCGCGACGCATTGAGCGACCCCGAGGTGATTCAACGCGCGATGGCGTACATGTCGAAGTTCAAGCGCTAGTGCCAGAGGTTGTGCGCTCACTCTCGGTGGTTGCCCGCAATGACCTCGTCGCATGCACCGCGCCTGAAGGCGCGTCGCAACTCAGAACCTCGGGGTCTTCAGACCGTCGTTTTCGAAATCGCGCGGAAGCGCGGTCACGGCCTCATCGAAGGGCTTCAGCTCATGAGCGTCGACACGCGGGAACGAGATGTCGAGCGGCTTGAACTCGAGCTCGGCCTCGACGCGTTGAAGCTGAAGGGTGTCGACCAACAGCGGCGACGCGTCCGCGCCTGACCAGGGAAGAGCGAGCGGCTGGATCCCAACGAGCGAAATCCAAGCCATGGTCGCGATCTCTAACACCCCCAACATTCCTCCCCTCCCAGTCTTCCA